>JAFWYJ010000018.1 GCA_017517745.1 Clostridia bacterium | reverse complement strand
CGCACGCCGGCGACAACGTCCTCGCCCTGAGCGTTGGTGAGGAACTCGCCCATGAGGACATTCTCACCAGTGGCGGGGTCACGGGTGAAGGCAACGCCGGTACCGGAATTGTCGTTCAGGTTGCCGAACACCATGGGCATGACGTTGACAGCGGTGCCCCAGGTGTAGGGGATGTCATTGTCACGACGGTAGACGTTTGCTCTGGGGTTGTCCCAGGAACGGAAAACAGCTTCGATAGCAGCCTGGAGCTGAACAACGGGATCGGAGGGGAAGTCCTCGCCCAGCTTTGCCTTGTACTCAGCCTTGAACTGACCTGCCAACTCCTTGAGGTCCTCAGCAGTCAGCTCGACGTCGAGCTTCACGCCCTTCTCTTCCTTCATCTTATCGATGAGCTCCTCGAAATACTTCTTACCGACTTCCATAACGACGTCGGAGTACATCTGGATGAATCTTCTGTAGCAGTCGTAAGCCCAACGAGCATTGCCGGACTTCTTTGCCATAACCTCAACGACTTCCTCGTTCAGACCGAGGTTCAAAATGGTATCCATCATACCGGGCATGGATGCACGCGCGCCGGAACGAACCGAAACGAGCAGCGGATTTTCGAGATCACCGAACTTCTTGCCGGTCACCTTCTCCATCTTTACAATATACTCCATGATTTCGGCCATGATACCGTCGTTGATCTGTCTTCCGTCCTCATAATACTGAGTGCAAGCCTCGGTAGAAATGGTGAAGCCCTGGGGAACAGGGAGACCGATCTTGGTCATTTCAGCAAGGTTTGCGCCTTTTCCTCCGAGCAGCTCACGCATGCTTGCGTCGCCTTCGGAAAACAGATAGCAATACTTCTTTGCCATGTTTGGTAATCCTCCATATATAAATATATTTTTTGACGATCCTTTACTGCGCACAACAAAAGAGCCGTTTTTTGCCCTTTTTGGCTCACAGCGCATATATTATACCATATTTTTCTCCTTTTTTCCATACTTTTCTTCACATAAAAGCGCTCTAAAATGTAAACATTTCATGAACAAAGAAAAGGTTCCCAAAAAAGGTTTGACAGGAAAAAGAAAATATAGTATAATAACTGTTATGAAAGTAAATGACATGTCAGCGGCGGGTTCCCCTTCACGGGAATCGGGCGCGTTTTGCATTGTCGGCATCCCCTGCCCTCATTGCAAAATGCTCGAAAAAGCCGCACGAAAGGAATTTTATGGCTGATATTTTTGATCTGTTCAAGCAGATCGCCAAAAAAGAAGATCCCGTCAAGCAACCGATCTCTCACCTGATCGTCGGACTCGGAAATCCCGGAGAAAAATATAAGATGACGCGCCACAACGCCGGCTTTCTGACGCTGGACTATCTCGCCGAAGCGTACGGCGTGCGCGTGGACCGCGCCAAGTTTCACGCGCTGTGCGGCGAGGCTGTGATCGGTTCTCACCGCGTGCTTCTGATGAAGCCCCAAACCCTGATGAATAACTCGGGGATCGCCGTACAGGAAGCTGCCGCGTTCTACAAGATCGAGCCCGAAAACATTCTCGTCATCTCGGATGACATCGCGCAAGCTCCCGGCAAGATGCGCGTGCGCCGCAAGGGCAGCGCGGGCGGACAGAAGGGTCTGAACGACATCATCGTCTGCATGGGAACCGATGCGATCCCTCGTCTGCGCATGGGTGTGGGCGCGAAGCCACATCCCGATTATGATCTTGCCTCTTGGGTTCTTTCGGAATTTTCCGCAGAGGAAAAGAAGGATCTCTTCGATTGCTTTGCCGACGCCAAGTGCGGCATCGAAAAGATCCTCGACGGAGATTTCGACACCGCCATGCAGATCTGCAATTCTCACACCCCCGTCCCAAAAGCCAACTAATTTTTTCAGGAGCTCCCATATGAGCATTTTAACCCGCTCGATTCGGTTGGACAAAGAATACAACCAATTGTTGCACACGCTGGAGCGCGATTTTCGCTCCAATCCCCTTCCCATTCTCGCCTCTGGCCTCTGTGACGGTGCGGCGGATGCCTTTCTGGTCTCAATCCTCGAGGACAGTGCCGCCTTCCGCGGCGGCGCGGCGCTTCTGCTCTGCCCCGAGGAAAAGGACTGTGTCCGTCTCTCGGCAATGCTTGAGCGTTACGGCCTGCGCACGGCGTTCTATATGGCAAGGGATCTCACCTTTTATAACATCACCGCCTCCCATGAGTACGAGCATGAGAGGCTTCGCGTGTTGTCGGGATTGCTGGCAGACAGCTATGACGTGGTACTTACCACGCCGGACGCCGCGCTCGGCTACACCGTACCGCCTCGCGTCCTTTCCGAAAACCTGATCGTCGTTGACGCGACCGACCCTTTGGAGACAAACGAGATCGCGCTCCGCCTGCAAAACGCGGGATACGTGCGCGTGGACATGGTCGACAGCCCCGGACAGTTCGCATTGCGCGGTGGGATCGTGGATATCTATCCACCCCACGGCAGATTTCTGGACAGTGACGGCGGTGAGCGGATCGCGTCGCACGCGCTTCGCATCGAGTTGTTCGGCGACGAGATCGACCGCATGGGGCTGTTCGATCCCGAAACCCAGCGCATGACCTCGGACGTTGTTCTCGCCGCCTTTACGCCTGCGCGCGAGCTGCTCCCAACGGACGAAGTCTTCGACCGTCTCAAAAAAGCGGTATCCGCACAATTTCGCGCGGCGAAAGACGAGCGTGCCTGCGAGGAGCTGGTCAAGGAGGGGGCTGCGATCGACCGCGCCAAGCGCGGCGAGGGCGAGATCTGCTTTTTGGACAAATATATCACGCTGGTCTATCCCGAGCGTGCCTGCCTTCTGGACTATTTCGGAGAGGGCAAAAAACTGGTTCTGATGCACGGCACCAACGCCGTCGCGGATCGCCTCAAGGCGGCTCAGTGGCACACCGATCAAACCGTGATCGAGCTTTTGGAAAGCGGTACGATTGCGCCGAAACACGCTGAATATACCAAACAAGCCTCCTCTCTTGAGGTCTTTTGCGCATCCAACGTCACGCTTCACGTCGATTCGATCGCATACAACGTCACCGACCAACGCCTCGCGGGACTCTTCGGATTCCGCACGCGCCACACGGTGTCCTATTCGGAAAACGAATCGCTCTTCTTTGAGGATCTTGACAACTATATCAAAGGCGGCTACCGCTGTCTTGTGCTGACCGAAAACGAGGTTGAAGCCAAACGCATCGAGGAAAAGCTTGCCGAGCAAGGCTTTCTGACGGTCGCGGCTCCCGAATCTCCCGAACAGCTTGCGCGCGGCACCGTTGCGGTGCTGTTCCGCGATCTGCTTGCGGGATTTGAACTGATGGCACCCAAGCTCGCGGTGCTCTCGACCATGCCGGACGCCCGCGTCGGCGCACTCTCGCTTTCGACAAAATCCTCGCTTCGCAAAAAGAAGAAAAAGACCGCTCAAAGCATTCTCTCCTACGCCGAGCTGGAAGAGGGAGACTACGTGGTCCATGAGACCTACGGTATCGGACAGTACACCGGCATCGAAACGCTGACCTGCGACGGTATCACGCGCGACTACATCGGCATTCGCTATGCGGGGAGCGATAAGCTCTTCCTCCCCACCGAGAAGCTGGATAAGGTCTCCAAATATATCGGCGCGCACGCCGACGACGGCACCGTCAAGCTCTCCAAAATGGGAAGCGATTCCTGGAAAAAATCCAAGGCACGCGCCAAGGCGGCGGTTAAGGATATGGCGAAGGATCTGATCAAGCTTTACGCCGAGCGTATGCGCCGCCCCGGTCACGCCTTTCCGGCAGACGACAACTATCAAAAGGCGTTTGAGGATGCCTTTGAATACGATGAGACCGAAAGCCAGCTCTCCGCTGCGGACGAGATCAAAAAAGATATGATGCACGCCGCACCGATGGACCGTTTGCTCTGCGGAGACGTGGGATACGGCAAGACCGAAGTCGCACTCCGCGCCGCATACAAAGCGGTGCTTGGCGGAAAGCAGGTCGCCATTCTCGTCCCCACGACGCTTCTGGCGCTCCAGCACTACCAAACCATCGTCAGCCGCATGCGCGCCTTTGCGGTCAACGTGGATATGCTCTCACGTTTCCGCACCCCAAAACAACAAGCACTCACGCTGCGCCGCTTGGCGCGCGGCGAGGTCGACATCATCGTCGGCACACACCGCCTGCTCTCCAAGGACGTTTCCTTCCACGATCTCGGACTAGTGATCGTCGATGAAGAGCAGCGTTTTGGAGTGGCACAAAAGGAAAAGCTGAAACAGATCTCGGAAGGGGTGGACGTGCTTTCGCTTTCGGCAACCCCGATCCCCCGCACGCTCAATATGGCGATGGGCGGGATCCGCGACATCTCGATCCTCGACGATGCCCCCCTCGACCGCCTCCCCGTTCAGACCTACGTTTTGGAGGAGGACGATCTGATCATTGAGGAGGCGATCCGACGAGAAATGAGACGCGGCGGACAGATCTTCTATCTGCACAACGTCGTGGAAACCATCAACACACTTGCCGCCAAGCTTTCCGCGGCGATTCCCGAAGCGCGCATCACGGTGGCACACGGCAAAATGGACAAGACCGAATTGGAAAAGATCTGGGAGAGGATGCTCGTGGGAGAAATTGATATTCTCGTTTGCACAACGATCATCGAAACCGGCGTGGATATCCCGAACGCCAACACCCTCATCGTATCGAACGCCCACAGGCTCGGGCTTTCTCAGCTTCACCAGATCCGCGGACGCATCGGACGCTCCTCGCGCCGCGCCTACGCTTATTTCACCTATCCCCCCTTCCGCTCGATCCCCGAGATCGCGCAAAAGCGATTGGAGGCGATCCGTGAATACGCCGAATTCGGTGCGGGATTCAAGATCGCCTTGCGCGACATGGAGATCCGCGGTGCCGGCAACATTCTCGGTGCCGAGCAACACGGGCATCTTGACGCGATCGGCTATGACCTTTATATCAAACTGCTCAATCAAGCGGTTCTGGAGGAAAAAGGCGAGACGGTTGCCGAACCCGAGACCGAGTGTACGGTCTCCCTGAATTTCGACGCCTATCTTCCCGAAAAATACGTTCCCTTCCCCGCGCAGCGCATGGCACTCTACAAAAAGATCGCGCTCATCGCATCGGAGGAGGATCTCTCGGACGTCACCGACGAGCTGCTCGACCGTTTCGGAGAGCCGCCGATCGCCACGCGCAATCTGTTGCGCATCGCGCTCATCCACTCGCTTGCCGTCAAAAGCCGGTTCACCGCGATCCGACAGGACGCCTCGGAGATCCATCTTTATCCGCAAAAATTCGACATCGACGTATGGTCTGAGCTTTCTGCCCTCTTCGGCAGACTCCGCGTGATCATGTCGGGAGAGCCGCACGTTTGTCTGCGGCCGCAAAAGGGAGACGACGTTTTGATGCTAATTTACAATTTGTTTGAAAAATATATTGAAATTCGCAATGAAAAGGCATAGACAAATCGACATTTTTCTTGTATAATAGAAAAGATCCTTCCCACACGGAAACGAAAGGAAAACATCATGAAAAAAACATTTCTCCGTACCGTTGCCTGCGTGTTGGCGTGCATTCTTTGCTGTCTGACGCTTGCCGCATGCGCATCAAACGGCAAGCCCCTTTTGACATTGGAAAAGGATGGCATCAAGGTCAGTATTTCGGTCAATCTTTATCAACTCCTGCTCTCCCGCACCAAGGGCAACCTGCTTGCCAACAACGTCACGGCAAACGGCATCACCGCCGACAAAGAAGCGTTCTGGAACTATTCCGCCAAGTTCGACGGCGAGAATATTCAAACCCAAAACGATTACTACCGTGACAACATTCTCAACATCTGCCGAAACTATCTCGTTGTGCTCTATCTCTTTGAAAAGGAAGAGCTCACGCTCTCCGCCGCGGCACTTGAGGAGGTCGAAAAGCGCATGGATGAGCTGGTGAAAACCGACGGTGACGGTTCCAAGACAAAGCTCAACGCCGTGCTCTCGTCCTATGGGGTGAACTACAACATCCTCAAGGAGGCATATCTGCTCGATGCCAAAGCCGATGCGGTTCGCGAGCATCTGTACGGAAAAAACGCTTCCCTGATCGATGCTGAGATCAAGGACGAATATTTAGAGAAGAACTACGTCCACTTCCGTCAGATCTTCCTTGCGGCGTATGACTACGTCTATGAAACCGACAAATTCGGCGACGTCATCTTTTACCACACCGAAGACGCGAAAAAGGGACACATTTACTACGACACCGAAAACGGTGTGGCGGGTGTTGACGAAAACGGCATGCCGATCGTCGACGAGCACGGAGACACCGTCTATTTCGTGAAAGACTCCAACCAAAGCGAGATTGCCTACAATCCCTTGGGAGAACCGAACCGCCTTTTGACCGAGGATGGAAAAACTTATCGCACAGAAAAGATGTCCGAGGAAGAGATGAAAGCCCTCAAAACGCGTGCCGAAGCACTTTGCGCTTCGCTCCAAGGCGTCGAAGCGGCAGACTTTGAAGCCGCCATCAAAAAGGAAAGCACCGATGCGGCTGATCTGAGTGAATATGATGACGGTTACTATCTGCAAATACAGTACGATTACAGCGCGCTCGGCAACGACTATGCGCACCTGGAGACCATCGCAACGACGCTCCCTTCGCTGAAGGTCGGCGACATTGTGCTGATCCCCTCCTCCACCGGCTATCACATTGTTCGCAAATATGCACACACCAAAGACGCCTACACGCTCGATCCCAACCAAAGCTGGGCAACCTCCTTCTATTCGGAGCTCACAGAGGAGCTTTTCCTTGACAAGTGTGAAAGCTTCTATTCCGAGATCCGTCTCGACTCCGCCCTGCTCTCAACCGTGCCGCCCATGAAGGAAATCGGCATCAATTACTATTACTGATCCTTCCGTTTCCCCAAAATTCGAGTTTTTTGAAAAAAACACTTGACAAAAAAGAGGCTCGGTGCTATAATAACAACCGAACCGCATAAAATCGGGGGTGCTGTCCTGAAACGGACGGCTGAGATGGCAGAAGCCGAACCCTTATACCTGATACGGATAATACCGGCGTAGGAAGATTACCATAAAGGGATCGGATACTGTTGTTTCCCCTCCCGAAAGCGAATTGACCGCACGGAGATTTCGTGCGGTCAATTTTATTTTTCAGGAGGTGTTTTCATCATGAAACACAAACGTCTCGTCGCGCTCTGCGAAAGCGCGATCCTCTTGGCTCTTTCGGTTGTATTGAGCTACATCAAGTTTTTCGAGCTTCCCTTCGACGGCTCGATCACCCTCTTTTCGATGCTGCCCGTCTCGCTCGTTGCCATCAAGTACGGATGGAAATGGGGACTCGGAACCGCGTTCTGCTTTTCGTGGTTCCAGATCTTGCAGGGCGGCGTCTTCGGCTGGGGACTGACACCCGGCATGTTGATCGGATCTCTGCTCCTCGATTACATCCTCGCCTACACCGTCCTCGGCTTCGCGGGAATCTTCCGCAAAAAAGGATATTGGGGCATGCTTGGCGGAATTGCGCTGGTCTGTGTACTGCGCTTTTTCGTGCATTTCCTCGCGGGCATCATCCTCTGGGCAAACTTCGAGCAATTTGAAGCCTTCGGACAGGTCATTCAGAACAATCCCGTGCTCTATTCGATCTGCTACAACGGCGTCTATATGCTCCCCGAAACGATTCTGACGGTCGTCGTTGCCGCAATCCTGCTCAAGATCCCGCAGATCAAAAAGCTTTTCACTCAGCCCGTCCCTCCCGCTTGGGCGATGATGACAAAAGAGGCTGTCAAAGAAGCCCTGCGTGAAAACGAGGAAGAACAATAATCATCAAAAAAGCATTACCTGCTCGCTTCAACGAACAGGTAATGCTTTCTTTTTCAGAAACGTTTTCGTAATTCTCAAAAATTACTTTTTTGAAAGAACGCGATTGAGCAGCACGGTCACGCCGGCGATGACACCGATGACGACGAAAATACCGAGCATGCCGAGTCCCATGTACTTCAAATTTTCAACGAAAGCCATGGGCTTAAACTGAAGATTTTCAAACATAATTCAAAACTCCTCCCTATCAACCTGCAAAAAATCCAAGGATCAAACCACCCGCGATGACCGATGCGATCTGTCCCGATACGTTAACGCCCATGGAGTGCATGAGCAGGAAGTTCTGCGGATCTTCCTTGAGGCCCATCTTGTGGACGATACGTCCCGCCATGGGGAACGCCGAAATACCCGCCGCACCGATCATGGGGTTGACCTTCTTCTTGGTGAAGAGGTTCATCAGCTTGGCGATCAGCACGCCGCCCGCGGTGTCGAAGATGAATGCGAACAAACCGAGCAAAATGATCACAAGCGTATCGATCTGCAGGAATTTGTCCGCCTGCATCTGCGTTGCAACGGTGATGCCGAGGAAGATGGTGACGAGATTTGCGAGCACCTTTTGCGCGGTCTCGGAAAGCGAGTTCAGCACGCCGCACTCACGAAGCAGGTTACCGAACATCAGGAAACCGACCAGAGCGACGGACTCCTTTGCAACCAAGCCCGCGATGACGGTGATGACGATCGGGAAAAGGATCTTGGTGGTCTGAGAGACAGCCTTCGGCTCGTAGGGCATGCGGATCATGCGCTCCTTCTTGGTTGTCAACGCTTTGATGACGGGAGGCTGGATGACCGGTACGAGTGCCATGTAGGAATACGCCGCGACCATGATCGCACCGACGTATTTTGAATTGAGCGCATTTGCCACGACGATTGCCGTGGGACCGTCCGCCGCACCGATGATGGCGATGGACGCCGCATCAAGAGGCAATCCGTTTTCTGCGGGAGGAAAGAAGATCGATGCCAAGCAAAGGGTGAAGAAGATACCGAACTGTGCCGCCGCACCGAAGATCATCAGCTTCGGGTTTGCAAGGAGCGGACCGAAGTCGATCATCGCACCGATACCGATGAAGAGGATCAGGGGGAACAGCTCGTTGGCGATACCCGCATCATACAGAGTGGTCAGAGGTCCATCCGCGCCGATCGCACCCGAAAACGGCAGGTTGACCAGAATCGCTCCAAAGCCCATGGGCAACAAGAGCGTGGGTTCCATATCCTTCTTGATGGCAAGGTAGATCAGCACGCCGCCGATGATCCACATCACGATCATCTTCCAGCCGTCGCCGGTTACCAAAGCCACAAGGCTTTCGTACAAAAACTCAAGATTCATTTCTCAAACGTCCCTTCTTTTTTCATTCGTATTCAAATTCTATATTGTCAGTTTCGGGAGTGCTTCCCTTCTCTGCAACGTCTTTTTCATCGCCGTCCTGTCCGTCGGGCTCTTCCGTAACCGTCTTGACGACCTCGGTCAGCTCCACGCGCTTCTCGGCAACAGACAGCACCTTCACCGCCAGATTCTCATAGACAAACTCGGGCGTTTCGCCATCCTGCGGAATGTAAGCAAGATTTGCGATCACAAATCCGCCGAAGGTGTCGTAATTGTCATCCTCGCCGCGCAACGTCACACCGATTGCCTCCTCGGCGTCCTCGATGGGAGTCGAGCCCGCGATCTGCCAAGTATTCTCGCCAACCTCGACGATTTCCGGCATTTCGGGAGCATCGGTCTCGTCGTAGATATTTCCGACGATCTCCTCCAACAGATCCTCCAGCGTGACAAGTCCCGCGGTCTGTCCGTATTCATCGACCACGATCGCCATATGTACCTTATTGGCGCGCATATCCTGAAACAGCACGTTTGCAGGCACCGTATCGGGAATGAATTTCGGCTTTTGCATCAGATCGCTCAAACGGCACTCGGGATTTTCGTGAAGCGCGAACAGAAACTCTCGCACCAGCACAACGCCCTTGATGTCATCGGTATCCTCGCCGCACACGGGAAGCCGTGAAAATCCGCTTTCCAGCATGGTTTTCAAAATCTCCTCGGTGGAGTCGGTCTCGTACAGCACCGTCATCTCCGATCGGCGTGTCATGACCTCAGACACCGTCGTGTTGTCAAACTCAAACACGTTTTCGATCATTTCCTTGGTGTCGGTGTCGATCTCGCCCTGCTCCTCAACGGCGTCAACGAGATCGAGGATATCCTCCTCGGAAACGTCCTCTGCGGCCTCGTGGGGATTGATGCCAAACAAACGAAGCAAGCCGTTCGTGCTTGCCGAAAGCAACCAAACAACCGGGCGAAGGATCTTGGAAAGCGTCAGGATCACTCCGCAAACGCCCCGTGCCAGCTTTTCGGGATTTCGCATGGCGATTCTCTTGGGCACCAATTCGCCCAACACGAGCGTGAAGAAGGACAGGATCAAGGTGATCAGAATGACCGAGATCGTATCCAACACACCTCTGGTGAAGAAGGTCACCTGACAGGTGTTGATGAGCCAATCGACCAAAAGGTCGGAAAAGCTGTCCGCCGCAAATGCCGAGCCCAAAAAGCCCGCCAGCGTGATACCAACTTGAATGGTGGACAAAAATCCGGTCGGCTCCTCCACCATACGAAGCATTTTTTTCGCCTTGGCGTCGCCCGATTCCACCTGGCGGCGCAACTTGACCTCGTTGAGCGAGATCACCGCGATTTCAGAGGCAGCAAAAAACGCGTTGATTGCAATCAATATCAATTGAACCAATATCTGCCATATGACAGTTTCCATGATAAATTCAAATTCTCCTTTTCCGATTTTCAGATTTTTCGTTTTTTAAATGACACAAAAACAAGACTTGATGCTTGCTTTCGATTTACAAGGCTCCAAGTCTTCTTCCAAACATCGGCTCCGGGGGCGTGGTTCGATCGCCGTCCGCAGGGTCTTCCGGTATCATAAAAAAGGTTCTCCTTTCCCTTCTGCAATTCTTTTTTCGTTTTTCGACATGATTTTGATGCCGCAAAAAACAAAGCACCATCATTATATCGCAAAACGTCTCTAAAATCTATATACAAATTGTTAACAAAAACAATTTTATAAAAATTTTCGAAAAAAGATGCTTTTTCTTCCGATTTATGATATAATGATTATATGCTGAAAAACTCGGCGGAATACCGTCAAAAAATCAAACGGAAAGGAAGCAATCTTGGAAAACTTCGTCAAACAAAAACTCAGTGAATCGATCAAATCCATTCTCCCGATTGCCGCAGTTGTGCTGTTTTTGGGAATCACGATCGCGCCAATGAGCACCGGAACCTTCCTGCTCTTCCTGCTCGGCGTGCTTTGTCTGATCGCGGGACTGTCGATCTTCACCATGGGAGCAGAAATGTCGATGTTGCAATTGGGCGGCAAGATCGGTTCGTACCTTGCAAAATCAAAATCCGTATGGCTGATCGCTTTCATCAGCTTCATCATCGGCATCCTGGTCACGGTGTCCGAGCCCGATCTGCAGATCCTTGCGGAGCAGGTATCGGGAGTTGACAATATGCTCCTGATCCTCACGGTCTCCCTCGGGGTCGGAATCTTTCTTGCCATCGCGTTGATGCGCATCGTGTTCCGAATCAGCTTGTCGGTGCTGTTGATCATCTTTTACATCGCGGCTTTTTCCATGTGCTTCTTCATTCCGCAAAACTTCTGGTCGGTCGCCTTTGACTCGGGCGGAGTTACCACGGGACCGATGACGGTTCCCTTCATCATGGCAATCGGCGCGGGCGTTGCCGGCGCGCGCTCGAGTGACGGAGAACACAGCGATTCCTTCGGCCTTGTGGCGCTTTGCAGCATCGGTCCGATTCTCGCGGTGCTGATCCTCGGCATCTGCTTCGGCGTGAATGACAGCAACTACGTCGCAGACGCGACAACCATCGTGGAAAACACACGTCAGGGCATGGGGCTCTATCTGTACAGCTTTGCCGAACACACCAAGG
This sequence comes from Clostridia bacterium, assembly GCA_017517745.1. Taxonomy (GTDB): domain Bacteria; phylum Bacillota; class Clostridia; order Oscillospirales; family CAG-272; genus UMGS1865. The sequence continues at coordinate 9,032 of JAFWYJ010000018.1, read as the reverse complement.
ACGTTGCCATCGCATTGCTTCCCACCATTGTATTCGCCCTGCTCTTCCAGCTTTTCACACACGCCTTCGGTACCAAGCAATTGGTGCGTATCGGCGTCGGTATCGTCTATACCTTCGTCGGCCTCGTTGTCTTCCTCACGGGAGCAAACGAAGGATTCAAGCCTGCCGGCACCGAGCTGGGACAAACGCTTGCAAGCCTTGGAAACGGCTATCTTCTCATTCCGGTTTGTATGCTGATCGGTTACTTCATTGTCAACGCCGAGCCTGCCGTCTACGTGCTGAACAAGCAGGTTGAACAGATCACCGCCGGCGCGATCTCGGCATCCACGATGCGTCTGGCACTCTCGATCGGTGTTTCGGCTGCATTGGGACTTGCGATGGTGAGAATTCTGACCGGAATCTCAATCCTCTGGATCCTGATTCCCGGCTACGTGATCGCACTCGGACTCTCCTTCTTCGTACCCAAATTCTTTACGGGTATCGCCTTCGACTCGGGTGGAGTTGCCAGCGGCGTCATGATGAGCGCCTTCGTGCTGCCCCTTTCCATCGGTGCTTGCTCCACGGTCGGCGGCAACATCATGACACAGGCGTTTGGATGTGTCGCGTTCGTAGCACTGACACCAATTATTTCGATTCAAATCTGCGGCTTGATCTACAGTCTCAAATCCAAGCATGCCATCCGCCGCTTCTCGACCGAGACCGAGCTCTTCTTCGATTACAGCGATTCGTTTGAGCAAACCAGCGTTTTGACAAGGAGGTAATCGCATGGCAAAAAAGAATACTGTCCAGGAAAAACGCGCCAAACTTTTGGTCTGCATCATCAAAAAGAAGGACGAGATCGCGCTGACCGAAGCATGCAATTCTTGCTGTGTTTCCCTGCACTTTTCGGCACTCGGCTTCGGCACCGCGAAATCCAACTACATGAGCTATCTCGGTCTTGACGAGATCGAAAAAAGAGTGGTCTATGCACTCATTCCCAATTACAGCGAAGCGCGTGTGCTCAAGGCGATCAACCGCCGTCTCAAGCTCTATCTGATGGGCAACGGAATCGCCTTCACCATCCCGCTTTCGGGCATTTCCAGCATTGTCAGCAATGCCATTCTTTCCACTCCGTACCGCGAGGACGCCTTCGCGGACGCGAGCAAAAACTCACAAGAAAAGGAGCGCACGCAAATGCACGAACTGATCGTCGCCGTTGTCAATCAAAAATTCACCGATAAAGTCATCGACTGCAGCCGCGCCGCAGGTGCGACGGGAGCCACCATCCTGCACACCAGAAGCGTCAACAACAAGCAGGCTGAGCAGCTGCTCGGAACCTCCTTCACACAGGAGACCGACACCATCGCTTTCCTGACCAGCCACGAATACAAGGCAAAGATCATGGATGCCATCCGCGAGCATGCGGGACTCAAAACCGACGGCGGTGCCGTTCTCTTCTCGCTTCCCGTCGACACGTTGATCGGCATCGGTCGCTTCGACGAGGATGATGACGAAAAAACAGAGGAATGATGATGCATTCCTCTTGCATAAAGAAATCCGCCGAATGAATCGGCGGATTTCTTTTTTCACTTTTGAGGTTCATTTCATCGGACGGTAACAAACCGTTGCCGCATCCTCGTCAAGGATCTGCAAGACTGCCGGCTCGCGTAACGTCCCTCGGGCGTCACATGACCAGACCACCTGCTTTTCACGGTTCACCTCAAAAAAGTGGATCCCCTCGTCGGTGTGTCCGTGTCCCATCCAGTTGGTGAAAACCAGGTTTCCGTTGGAAAGCAATTGGACGCCCAGCAACCAACGAATTCCCATCTCGGGAACGTCGGCATCGGTCAGCGACCAGACTTCGTTCCCGTTGCTATCCAGCTCGTATGCGCCGCTCATGCAGGTATATACCAAATTCCCGTTCGGGCGCATCACGAGTCCAAAGGCATCGGGACGAATGGCATACTCACGTTCGACCGTTCCGTCCGCCGTGAATTTTCGGATCAGATTCAAGCCCGGCTGAACGGCGTAATAGACTTCTCCGATCTTGCGGACCGCGCGAAAGCACTCGTGCGGATTTCCTTCGTAAGGAACGGGAATCTCCAAAACCACTTCCCCCGCGGGAGAAACCTCCACAATGCGGCGCGATCCAAGCTCTCCCAACAAAATATTTCCGTTTGGCAAGGGTTGACAGCTGAAGATCTCCTTTTCGGTACGGTAGCACATTGCGCTGCTTCCGTCCGAATTCAGAATGCTGAAACCGTCGCTCGGTGCGCCCTCTCCGAAATGAGCATACAAAAGTCTGCCATCGGGAAGCACGAACAGGTCAAAGCAACCGACCGCGCCTCGGATCTCCCGAACGACCTCCCCCGCCTCATCAATCCAAAAAATCTTGCATCTCGACGTATCCACGCACACAAAACAGTGCTTTTCAATACCCGAAAATTTCATACGTCACACCTCTTTCGAAAAAGGCTTTATTTCGCCATGTTCAAAATTTCAAGGATCCCTTCCTTGCCGATGGGAGGAATGGACGGCAGATTGCCGTTCGCATCACATCCGTGAATCAGAATATCCTCCGCGATCTCAGGAATTTCTTCGTGCGGGATCTTTGCGGCAGTCAGCGTATGAGGCGCACCGACCTCGTCCATGAATTTCACAAAGCGATCCGCCGTGGCAATCGCAGCCTCGCGGTCGGTCTTGTCGGCTCTTGACACGCCGAAGATCTTCTCTCCCAAAAGCGCAAAGCGTGCCTCACGCTCGGAATCGAGCGTGCAAGTATAACGGAAATAAGCATCCATAAAGATCGCCAACGTCACGCCGTGAGGGGTGTTGTATCGTGCGGAAAGCACGTGTCCCATCTGATGCATCGGCGTGGGTGCATCCAATCCCGACTGAATGTAGCCGTTCCATGCAAGGGTTGCCGCCCACTGCATATTCGCACGGTGCTCAACGTTGGAGGGATCCTTCAGGATCGCACGAAGCTCGTCCATGATCGTCACCAAAAGTCCCTCGTGCAAACGGTCCTGCAGGGGGGATCGCTGATCGCCGTTCAAATATGCCTCCAGCACGTGAGACATGGCATCCACAGCACCGATCACGGTCTGAAAAGTCGGCAGTGAACAGGTCAGTGCGGGATCCATGATCGAAATTTTGGGATAAAGCGTAGGGCAATAAATATATGCCTTTTCTTTTGTGACGTCATTCGTTGCGACTGCGATGCAGTTCATCTCGCTGCTGGTTGCGGGCAACGTGGGAATCATAACGGTGGGAAGCGTTTGTGTCGGAGGAACGGCAACCTCGCAGTCATGACGGGAAATAAACATCTTCCAGAGGTCGTGCGGATAAGGAACACCCGCAGCGATCGCCTTTGTGGAATCCATCACGCTACCTCCGCCAACGGCGATGCAGAAATCCACCTTCTCCGCGCGGCAGATCTCAACCGCCTCACGGATGTGACAAAGCAAGGGATTTGCCTGTACCCGATAGAACGATACCGTTTCCATTCCGTGAGCCGCAAGAGATGCATGCACACGCTCCAAAAGCGGGTTCAAAAAGTCATGCACCTCATAGGAGACGATCATGGCTTTTTTGCCAAGCCCCTTCACGTGATTGCCGACGTCGTTGGATTCCCCGTTTCCAAATATCACACGAACGGGATTGTAAAGCACAAAATTTTTCATTGTTTCCTCCATACGTTTTCATACGTTTTTCGATATTAAGATTATTATACATAATAAAACTATGAAAAACAATATAGAATCCTATCAAATACATGGAAAATTCTATTTTTTCTTTCAATCGCAAAAGAGGACGCCGTTCCGTTTGGAACGGTGTCCTCTTGATTGAGGGGAGATTGACGAAGTCCACCGAATCACTTCCGCTTCCAAAGGCTCTTGGAAAACAGCGCAAGGATCGGGAAGATCTCAAGTCTGCCCGCCAGCATATTCGCCGCCAGGATCAGCTTGGAAAGCGGACTGTAGATCGAGAAATTGCAGGCAGGCCCGACGGCATCAAAGCCCGGACCGATATTGTTGAAGCAAGCAAGAACTGCGGAAAAGTTTGTGGTAATCGAAAAACCGTCGAGCGAGATCAGCAAAAAGCTGACGATGACGATGACAACATAGGAGCAAAGATAGGCGTTGGTTCCCGCCACGACCGCCTCATCGACCGGCGTTTTGTTGACGCGGATCACCTGCACCTTTTGCGGGCGAAGCACCTGCGAAATGTTGCGGCGAATACCCTTGAGAACCAAAAGCACGCGTGCGATCTTGAATCCGCCTCCCGTGCTTCCCGCACAGGCACCGAACACCATCAATATCAGCAAGATTCCCTTGGAAAAGCTTGGCCACAGATCAAAGTCACAGGTCGCAAAGCCCGTGGTGGTCATGATGCTCGAAACCTGGAAGGAAGCATGTCTCAAGGCATCCCAGATCGATGCGTAAAGGCCGCGGACGTTGAGCGTGATCAGCAAAATGCTGCCAAGAACGACACCGATATACAGCCTTAGCTCCTCGTCAGCAAATACCTCACGAAAACGGCGTAACAAAAGCAAATAATAAATGCTGAAATTCACGCCAAACAGAAGCATGAACACGGTGCAAACGTTTTGAACATAGGGACTATAGCTCGCTATACTGTCGTTTTTGAGACCGAAGCCACCGGTTCCCGCCGTGCCAAACGTTGTACACAACGCCTCAAAGGCGGGCATATCGACCACCAAAAACAGGAACGTAATCACGGTGAGTCCCAAATAAGTAAGGTACAGCACCGCCGCAGTCTGACGCATCTTCGGAACCAGCTTTCCAACGTCCGGTCCGGGGCTTTCCGCGCGAAGCAGGTGCATGGAGTTTCCGTCGCTGGATCCCAGTGGAACGATCGCCAGGAGAAAGACCAGCACACCCATGCCGCCCAGCCAATGGCTGAAGCTTCGCCAATAGAGCACTCCTCGAGAAAGTCCTTCTATGTTGGAAACCACAGAGGCTCCCGTGGTCGTAAAACCCGAGACCATCTCGAACAACGCGTCCACAAAGCTCGGAATCTCTCCCGAGAGCCAAAAAGGCAAGCAACCGAACACACTCATCAAGACCCAGCTAAAGCCCACGCAAAACAAGCCTTCTTTGGCAAAAAAGTTTCTTTTCGCACCTCGGGAAAACAAATACAAAAGCGCAGCAACCGCCAAACAAAGCCCAATCGCGATCAAAAATGCACGGGCAGCGACGTCCGCACCGTCAGCCAAACAAATTCCCCACGCGGGGATCATAAAGATTGCCTCAACCGTCAAGATCAGAGAGAGTAATCTCCCTATCATTTTATAATTCATGAATGATCAACGCCTTTCGTTATCATGCAAAAATATCATTGAGCTGCAAAACCACACGATCGCCGCCCGCGACCACGATCACGGAATCTCCCGGATGGAAGACCGAATCACCGTTCGGGATCTCGGTTTGCGTGCCGCGAGAAATGCAAACCAACAGAATGTTCTCCTTGAGCTTCAGCTTCTTCAAGGGCTCGCCGCAATGCAACGTGCTCTCATCCACCAAAAATTCCATCGCCTCCGCCTGTCCGTCTGCAATCGAGTGAATGGTGACGGCGGCACCCGTCTGATTCTGCATCGCGCGCACGTAGCGCACGATCTGATTACAGCAAAGCTGACCCTCACAGATCATACTGCCGATCGGCATGTCTCCCGTAATGCCCGAGATCTCGGCATTATCCAAGCGCGTGATGATCTGCGGCACCTCTTTTCTGTGTCCGTAAAGCGATATCAGCATGTTCAATTCGTCAAATCCCGTCAACGTCACAAGGGCATCTGCCGAGGAAATATTTTCACTCTCCAAAAGCGAGCGATCCTTGACGTCGCCGTGAATGATGCTTGCCTTGGGGAATGCAGAGGCAAGCTCCACACAGCGTTCCTCGTCCTTCTCGATCACCGTAACGTCCATGCGGCTCTCGCAAAGCGCTTCCGCAAGATAATACGCCATCGTTCCGCCACCCGCGATCATCACACGGCGCACCTTGTGCGTCACAATGCCAAGATTCTTCAAAAGCGTCGCAAGCGTATCGGTCGGAGCGGTCACGAAAATGCGGTCGCCCTCCTGAAGCATGAAATTACCTGCAGGCATGATCGCCTTCTCGCCGCGCAAAACCGTGCAGACCAGCACACGGCATTTGACGATGCCGTAAAGTCCGCTCAGCGGCACGTTGCAAAGCTTGCTGTCGGCATCGATGCGGATCTCCACGATCTGCACCCTTCCCTTCGCAAAGCTGTCTCTTTTGCGAAAGCCGGGAAACTTGAGAAGACGTCCGATCTCCTCCGCCGCCTGATGCTCGGGATTGAATGCCATCGAAAGTGCAAAGGCATCGCGCATATGATAAGCTTGCTCGGTATATTCGGGGTTGCGAATGCGCGCGATGGTGTGCAGATGCGGATTGACCGCGTGTGCCGTCACGCAGCAAAGCAGATTCAATTCATCACTTCCGGTACAGGCAATCAAAAGATCGGCGTTCTTCACGCCTGCACGGTCCAAGGCCTTCATGGAGGCACAGTTTCCCTGTACTGCCATGACGTCGTAACGGTCCATTCCCACCTTCAACACCTCGGAATCGGCATCCATCAGCGTCAGATCGTGTCCCTCGGCGGAAAGCTCTTTCGCCAAGGTCTCGCCAACTTGTCCATATCCCGCAATCAGAATTTTCACAAAAGATCCACACCTTTCCAAATACATTCTGTTTTTCACATACTTTATCCATTATATTATAGCACAAACAGAGTGGCGTTTCAAGTGGATTCTTTCATTTCCTTTCTGGAAAATACGATTTATTCCCTCCTCCGCAAGAAAAAAAGATTCAAAAAAGATACCGCCGAGAACGACCGTATCGGTCGCCTCGGCGGTGGTTTTCTTTATTTGGGCAATCGGTCGCAAAACATCAAGAGGTTCGCTGTGATCCTTTCATTTTCCTCAAGAGGACGGAGCGTGCCGTTCTCATACAGAATATCCATGACCATGAGCGCGACTGTCGCTCCAACAAATCCGCCTGCGTTCCAATTTACGATCAGCTCTCGCATTTGCGGAGGATAGTCTTTTGCAATCAGCATTGCTTGTTCAAGTGCATAGTCTGCAAAGGTTCTCTTAATTTCTTCATCAAGCACCGGCAAATTTGCGAAAAACGCATTTTGATCGCCGCGCACGACCATGATATTGACCTTGTTATCGCCGGTCAAATATCCGCGCTTTCTCAATCGGTAAAATTTATCCTTGTTTGCAGGGGTGTCCTCGATCGCTCCCGTCATAAATTCATACAGATATTCATAATCCGAGGTGAGATTGTTTGCCCAATATCCTTCACGCGAAGAGTAGCGTGTGTCGATCGACCAGGAATAAACCGACGGATATTTTTCCGACCATCGAGTCATGTTACCGCAAGCCCAATAGGGCGGATAGCTTCTTGACGGAACGTAATCGGGATCGCTCTGCGTTGCGGGGATATCAATGAAAGCAATAAAATCACCGCCCGCCAAGGTCTTGATGCTGTATTTTGAAAGATCGGTTTTGAGTTCGATCCCACACTTGTTGGTTACGGCGTAGAAGATCGCCGCAGCCTCCAACAGCTCTCTGTTTCCGCCGGGGATATAAACCTCCTTGACGTCGGCAATCGCCGCCCTCACCTGCGGTACGTATTCACGAACCAAAATCTCGGCAATCTCCATTTGCTTTTGCAAGCGCTTGTCTTGCAGCTCAAGAGAGTAGGTTTCGCTGTTGAACTTGACGTACGTCGTATAGCGATTTCCCGCCTGCTTTACCAAAAATCCGTTTGCTTCAAGCTCTTTGAGAGTGTCCTCAATATAGACCGGAGTCACTCCCAGCTCCTCTGCAATCTCCACCATGGTTTTGGGCTCATGATAGACACTGTAAACGATATTGAGATTCAATTTGTTGCCCAAATAATACTCGGGACCGCCGTTTTTTCCGGGATCTCCGCTGTGACCAAAGCTATTCGCCTCGATCGGCTTGATGCCAAGCTTTCCAATCTTTCTTTCCATGATAAAACCCTCCTTCAGATCGTTTCTGGCTTTGTTGAGATGCCATTTGACTGTTCCCTCGGGAATGCCTGTTTCTTTGGTGATTGCAGAAATAGGCTTGTTTTGGTAATAAAATGAATAAACGATTTGGCGGCGCGTTTGTGTCAAAAACGCGATCTCTCGCCGCAACAAAGCAAGCTCCTCCTCGGGATCCTCCTCCCAAATCGGGGTGTTGTCGGGAATTTCCATGCCGTCGATCGAAATCCCTTCCCTTCTTTTCTTGGAAGAGACAAATTTCGCATAAACGTGCTCGGAAATCCGCCAAATATATCCGTCCAAATTCAGGATCTCCTTTTCGGAAAGCAGAGACAAATAGACCTGTGTCACAATGTCGGAGCTCAGCTCCTCCGCCTCCTCGTAGGAAAACGCTTTTTTCATGGCAAAGCCATAAATTTTCGGCAGATATTGAACGATCAACTCATCTGCTTTCTGTTTATTCATCTGATCACCTCGGTACCGTTTGCCCATACAGTGGAAAGAACTGCAAAAAGGTTGGCGTTTCTTTGAAAAAATGATATCATATTTTTTTGATTTTGTCAATACGGCGTTATTTTCCGTTTTTCCTCTGTTCCGTTTGCGCGTAGCGCAACTTCATTTACGGCAAAGCCGTAACATCATTGGGCGCAAGCCCACATCATTTGTGCCAACGGCACAACATCGTTCTTTTGTGTCCGCCCTACGGCGGAATGATGTCAGCCTTTGGCGAAACGATGTTGCGTGTTCCACGCAAACGATGTTGTGTCTTGCGGACACAAATGAAAAATCCGAAAGCTTTTGCTTTCGGATTTTTTGCCTTAAACGAGATAAAAGGTCAAAAATCGAGGTGAAAGCGAACAAAAGGTCAACTGTTTTGCAATTTGTTCGCTTTTCTTTTTGCACTTCTGACTCGTTTCTTTTCAGCTTTTCTGTAAATCTTCTGCTTCGCTTTTATGTATGCTACGTCTCCACAGATAGGAAATGCCAGCAT
>JAFWYJ010000017.1 GCA_017517745.1 Clostridia bacterium | reverse complement strand
GCAATAGCTCATAGTCGATATTGGGATAGTCCTTTTGAAATTCCTTGATGATATTCGGCAGCCAATGCGTTGCCACGCTTGAAAACGTACCGATACGGATAAGTCCAGATTGAAGTCCGTTTATTTCGTCGATCTGCTCCTGTAAGCGTTCAAATTCCCGACATACGCTTTGCGCGATGGGCAATATCTTCATTCCGTCAGAGGTCAGCTTCACGCCTGTGCGGTTGCGCTCCAAGAGCGTCACGTTCCATTCCTTTTCCAAGTCGTTTATCATACGGCTCACAGCCGATTGTGAATAGTTGAGTATCTCAGCCGCCTTTGTAAAGCTGCCGTACTCCACGGTCTTGATAAACGCCATATATTTCTGTACGTTGGTATCCATTTTTCATCCCTCTATCTATGAGTTTTTGTAATACCGAATATGAGATATATTCGCTTGTGTAATTTATGATAATATGATATACTATTATCACCGAATTGTCAAGAGGTTCTGAAATGAAAGCATCGTATTTGAAATATATCTTTGCGCTATTGCTGTTTGGCTCAAACGGCATTGTGGCAAGTTTGATACATCTGAGCAGCTATGAGATCGTGCTTTTACGCACATTGATCGGTAGCCTTTTACTGATCGCTATCTTCTTTATCGCAAGGGAGAAGCTGACATTTTACAAGTACAAAACGCAAAGCATCTTCCTTGCTGTGTCGGGAATTGCAATGGGAACAAGTTGGATATTCTTATATGAGGCATACGACGAGATCGGTGTCAGCCTTGCCTCACTCGCTTATTACTGCGGTCCTGTCATTGTGATGATACTCTCTCCGTTATTGTTCAGAGAAAAGCTTACAAAGCTCAAGGTGTGTAGCTTTCTTGTGGTGCTTGTCGGCATTTTCCTCGTCAACGGAACGGCATTCGAGAACGGTGTGAGCGTATGGGGACTTGCCTGCGGTCTGCTCTCGGCGATATGCTATTCGTTGATGGTCATGTTTAACAAGAAGGCGAAGGACATCACGGGGCTTGAAAACTCGATGCTTCAGCTTTTTATGGCATTTATTACAGTTGCTATCTTCGTTGGCATCAAGCAAGGCTACCGTATGGAGATCGACACACAGAGTATTATTCCTATTCTTGTGTTAGGACTTCTGAATACAGGCATCGGATGTTATTTTTATTTCTCGTCTATCGGGAAGCTACCTGTGCAGACGGTTGCGATATGCGGATATCTCGAGCCGCTGTCGGCGGTATTGTTCTCGGTGATCTTCTTGAAAGAAACAATGCTACCGATACAAATCATCGGCGCGGTGCTTATCATCGGCGGCGCGATACTTGGGGAAATACGGCATAAGTGATTTGTCCACCCCTTATACACCCGCACATTACAAAGCACGATAAAAACCACCAACAAACACACAACCTACCAAGCATAAAATTTGAGTTTTTCGTGGATTATACGCTCATTTTGAAAGAAAATCCCTAAAACGCAGATAGAAACGAACACTTATGAAAACTCCTAAGAGTTAGTTACAGGTTCGATTCCTGTTGTGGATGCCATCATCAAAAAAGCCTGCCTGAAGGCAGGTTTTTTTGATGATGGCATCTGCACGGCAGAGCCTGCTCTGCGCTTGCGCAGAATCAGGTTCGCATCTTCGGCGCAGAGCATCCGCCCGCTCGCGAGGCGGTGACAAGCCGAAAGATCTTCGCCTTTGGCGAAATTCCTCTCTCCCTGCCTGAAGGCAGGCTTTTTTGATATACAAGAAAAAACGGTTGGGCGATGATCCTCAACTGATCGCAGTAGCTATTGAATCGTCGATCGCAGGTGGAAACAATCCCGTTCCCCCCATGGCGATAAAAGTTTTTGAAGAGTCCAGAGAAACTTTTTTCAAAAAGTTTCTTTGGTCACCGAAGGTAAAAAAGGACGTGGGGGTGACTTTTTTCAAGAAGTCACCCCCACAAAAACATCGGTTATTTGCTTGCGGCCTGTGCCTTGCGGTACCACTTCCAACCGGGCGGAAGCATCCACGCCTCGGGATCGGAGCGAATCGCCTCGTCGGTCGCGTTGACGCAATCAAAGGTGTCAACGCAAATGATGTCGCCTTGCCCCAGTGTACGGCGCTTGGCAATTCCCATTCTCTCAAGCTCCGCGCAGAAGCGATTAGAGTCGTAGAAGGGCCAGATCATGTCGGGACCGCCCTTGTAAGGATAGTGCGCAAGCTCTGCCTTGATCTCCTCGCGTTTTGCCTCGTCGGAGATCGCCGCGAGCGCATCTTCGACCAAGCGATATTCGCTGAAATGCTTGAAGGTATGGTACTTCATCGGCACACCCCAGAACAGAACGTACGCCTTGACGCCGTAGCGCGTGCGGCTGTCGTACATTCTCTGCCACGGGGATTCGTACGAGAAGCAATACTCACCAAAAAGACCGTAGCGTGCGCCACCCTTCGGGTCACCGCTCACAAGATCCGCGGCATGCGCACCGCGTGCCGCGACCGAGTGGGTGGGATTGTCGCTTCTCAGACTTCCCTTCTGTCGGCGAAAGGTCTCGGTGATCAGTCCCGTGTCGGAGGGGCGGTCCATGTGCCAATCCTCAAATACGGTGTCCCAATTCTTCTGGCTGAAGGTCGGCATCACCAGCGTTCCCTCGGGAACCACCGATTCCAGCGCCTCAATCACTGCCTCCGCACCGCCCTCGATCTGTCCGAGCGCCTTGAGCGACGAATGTACCAACAAGATCGAATTCGGCTCAATATCGAGCGTGCGCAAACATGCTTTCATTTCATTTAAGGTCAGCATCTTTCAACCCCAACAATCTCATCGCGTTTTCGTGTGTGATCTTATCATAAGCCGTCTTGGTGATCATGCCGCGATCCAGCCAACGCTTGAGCGTACCGATGAGCGGCACCTCAAAATCGGGGCTGACAATGTCGGTTCCGAAATACATACGGTCCTCGAACTCGCGGATAAACTCGACGATATAGTCCTCGTCACGTGTCAGCGCGTTGTAAGCCGTGCCGTCGGAGAGGTCACAGTGCAAATTGGGATAACGGCGCAGGAGTTTGGGCATGACACCCTCCTCCTTGATCGGTCCCTTGTTATGAAGTCCCTGTCTCCAAAGCTGCTTGCCCTCGAAGCTCCATGCGACGCAACGCTCGCCGGGAGTCTCCAGGCGCGCGATCTCCGCCCAGAAAATGGGACCGTGACCGAGCATGATCAGATCGGGAAATCTCTGCAGCGTCAATTCCAGCTGCGGAAGACCGGGCTCGTCATAAAGTCCAAATCCGCCGGTCAGCTGATCCGAGCCGTCACAGGTGACGGGAAGTCCGACCGTTTGCGCGGCACGAAAGAGATTCTGCACCTTGGGATCCTTCATCTCCAGCTGCGGCATGATCTCACCGACACCGCGGCAGCCGAGGTCCTTGTAAAACTGCAAAGGCATCACCAGATCCGCGTTCGGGCAGTTCGACATCGCGCGTGGATCGACGTTGCAGAAAGGAATGATGCGCGTGGGATAGGCGTTTGCCATCTCGATAATATCCTGCGTATTCTGCGGAAAATAGATCTCCGGGCTGACGATGGGAAGCACGACACTGACGTCGATTCCCAGTCTGTCCTGTGCCGCCAGAAGCTCGGCAAGATTGCACATACTGTGCTTCGGATTGCGCAGTCGAAAAGCGTGCGCATGAATATCAATCAGCATTTTTTCTTCCTCCGAATGGATTATTTTTTGAGAAATTCGGCCACGTATTCACAGTTGAGTACCTTTTCGGCAAGCATCCCCTTATTAAAATAATAGTGATTTGCCGCCTCATAGCCCAACAGATTGTTCTTTTTCATCAAGTCAAAGGTCAGAAGCGCAAGTTTCTTCTCTTCCTCGGCGATCTCCAACATTCTCGCGGTGTTCCCGGCATCACGTTGGACGATGAAATCAGCTTGCAGATAGGAGGAACGGAAGAGCGCGTAGCCACCCTGCGCCGCTTGCTTGAAGTCGGAGTCCGGCAGATCTTCGATGACTTCCAATCCCCTCTTCCATTTCTCGCTGAGCTTGCGGAACTGATCGACGTAAACCTCGCGCGGATAGATGTTGCGCCATTTGTCGATCTCGTCGTAAGGATAGCATGTCATGGTGGCAAGGAAGCCGCTCGGCTCGGGATAGAGCAGATTGGAGGGTCCCCCGTTTTGCGGGCCGTAGTAAGCGCACCGAATGTCAAATGGAAATTCACGGAAGGCATCCGAAAACAGAGCCGCCGCACGCTTGACGGTGTCGGCGTCGTCGCCGTATTCCCGCGCAAGAAGCGCGTCGTAAGCTTCCTCGGAGGAATCCTCCAGACAGCCGCAAGCCACCTTGAGGTTGACCGACGGATAGCCACCGAGCGTCCAACTGAGCATGAGATGCTCCACGCTCTCGCGAGAAAGTCCGCTCATATGCTCACGTATCAGGTCAAACACCGGCAAAAACGGAAGCGTACTGCACTCCCACGTGACGTTGACCTGCACCTTGGCAGAAACCTCGTGACCGCGCGAGCGCGCATAGCTCCAAAGATCCTTGGCAAAGGGTGCGGGGCCGGGGATCGACATGCTGTAATCTCGGATCGCACCGCGAACACCGCCGATGACGAATTCCTTCTTCGCCTCGCTGTTGCATTGCAAAATGATCTCCTTGGGGAGACGGTCGATGCACTCCCTGATCTCCTCTGCCGTCATGTAATCCTCCCAAGCCCAGGTCCACGCGACCGTGCGGATCGCGGGATCCACGGCACGAGACTCCTCGGAAATGGCGGTCAAGACGTCGGCAACGATCTTGGGCGTCGACGCGTCGCGGCAACGCTCACATACGATACCCGCGTTGCTCGACTTGCAGTTGGTCAGATTCTCCGAGCAGGTGATGCAGAAGAAGCCGCCCAAGCCGGGGACGTCGGTGCAAAGCTTGCGAACCGCGTAGCGGAGATATTCCTCGGTACGTTTGTCGCTTGAGCAGAGCGCACCGTAGACGTCGAGCTGATGCCCGAGAAGATCGGGATACTTCTCAAAAAACGAAAGCGGCATACAGCGCGGCTCGTTGAGATAGAGAAAGATCTTGATGCCGTACGCACCGGCTCTCTCGATCAGCTCGCGCAGGCGCGTCTGACGCATTTCCCAGCCCTCGGAATAGGAGAGGTCGAACGGGAACGGCACCAGCTGATAGAGCGCGGCGTGCAGCCAAACGGCATTTACGCCTGCCTTTTGATACATCCGAAGCATCTTTTCGGGAAAAGAGAACGAAACGTCGGTATCAAGTGCGGTGGCGTAAAGTCCGCAATAGGAATAGATCATGCGAATCCCTTCCCCGCTTGCCGCAGGCAAGCGCTCGGTTTCCTCTTCCTCCGGATCGGAGGCAGAAAAGAAATCGAACGGGATCGCGCCCTCAAAAAGGGAGTCGAAGTGCTTCGTCATGCAGTCCTTGATCGCCGCCAGGCGTGCCTTTTGTGCCTCGTTCAAGGGCTCGGGAGACACAGGCGGACAGTAGGGCTTAAATCTGCCAAGCTTCACGTACAGGAAGTCGTCCTCTTTGAGCACCGTCGCCAGCTGATCCTCGCTCCAGCCAAGCACCGCCAAGAGCTGATCATAAGGCAAAATCTGCCACGCGTTGCGAATGGTGGTGATGTAGCCGCGCGAGCCCCAACGCTCGGTGTGCTGTTGCGACGGAAGCCCCATCGACTCTGCCGTGTCCAAAACGACCGAAAGCGGTTGCCTGAGAGCAACCGCAATCTGTTCGGCGGGGACGGTCTCCCAAAGTCGGAAGACCGCCGCATGGAATCGGCTCGGAAAATGCTCCAAGCGCAAAAATTGATCTTCTTTTACAACAGGTAATTTTGAATATTCCATGTCAAAAGAATCCTTTCTCGGAGAGATCAGCGAATCGCTCCGTCCAGATATTCCAGCGATTTCTCCACCATCTTCTTGCCCATCTCCAGATTGGCACGTTCCGCGCTCTTGGTGAACCAGTGCGGACGCTCGGGAATGCGCGCAAGATCGACGCAATCGGGATAGAGCGCCATCAGGATCGAGCATTCGAACTCGCCCGCGTGGTCGTAACCCGTCGCATTCTGCACCGCGGTATTCATGGTGGGAATGACCTTGATCCAGTTGAAGGGGTTGTTATCGCCCTCCAGCTGCTCGTAATAATTCGCGTAATTTTCGCTTCCCCACCAGCCCTGTCCGAGCGTTTTTTCGAGATATGCCATGGTCGCGCGTTTTGCCGCCATGCGGTAGCAGAGCGTCATGGGCATCTCGCTCTCCTGCTCGAACTGATGGTGAATGACGACGTAAATGTTGCGGTAGCCGGCGGATAGCAGGCTCATGAACACGTAGTAAACGTAATTTTCAAACGCGGTCTCCTCAACGTGCACCGTTCCGCTCTTGGAGTCTCCAACAGCATAGCTCGAGGGACTGTAGCTGATGGTGGGAGCCAGCATCAGCTCCTTTTTCTCCATCAGGCGCTTGATCAAGCCCTCGGCAACCAACGTATCACATCCGTAGGAGCAATGAGGTCCGTGATATTCCACGGTTCCCGCCGGAATGACCAGCGGAATGTTTTCCTTCTGCACGCGCTCCATTTCACGGGGAAAAGAATGATCCAAAATCATAATATCACCTCTCTTGAGAAGTTCAGAATGCCATCGTCGTATAATACGCGAGGTTGGTCTGACGGTTATCCAGTCTTCCGTACTGTACCACAACGGGAACGGAGCTTTCCAGCTTCATCGCGTACTGGAGCTCCTTCTCCACCACGTAACCCGACATATCCGCGGGCTGGTTCATGCGGAAGCATCTGACGCGCTGCGGCTCGACCGTCCACTC
Organism: Clostridia bacterium; assembly: GCA_017517745.1. Taxonomy (GTDB): domain Bacteria; phylum Bacillota; class Clostridia; order Oscillospirales; family CAG-272; genus UMGS1865. The sequence continues at coordinate 44,736 of JAFWYJ010000017.1, read as the reverse complement.
GATGTCCGTGTAAGGATCTCTGTCCGTGAAAAACAGTTTCACCTTGATATGTGCGACCTCGTCGGTGTCATTGACCACGATCACGCTTTCGTGTCCCTTCAGAACACCCTCGCCCTCGGGCGGAAGCTCACAGTCGGGAACGATCCAATTCTTTTTTCCAACAATATTGTTTTCCATAATCAGAAGCCCAGCTCAATGATGCCTTTCTTGAGATAGTCGGTGTAGCTCTCAACACCGTTTTCCTTGATCGCGATACCCTTCTCCCAACGGCATCCGAAGGTGTCGCCCGAAATGAAGGTGTCGATCTGGAAGGTCATGTTCTCACGGAGGATGTAATCCGAGGAGGTCTCCATCCAGGGTGCCTCAACCTCGATCATACCCGTACCGTGGCAAGGACCGTAGACGTAGTTCTTCTCGTAGCCTGCGTCCTTATACATCTGCAAGAACTGCTTCGGAACCTGGCTTGCGGGAATGCCTGCCTTGAGCTGAGACTCGGTCCAATCGTGCATATATTTGCAGAACTCGATGATGTCACGTCTCTCACCCTCAAGCTTGCCCATGCAGACGGGCAGACCGATTGCGGGAGAATAGCCGTCGATCTTTGCGGAAAGGTTGAGCTGAACGATGTCGTTCTTGCCGATGACCTTATAGCTGGAACGAGAGATCGCGTGGCGGGTGGAGGCCTCGCTGAAGACGTACATGGGAAGTCCCTCGTACTCAGCACCCTGCTCGTAGATCACTCTCTGCGCGATACCGACCATCTGCAGCTCGGTCACACCGGGCTTGAGTGCCTTGATGACCTCATCGGTCGCGATCTCAACGATGCGGAAGCCCTCGCGAATGCAAGCCAGCTCGTTCTCACTCTTGATCTGACGGAGAGCGACCATGATGTCGTTGCATCTGACAAGCTCTGCCTTCGGATATGCGTCCTTCAGTCCCTCGTAAATGGGAAGGGTGCATTCAACGTAGCTGCCCAGACCGATCTTGATGTGCTCGCCCGTCACGCCGATCGCCTTGAAGACGTCGTTGAAGGTGCTTGCCTGCAGCTCGGGATATGCGGGGTCAGCCGACTCACGGAACTCACGAAGAACGAACACCTTCTCCAGCTTTCCGAAATCCTTGCCGAACACGGCGGACTCGGGACCGACCAGCAGTGCAGCATCGCCGCTTGCGCTGATGGCAACGCCGGCTCTCTCAAACAGCGGCCAGAAGCCGGAAAAATATCTTGCGTTTGCATAGTCGCTCTCGGTGGAAGCGACGATCATCACGTCAAGACCTCTGTCTCTGAGCATCTTTGCTGCCTTCTGGATTCTTTCTTGGTACTCCCAATCGGGAATGCAAATTCTGTTCATGGTTTTTAGTCTCCTTTATAAAAAAATTATATACAATTATATTATACAATCTTTTTATCACGCTTGTATTTACATAATCGTCAATATTTTTTGCATTTTCGTAAATTCATTTATTGACATACAAACAAAAACGTGATATAATAAAGCCATGGAATACGTCAGCAAGCATTTGAAAAACGAATTATCGGTCACAGGCATCGTCACCCTGCATTTTTTTGAATTTGACAACGACTTTACTACGGTGAACGAAAGGCACCCCTTTTATGAATTGGTCTTTGTCAACTCGGGAAAGCTGGACATTTTTTCGGAGGATTACAATGGTGTTTTGTCAAAAAACCAAGCCATCATCCACCGTCAAAATTCGCTCCATTCGATCAAGTGCGGCGGCGACATCAACCCGAACGTCATCATCATCGGCTTTGAGTGCGACGCGCGCATCATCGACCGATTCTCCCTCTCCCCCATCACGCTCGGCGACGGCGCGATCCAAAAGCTCGCCGAGATTGTCAAGGAGGGACGTAACGTCTTCGCGCCTCCCTATGACACACCGACCTACAATATGAAAAAGAAAAAGAAGATGCGCTACGGCTCGGAGCAGACCCTGCGCATCCTCATGGAGTATTTTCTCATTCTTCTCGTGCGGGAATACGGCGAATCCGAGAATGACGAGGAAGCCAACGAGACCCCCTCGCACATTCAGGAGATCATTGATTACGTCGACGTCAACTACAGCGAAAAGATCACGCTCGACGAGCTTGCCTTCCTCTTCAAGACCAACCGTGCCACACTCTGTCGGGAGTTCAAGCGAGCAACCGGAAAAACCGTCGTCGAATACATCAATCAAAAAAAGCTGGAAATAGCCAAGCAATGCATCCGCACCACAAACGATTCCTTCACCAAGATCGCCGAAGATCTCAAATTCGATTCGATCCACTATTTCACCCGCTTCTTCAAAAAACTCTCGGGGCTCACGCCCACACAGTTTCGGAACGGTGCGGATGAATAAGGACGCGTTTTGGAGGTCAACCGAATCCTTTCCCTTGCACGAAAAACACAAAAAGCATGACACGGCGATGAACCGAGTCATGCTTTCTCTTTTTTCCCTTTTCAAGAAGATTCTTGAAAGGATGGGGGTACGGGGGAAGGAAAAGCTCCTTCCCAAAAGAAGTTTTCCTTCCCCCGCGTTCAAATCATCTGACGATCCGATACATGTCGAACAGATCCATCTCGCGCGCGGTGAAGGTGACCTTACCGTCCCGATAGGTGTACGGCACGGGTGCTTCGTCGGGCAGACGGCAGACACCCTTCGGCTCGAAATCGGTCTTGACCGTCACGGTGTAGGCGGGGATCATACGTCCGTCCTCGGCGTCTCCGATATTGACGGCACTGACCAGCCACTCGGCATCGTCACGGAACGCGATCAGCTCGACGAGCTTGGGCGCATCCGTGGTCACGGTCTGCGCGTCGGCGCTGTAATAGTGGCGCACGAGTCTCATGACCAGATCCTGATGCTGACGGTCACTGTAAAATTCGAGAGGAACACCCATCCAAACGACCTTACCCTTGCCGATCGTGCGCTCCATCACGGCGGGATAGTCGGTCAGCACGCCGGGAGGATTGGAATGGATCGAAGCATATCCCATGGGATTCGTCGGATGGAGATAGGGCATTTTGAGCTTTGCCAAAACGACGGTATCCGCCGCCACACCCTTGATGAGCGGGTGCTTGTGAGAAAGCGAGAGCGGATATTTCTCGGTGAAAGGATAGAACAACTCGTCTCCTGCCTCGGTGGGCGCGACGTAGGTCGCGGTGATGTCGGTGTAGCCCGCAAGCTCGGCATCAAAGAAGATCTTGAGCAGCTCGGGCGCCTCGGTGCCGCTGAAGCAGAGCACGCCGCCCTCCTTGACGTAATCCACAGCCGCATCCACCTGCTCCTTTTCCAAGCCTCCGAGCGCGGGCGCAAGCACAAAGGGATATTTCTTGAGATTGGAAATGCGGTTGTTGGAAACGACGCGATAAAGCAGGTGATTGGTACTGAAGATCTCGCCCGCCTTGAAGGACGCCCAAAGGCTGGTGTAATTCTGCCCTTGGGAGTTGTATCTACCCGTAATCGAATACCAAATGCCGACGTCTCCGACCATGGTTCCCGTTTTGAGATACTTCTCATAAGGCATCTGCTTTTCATACGCCGACGCGATCGTATCCGCAATGCGGAGATCCACCGTTCCCACGGGGTCGATGGTATCCACCAGGAAGTTCGCGCCGTGGTGCGCCGTGGTCAGGAGCGTGATCTGCGCCAGCTCGCGCGGCGTTTTGGTCAGCGTATGCTGCGTCAGGTCCTTGGCAAAGCGCGTGACCATGTATTCAAACGGCTGGTTGGGTGTGACCGAATAGTAATATTTCTGACTGAAGGAGTGCGCCATGATGTCGATGTATTGGTCGCCCGCCGCATAGGTGCAGGTCTCGACCACGCGCTCGTCCACACCGCATTTCCAGCTGCGGCAGATTGACTGCGCGTTGTTGTGGCTGATGGTGACGCCCGGCATCAGCTCTCTTGCCGAAGCAGAGACAAAAGCGGCAAAATCTCCCAGCCATTCGTATCTCTTCTTGCGGAAGAGTGCCGCATCCTCGCTCTCCATATCAAAGGCATCGGGGAGCGCGGTGAGCCCGGTCTCCTTCTCAAACCTCTCACGGCAGTGCTTGCACTGACAGACGTAGGGCCAGTTGGTCTGATCGAAGAAAAGTCCGTCGAGCGTCGGGAAGGTCTCGGCGATCTCGGCGATCTGCGCCTTGATGAAGGCGCGGTAGTCGGGATTGTTGGGACAGCAGTAGCCGTAGCGGCTCTCGCCGCGTGCAAATGCCGAGGTCATGGTCTTGCCGTCGTCCAACATGCCCCAATCGGGGTGCATTTCTTCGTTGCGGTTGCTGTAAACCAGGCTGTAATAGCCCACGACGGAAATTCCGTTCTCATGGCAAAGATCCACGAGGCGGTTGATGGTGTCTTCCCTGCCCCGGAACGCCTTGTGCATCACGCCGACCTTGGTGGGATAATAATCCAATCCGACGTGCGTGTGGATCTTGAGCATCGTCGCATCGACCTTTGCCGCCTTCAGATAGGCAAGGTGTCCCTCGGGTGTAAATTCGGAAAGAAATTCGTCGTTCCAATCCTCGATGTGCATATCGATCAAAGACCGACGGTAGGTTTTTTGATACCATTGATTTTCCACGGTGTTCCCTCCTGATTCCGTACTTCGGTTCAAACGCGGCGTCGCCGCATCCGTCCTCTTCATTATACATGATTTTCCCAAAAAAACATCTTCAATTTTGACCTCATTCTTTTCCGATATTGACTTTTTCGGACATTCACATTTCAAAAAACATCAAAAACACAAAAAACGCGCAAGGGTGTCATCGCATTCCTTGCGCGTTCTATGTACCTCCCTGTGAGGGAGGCAAAACCGCTCATCTGCGGTTTTGGTTTTGATTGTTGTTCTGGTTGTTCTGGTTGTTCTGATTGTTCTGATTGTTCTGATTGTTCTGGTTGTTTTGATTGTTTTGATTGTTTTGATTGTTCTGATACTTGTTCTGGTTGTTGTTTTGCATGATCTCATACTCCTTTGTAATTGAAATTACAAGGACAGTATGTGTTGACTCAGCCTCGTTTATTCGCGATGCTTGAAAAATATCGATCTTTGATTTCGCTCATCAAATCATGTACCAGCGACCAAAAAATCCAAACGGCAGCAAACGAAAAAGCAAGGGAGATCAACCAAATCCAACCATAATCAAGCTGAAGGAACGCGTCCACCACATTGGCAACGGTTGCGGCAAAAAACAAAATGAACGTCACGTCAAAGCGTCTTGCAAATTCGCGGTGAAGTCGCGCCGTGGCTTTTTGAGAAAGATCGGCCGCGCGCGTGTCACCCGTGTATTCGACCGAGATCTCGTCGCGCATCCATTCAAACACGACTTTGAGCAGCGTGTAAAAAAAGATCAATGCGACGATCGCTTCTGCCGCTTCGAGCACCTGAACCGCCAAAAAAGCATAATATGCATCGGTTTGATAAAGCGATGCCTCCGGCAAAAAACGGCTCAAGAACCAAGAATTGACAATGATCTGCGCAAGGCTGACCGCGCCCAATCCGACACACGCCGCGCGACATTTCCCAAGCGACGGCAGTTCTTTTTCAAGGAGCTTGAGGGAAATCAGCGTCAAAATCGCCGCCACAGCACCCGGCAATGCCGCGTAAAAATCCACGCGCAGATTGAGTGTGAAGAGCACCGCGACGTTGAAGAGCAGGAAAACGACGGAGGTACGCCGCAACGCCAGCATCTCGGTCTGCGGCAGGATTTCTTCGGCATAAGCTTTGCCGAGCCGCTCGCGCCATGCCTCTGCCCGCAAGAGCCGAAAAGCGCAACTCAGGAAATACGTCAGCCAGACAATGCTGACCACCGTGGCGATCATCGCGCCCGTCACGCGGAACAGCATGATAAACTCATACCATTTTTCGTTGTTTTCAACCGCGGTCAAGATCGCGGCCTCCGGCAACGTGGCAAGCAAGGTTTGCAGAATCACGAATACCGTGCTGTGACGGATCATCCGCTCGATGCGCGTTTTTCCCCTTTTTTCGGTCAGCAGTTCCCCGCCGTCATATTTTTCCGCCAAGTGCTGAAGTCCGCCAAACAGATCGCGAAATGCCGGAATCAGCAGCATCCATCTGGACAAAAGCAAAACGAAGGAAAAGAGCAGGATGCTCGCAGGACGCTCGTAGACGTTCATTTGGGAGGCGCGCGCGGGCATGCTCACGTGAAGCAGGTAGGTCACGAACAATTCACCCAAGCCAATGAAAAACAAAATTCGGAATCTCCGGCTCGCCTCGGCGATTTTGTCGTTGAGATCGGCGAGACGGTAAAGACCGACCCACAAAAGGAAAAATCCGACGGCATCGGGCAACACGTCAACGTATCCGACCACGGGATTGAAAAGGAAAAGCCCCGACAAAGTGAGCATTCCAAAGCCTATTCTGTTTTGTTTGGCGTTCATCGGCGTTCTCCTTTCCGATCAATTTTTGAATGTTATTTTTTGCGATTCTTGCGCTCCTTACGCTCCTTGCGACGGCGCAAAAACTCCTCGGTCTGCTTGGTGGTATGCTCGACCGATTTCTGCCGATTTTTCTCGTAGGTATCCTGAATGCGATTGATCCATTCAAAGCGAGAACGGCGCTCGGCAACCTCCTCATCCCCCGCAGGACAAATGTTTTTCATGCAAGAAATGAAGAGGAACAGGTTGCAAAAGATCCAAACCAGATCCACCAAAATCAGAGGCAAAGCCAAATATCCGCGGATCTCTTCCGATACGAACGGCATTTTCGCCACGGCGGAAAGCAGAACGTAAAGGGCGACGAACAAGGCGTTGCGGACCGCCGCCGTTGCGATGTGTAACAATCCGACCTCGGTTGCCAATGCGCGAATGGCGAAGAGCAACGCAAAATGGAAAACCGTGATCAGTGCCAACGACGTCCAATCCATCACCGTCTCGAAAATCGGAATTTCCAACGGCAATCCCCACAAAAGAAGGGTGTTCAAGTTTTGAAGCGTTTCCAAAAGCGCAGTTGCGAGCATGGGCAAAAGCAACCACTTTGCCCATGCAAAAGCGCGGTGATAGTAATGGAGTTGCCATACGCCCCAAAGCATCGTGGCATATCCGACCAAGAGGGCCAAGCCGCCAAAGCCGAGGCTGTTGACGGTCATATACAGCACAAACGAAAGCAGATAGCCAAGAAACAAATATCCAAATCCCATGCTTCTACGAATCCTCCGTTCTCACTTCGTGCCGGCTTCGTTTCGCATGCAGCAGTTCTTATATTTCTTTCCGCTTCCGCAAGGGCAGGCATCGTTTCTGCCGACCTTGGCGCTGTCTTTCACCACGGTGCTTGAGGCACGCTTGGTCACCGTCACGCGGCGCGGACCGCCCTCGCGGCCTTCTCCGAGAGGCTTTGCAACCTGCACTCTTTGGATCGGCTGTGGGCGCGGAACAACCGAAAGAATCGTGCGCACCGTCTTCTGTCGGATATCGTCAACCATTGCATCAAAGAGCTCGGCTCCTTGGATCCGATATTCCTTGATGGGATCACGCTGCGCGTAGGATTGAAGTCCCACGTTGCTCTTGAGATCGTCCATCACGTCGATGTGCTCCATCCAAGCCGTGTCGACGTTTCGCAAAAGCACGGCACGCTCGACCTCACGAAACTCTTCCTCGCCAAACATCGCCTCGCGCTCTTCATAGCGCTTCAACGCCCGATTTGCCAGCTCTACGGCAAAATTCCCACGATCCAAAGCCTTCATCTCCGCCTCGGAATAATGGAAATCCTCCTCGGTCGTGACAATTCCCATAAAGTGTGTGCGCAAAGAATCGAAATCCCATTCGCGCGGATCGTCACTGCGGGTACAGTTCTCCACCGCGATCTCGACCGCGGAAACGATCATCTTGCGAATCGTCTCGGAAATATCCTCGCCGTTGAGCACGTCGCCGCGCTGCTTATAAATGATGCCGCGCTGCTGATTCATCACGTCATCGTAAGCAAGCACGTATTTTCTGCGCTTGAAGTTGGATTCCTCGATCCTTTGCTGCGCGCCCTCGATGGCGTTGGAAAGGATCTTGGCATCGATCGGCATATCCTCCGGCATTTTCAGTGCGGTGACGATTGCCTGCAGGCGATCTCTGCCGAACAGACGCATCAGATCATCCTCCATCGAAAGATAGAACTTGGATTCTCCCGGGTCGCCCTGACGTCCCGAACGTCCGCGCAGCTGATTGTCGATGCGGCGGCTCTCGTGCCGCTCGGTGCCCAAAATGAAGAGTCCTCCCGCACGGCGAACCTTCTCCGCCTCGGGCTCGATCTGTTTTTTGTATTTTTCCACCAGCTCACGGAAAATGCGGCGTGCCTCGAGAAATTCCTCGTTCTCGGTTTCTGCCGAACCCGCGCATTGAGCAAGCGCCTCCTCGGAAAACTCCATCGAACGCATATCGGCCTTCGCCATGAACTCGGGATTTCCACCCAACAGAATGTCGGTTCCGCGTCCCGCCATGTTGGTCGAAATCGTCACAGCACCCGGCTTGCCCGCCTGTGCCACGATCTCGGCTTCTTTTTCATGATATTTCGCATTGAGCACGGTGTGAGGAATGCCCGCGCGCTTGAGTCGGCGGGAAAGATCCTCGGATTTGTCGATCGAAACCGTACCGACCAGCACGGGCTGTCCCTTTTCATAACACTCCTTGACGCGCTCGACGATGGCGCGATACTTCCCTTCCATGCTGCGATAAACGGCATCCGAATGGTCCACGCGGATCATCGGCTTGTTGGTCGGGATCTCCACCACGTCCAGATTGTAGATCTCACGGAACTCATTCTCCTCGGTCAGCGCCGTACCCGTCATGCCCGACAGCTTGCGATACATACGGAAATAGTTCTGGAAGGTGATGGTTGCAAGCGTCTTGTTTTCTTTTTGCACCTGCACGCCTTCCTTCGCCTCGATCGCCTGATGCAGTCCGTCGGAATAGCGTCTGCCGGGCATCAAGCGGCCCGTGAAAGAATCGACGATGACAACGCCCTTGTCGTTGACAACGTAATCCACGTCTCGTTTCATGCATCCGTGTGCGCGAATGGCTTGATTGACGTGATGTGCGATCGTCGCGTTTTCGAGATCGGTAAAGTTCTCAAGCCCGAAGAATTCCTCCGCGCGCTTTGCGCCCCGCGGAGTCAGAATGGCGTTGTTCGCCTTTTCGTCGACGATGTAGTCGGCGTTGATGTCATCGTGGCTCTCTTTGTTGTCAAGCTCCTTGATGACGAATTTTTTCATGGTGCGCACCAATTGCTCGGCGCGTTCGTAAAGATCGCTCACCTTGCTTCCCGCGCCCGAAATGATCAGGGGCGTGCGCGCCTCGTCGATCAGGATCGAGTCGACCTCGTCAACGATTGCGAAAACATGTCCGCGCTGTACCGTCTCCCGCTTGTAGATCACCATATTGTCGCGCAGGTAATCGAATCCGAACTCATTGTTGGTTCCGTAGGTGATGTCGGCTTGGTACGCCGCGCGTTTCTCCTCAAACCCCTGGCCGTGAACGACCAGACCTGTCTTGAGTCCCATGAATTCGTACACGCGTCCCATCTCCTCGGCACCCACGCGCGCAAGATAGTCGTTGACCGTGACAATATGCACACCGTTGCCCGTCAGCGCATTGAGGTATGCGGGCAGAGTCGCAACCAGCGTTTTTCCTTCTCCTGTTTTCATCTCGGCGATGCGCCCCTGATGAAGCACGATACCGCCCAGGATCTGCACGCGGAAGGGACGCTTGCCCAGCACGCGGTCAGCCGCCTCGCGAACCGCCGCAAAGGCGTCCGGCAGAATATCATCCATCGTCTCTCCCGCCGCAAGGCGTTCCTTCAGTGCGGGCGTTACCGCCTGCAGCTCGGCATCGCTCATCGCGCCGTATTTCTCAGCCAACGCGTCAACGGCGTTGGCAATGACGCTCAGCTTCTTGATTTGTCTTTTACTGTACGTACCGAATATCTTCGTAAACAATGACATCTTGTGCAATTTCCTTTCGGTCTTGACTCGATTTTGAGCAATTTGATTTCATTATAGCATAAAAAAGCATGAAAATGTATTATAATTTGTAAATTTTATTATTTTCTATCATTTTCCGCTTGCAGAAAGCGTCAAACTGTGCTATGATGTAGACAGAACCAGGAAAGAGAGACTCGCATCCTATGAAATCCATCAACATCGTTCTTCACGAACCCGAAATCCCGCAAAACACGGGAAACATTGCCCGCACCTGTGCCGCGACCGGCGCGGCTCTGCATCTGATCCGACCGCTCGGATTTGCCATTGATGACAAAAAGCTCAAGCGCGCAGGATTGGATTATTGGCATCATCTCGACATTACTTACTACGACGGGCTCGAGGATTTTTACGAAAAAAATCCCGCGGCGAAGGTCTATTATTTCACCACCAAAGCCAAGCACGTCTACACCGAGATCGACTATCCCGATCCCGTCTTTCTGATGTTCGGAAAAGAAACGAAGGGGCTTCCCGAGGAGCTGCTCGTCGAACATCCGGATACTTGTGTGCGCCTGCCCATGCGCGACGGCTTGCGCTCGCTCAATCTCTCCAACACTGCCGCCGTCGCGGTCTACGAAGTCCTGCGCCAGCGCGATTTCGAAGGATTGAAGGAAACAGGCGAGCTGGCACGGCTCTCCTGGGAAGATTGACAAAAAAGAAAGGACGATTATGCAAAACGAATCGGTATTGATCGCCATGAGCGGAGGCGTGGACAGCAGTGTCGCGGCACTTCTCATCAAGCAGAGCGGTGCCTCGTGCATCGGTGCCACCATGCGCCTTCTCGACTCGCTTCCCCTATGCGGCGCGCTCTCAAACGATGACGTCTCCGACGCGCGTCGCGTTGCCGAGCAATTGGAAATTCCCTTTCATGCGGCGGAGCTTTCCGAGCCATTCCGCCGATGCGTGGTGGATTATTTTGTAGACACCTATCTTGCGGGCGGCACGCCAAACCCCTGCGTGGAGTGCAACCGTACCGTCAAATTCGGCGCGTTTTTGGACGTGGCGCGCTCGCTGGGCTGTGACCGGCTGGCGACCGGGCATTACGCGAAGATCGAGCGCGACGTCAACGGACGCTACCTCATCAAGCGTGCGAAGGACGACTCCAAGGATCAGACCTACGTTCTCTGGCAGCTCTCACAGGAGCAGCTCGCGCGCACACTTCTGCCCCTTGGGGACTACACCAAGGACGAGATTCGTGAGATCGCGACGGCAAACGGATTTTGCAACGCGCACCGCAAGGACAGTCAGGACATCTGCTTCATTCCCGATGGAGATTACGTCGGCTTCATTGAAAGATACACCCAAAAAAGCTTCCCCGCAGGCAATTTCGTCGACCTTGACGGCAACCTGCTCGGTCAACATCAAGGAATGCTGCGCTATACCGTCGGACAGCGCAAGGGACTTGGTATCGCCTTTGGAAAACCGACCTACGTCTGTGCCAAGGACGCCTCCACGAACACCGTGACTCTTGGCGACAACGACGCGCTTTTCCGCCGCGATCTGACAGCGCACGCCGTCAATCTGATCGCGATCGAGCGCTTCGACGCTCCCATTCGCGTGCAAGTCAAGGTGCGCTATGCCGCCAACCCCGCTTGGGCGACCGTCGAGCAGACCGACGCCGATCGCATCCGTCTGTGCTTCGACGAACCGCAGCGCGCCATCTGTCCCGGGCAGTCGGTCGTACTCTACGACGGCGACATCCTCATCGGCGGCGGTGTGATCGATTGATTTTTCGATACGGAACGCGAGGGCAGAAAAAGAAAAGAAGAGAAGAGAGCATTTCTCGGCGCGATGCCGTGAAATGCTTTCTGCGTTTTTATCAGGAGAACAAATGCTTATCGTATTTTTCAAAAGGATTTAGGAAAGCCCCTCTCTTTGGAAGAGGTGGCTTGCGGAGGTTCTGCCGCTAATAGCCTCTTATCAGGTCGAGCGAGACACCGATTGAACCGGCGCTTCCGATTTGTCCCCCCGATCGCCGACAAATCCGAAAAAGCCACTTTTTTTATAAAAAACGTCACTCTTGCATCTTGAAATGTCAGATTTTTTTTGCTATAATAAAACAAATACAGAATTGACTTTTATTCCATTTCGTGCTGTAATAAAGCCAACCCTCAAGCCCCCTATCGATTTAAAAAATGAAAGGTTTTTATGCTGATGCAATCCCGTCAATCTTTTTTGAACAGGCTGGGAATTCAAGAAATGCCCGCGCTTTACGGCAAGAATTTTGACACCGTGATGAAGGAATACGACCAATGCGGCGTATGGTTTCTCACCGATGCGTTTTTGGAGCAGATCCAAATTGATTTTTCGATGTTTTCCGAAAAATATGAGTTTGTAAAGGATTCCTTGGAAAGGGTACGAAGCCATGCGCTTCTCGCACGTCATTCCCTGCTCCTTTATCACATGCTCAACGATCGTGCTCCGGGAGAAATCATCACGCCTGCGCTTGCCGTCCCTCCCACAGAGGAGGATCGCGCCGCATATGAAATGTCGGCATTCTTTGCCCAGCTCGCCTTTGCACCCAAAATGGCAGATTTTTTCCGCGCGCACAACGTTCCCGAGGAGGTCTTGCTCGTGACGATCCGAGACACCTTTGACGGCGCGCTTCACAATTACAGCAAGCTCTTCCGACGCGACGGATTTGAGGCTGACCGCATTTTTCGTTGGAATCAGCGCTTGATCGACGGCACGATTCTTCACATTGGAATCCTCAATTTTGAGATGCGTAAAAAATTCGTTGAGTCAGCGATCGTTCTGCGCAACAATGCCGGTGAATTTGCCGTTCTCGTGCACGATCAGCCAATCTCGGCAAACGGAATCGTTGCAGGATCGGCAGGAGCCTCCGACACGGCTTTCTTCGGCGCATTGACCGAGACCGACGACTACTACGAGGGCTATCCCATCGACACACGAAACGCCGTGGCGTCGTCCGACAAAAAGCGTTATTCCAAGCGCGAGTGGGATCTGTTCATTGGTGAAAACGATCCCGTGATCAGCGTACATATCCCCCCCAGCCGAGACTTCACCCCCGAAAACATGGAAGCGGCATACGCCGACTGTCTGCGCATATTAGAAAACTCCTTCCCCGAATATAAGCCCCGGGCATTCTATTGCCACTCGTGGCTGATGGATCCACAGCTGCGCGAGATGATGCGTCCAACCTCGAACATTCTCGCCTTCCAGGAAAAGTATCTGCGCTTCCCCAATCCTTCGGACGGAACTGCCGTACTCACCTTTCTTTTTGACGATCCCACGGTCAAAAATTGGGAGGATCTGCCCGAAAACTCCTCGCTGCAGCGCAAAGTCAAGGCGCACTACCTCCAAGGAAATTTCATCTACGAGCCTTGTGGCTTCTTCCCCTTTGACGCCATAAAGCGCTGATCACTTTTGCAAGACCCAACATATCTGATAATAAAAAATAACGTCTCACAAAGGAGAAACAATCATGCTTTGGCAAAATCTACGAGAAGAAGAATTTTATGACGCGGTGGAAAAATGCGGAAAGGTCTGCATCGTTCCTATCGGTTGTATCGAGATGCACGGACAGCATCTGCCCGTCGGAACCGACACAATGACCTGTCAGTATATTGCCGAGAAGGCGGCGGAAATCGAGCCCGTGATGGTGGCACCCGCGATCTGGTATGCAGACGTGCAGGGACTCACCACCTGGAAAGGAACCATCAATTTCTCTATCCCTCTCATTTTGGAAATGCTGACCGAGCTGTGTGCCGAGATCGCAAGAAACGGGTTCAAGAAGATTGTGCTTCTCAACGGTCACGGTGGCAACATTTCGATGCTCCACACCTTCGTCCGCAGCACGATGAAGGACAAGAAGGATTACGTGGTGATGACGCGCAACGATTTCTGCTACGAGGTCAAGCATCTCGTTCAGGATCTTGACCGCGGAGAGGTCTTCCCCGAGCTGACGCCCGAGGACATTGCCTACGTGCGCGATTTTGTCGCAAGCGGCGGCGAAAGAGGTCACGCCTGCATCAACGAGACCTCGGTTATGATGAAGATCAGCCCTGACACGGTTCGTCTTGACCGTTGTGATGCCGTCGAAGGCAGAAGCAATCACAAGGCAGACTATCTCTACAACGTCGGCTTTAAGGAATGTACCCGTTTCTGGAGCATCAATCAACCCAACTCCTATCACGGCACAGCTCCCTACGGCGCCAACGAGCGCATCGGTGAGGTCATCCTCAAAAAGAGAATTGCCGCGCAGGTCGAAGCCTGCCGCGCACTCAAAAAGGACGATCAGATCCTTGAGTGGAACGAGGCTTGGAACCGAGCTTGGTAAAACACAGCGATATAGAAAACCTCCTACGGCAGAAAAATGCCGTAGGAGGTTTTTGTTATGCCAACGTATAAGTTGTTACGGTAAAGCCGTTTCCCGAATGATTTTCAAACGGTGTAAAGGATACCGTTTTTTGCTCGCCCGGAAGCATAGAAAAATAGTTGTCATCAAAGACGAATTGCCCCTCCAGCTCAACGGCGTGAACGTAGGAATCGGCAATCAGAACGATGCTCTCGTCGGTCCTTGCGAGCACGCGAACGGCTCCGTCGAGCGGCTTGATTTCAAGCGCGCCGTGCTTGAAGAAGGTGCGAACAGCCTCGCCCTCGAAGACAAGATCACATACCGCCAAAAGAGTCTCCGAGACAGGACAATCAAGCACTGCCACGCCGTAAGCGGGTGCGCTTCCCTTCCATCTCACCGTTTCCTTGGCGGGTGAGTGATCGGAGAGGGAGAAGAAATGCAGGGTTGCCTCAAAATCGATCGGCTCGTCGCTGCGATTGGAAACCAAGAGGTTTCCGTCCGCAAAGGACGCCGTCAAAGGCGCCGTGCAACGCTTGAAGGCGTAGTACGCGGGCTTTGGCAAGCCGTAATAGTCGACGAACGACCATCCGCCCGCTGCGGGCCAGCAATCGTTGTGCATCCAGAACAGAAGTCCGTTGCAATATCCGATATTGCGGCGCAGGTTCTCCAGGAGCACCCTTACCCACTCGTATTGGATATATTTGTACTTGAAGAATCGATCCTCGCCATCTGCAAACTCGCCCAACAGCTTGCGGGCAAAGTTGCGGACGTCGTCAAAAAGATGGTGCTTGAGACAGGGATTCGTTTTGGTATGATACAAAAAGATTTCTTCGTCCGGATCGCGGAGAAGATCGTCCTCCGTCATCATTTTGAGCATGGACGGACGCGAAACCGCTCCGAAGGTCGGCTCCTCGGAAACGAAGCGCGCGGTGAAAAGCGCGAGATATTCCTTGTAATCGGAGCAATCTCCGTTGCCGACGTGGTCGAAGATCTGCATGAAATAGTTGGTGTTGTGCGTCGTGCCGCTGGTAACCGAGGCATAGGTGTTTCCACCGTATGGACTCGACGGAAGAAAGACACGAGTGTGATCAAAGCGGTAGATCTGCTCCGCCAATCCCTTGAGCGCGCTGTCGCGCCCCACGTAATCCTCCTGCACATCGCTGCCCTTCACGGCGTTTTCGTTGTCTCCGTGCCACCATGCAAGAGAGGGGTGATTGCGCAGATATTTGACCGCGAACATGGATTCCTTTTTGAGATGTTCGATGAACCACGCTTCCTTTTCAGGATAGTTTCCGCAAGCCATTAAAAAGTCCTGCGCCACAAGAATTCCTCGGCGGTCACAGGCATCATAAAACGCCTGCTGTTCAAAAAGTCCACCGCCCCAAACGCGCAAAAAGTTCATGCCCATATCCTGGGCGCGCTTGACCAGAAGATCGATTTTCTCGGGCGTTTCCGCAGACGGGAACGGCTCGCAAGGCACCCAGTTTGCGCCCATGCAAAGGATGCGGATGCCGTTGACGACCACCAAAAAGCCCGAAAAATGTGTATTTTTACTGTATTTTGTAGCAACGCCGTGCATCTGCGTATCGGTCGCACGCAGCCAATATTCGCTGCCCTCGGCATCGGGCAGCTGCATCACCTTGAGCGTGCGGATGCCAAAGATCTGCTCCATGCGGTTTTCGCCCACGGTGATGATCAGGCGATACAGCGGTTGCTCGCCGTAGCCGTTGGGATACCAGAGCCTTGCATCGGCGACGTCAAAGCGCCGCACGAAGGTAGGCTGATCGGCAAAGAACTCACAAAAGGCGACCTCTTTTCCGTCGGGGTCAAAGACGGAAGCACGGGCAATTTCGCCCTTTTCATAGTGCGAAAAAGAAAATTCCGCACAAATTTGCGCGCTGAAGCGGTCGATGCTTTCGGTGTAAATATAGACGTCTTCCACGTCAATGCCGTTTGCATAGGCAAGATAGACGGGGCGGTAGATGCCTGCCGTAACGAAGCGATCCACCCAATCCCAGCCGTAGGTGCATTGCAGACGGCGGCTGTAAAGCCGCTCGGTGGTAAACGCGCCCTTCAGAGGCGGCAGATGCTCCACCTTTTTGGTCGGTGAGGCAAAGCAGACCTCCAGCACGTTTTCCTGCTCCTTCAGAAGCGTCGAGACGTCGAAGCTGTGCGGAACGAACATATTGTCGGTCTCACCTAAAAGTGTGCCGTTGAGAGTAACAGTTGCATAAGTATCCAGTCCTTCAAACACCAAGCGGACGTCCTCCCCACAAGGGGCATCAAACTCGGTGCGATAGGTCCAGTCACGGCTCTCAATCCATTGAAAATTCTTGTTGTTATCACGCCAGAAAAAATCGCCGATCACGCCGTTGCTTTGCAGATCGGTATGAACGCATCCCGGTACGGTTGCTGGAATTACTCCTATCCCCTCGCCCGTCAGCGTCCAGCCGCGATTCAAAAGAAGTCGTTTCATTGCGTTGTTTTCCCGTCAAGTATGAATATTTTTTAGTCCTCTATCTGGGGCGCGCGAACGATTCGTTTATCTGTAAAAACGTCGGTCTCGTCGGTACTGCGCGTGGAAAATTCGGAAATCACCGCGCCATTCTCACCTGCTTGGAACCAATGCCATGTCTCGGGCATGATGGTGTATTGCTCGCCCGGATTGAGAATGACCTCGTGGAATACGCTGACGTCGGTCTTGGGCAGCTTGCCCTGAATCTTCTCGCGGCTTCCCTCGCCCGTCACGTAGAGATACACCTTTCCGTATCTGCAACGGAAGGTCTCCTCCTTGCCCTCACGTCCGTCGGTGGGCACGTGCTTGTGCTCGGGGCAGGTCTGGTAGGGCGTGAGCACCATTTCCTTGGCGCAAACGCGCTCGGTGTTGATGTAGGTCAAAATCTGAAGTCCAACGTCCCCCACAATATCCAGTCCGAAATCGGCAACCTCAATGTTCTCCTTTTCGGAATCGCTGAGCACGATTCCCGCCTTTGCATAATACTCCAGCGCAGTCTTTACCTGCTTTGCGTAAACCTCTTTTTTCATGATAAAATCCTTTCCTATATGTTTTAATTACAGAAGCTCCAGCAGCTTTTCATAGCGATCCATCAGCCACGTATATGCCTCATCCGAGAAATGCGCGTTCATGCCGCCTCCCAGAGAGATTCCTTCGTCCATCCATGCCCGATGCGCGGGAATATAGAAGCTGATGCCTGCATTGTAATAATTGTTGAAGCAAGGGATCGAGTGTCGGCGGCAGACCTCCTCCATTGCCTTCACGTAGTCCAATTCTCCAAGCCCGATCTGATTGGGGGCATCCCAACGACGATAGTTTGTCATAAACAGGAGCTTTGCCTTGGGATATTTCTCGGCAAGGCCGCAAATCAGGGTGTTCACAGCACCCTTAAAGGTGTAAATATCGGTGTCATTGTCCTCGCCGATCGGGATATTCAATCGGCGATCGTTTGCACCGCCCAACACCACGACGTAATCGGCTTCGTCATGCATTTCCTTGTAACGCACACACATCGGTGTCTGCTTTTCAACGTCCTGCTTGGCAATCGCATTGCCATTGATGCCGTAGTTGTAGCACTTCATATCATGCTTTTTGGCAAGCTTGTTCACCCACGTCGCTTCATTTCCAAGCACGTTTCCGTGGATCAGACTGTCTCCGATGGCGACAATGGTCTTACCGTTCAATACACTTTTGTTTTCCATAACAATACTCCTTATCATTGATATAAATATTATATCTCATAAGGGCAAAAATTGCAAGGATTTTGAAAAGATTTGTTCATTATTTTTATTTCACAGTTCTGCCGGAAGATCGGGATTTTCCGAAAAATGCTTGAGCATGACCAACGGCTCTGTGGAAGAGGTATTGGTGATGGTAACGCCCTTTTTTGCCGCAGCTTCCGTAACGAAAAATTCGTCGTGTGTCAGCTCGCCGTAACGAATCAACGTGGGCGTGGAGATCTTCCAATCTCCCATTTTGCCCTGCCCCTCGATCAGGATCATACCGTATGCGGCAGCATCGTTGATGACAACGCTCGCGCCGGGTGCGACGGTCAATCGTTTTGCAGAAACAACGGGACAGCGATAACAGATCCACTCCTCGCAGTATCTCTCATCTTCTCTGCATACCACGGGCTTCATAAAACGCTTCTTATGGAAGTTGGGATCAACGTTAAGCTCCCAATCGATCACATCCATCAAATAATCAAAATTACCAAGCTCTTCCTCAGGGCAGTTCTTCCAAAGCAATTCCTTGCTCACGGTATGTCCGCCATAAAGCACCGACTGATACATCGCGTAAACGTCGGACGCAAATTGCGGCTCATAGGTACAGAGACTCGCAGGCGCGTGAAGAACGCCGGGAGGAACATCCCAGCCTGTGTCAAGCGTAATCTTGTATGCTTGTGAATGGTCGAGAAGCCGATTGTCTCCCTTTTCAAAATTCACCAAACATTCGCGAATCTCTTCCTTGGTCGTATCGGGTTGAAGTCCGAAAAAAGTAAAGGGAAATTCTCCGCCATGACAGTTAAGCTGCGAGGGAAAAAAATACATTTCGGGCTTTCCTGACGCCCCTACCCGTGCTGCGTGCTCATCGCGGTGGTGAATATGGTGAGGAAGCGGACCCGCGTTATCAAAAAACTTGGAAAACATCGGCCATTTGTGATACTTGTTCCAAAGATCATCACCGATCACCTCGCCCTTCAGCTCATCGATCAGATCGCGCAGCAATATTTTCTCACTACCGTCGGCACTGACCACGTAGGAAAGCCCCTCATCCTCGGGGGTGCCGGGTCCGTTTTCCGCCCAAGTGGTGGAGGCAAACCAACGCTCGTCGATACCGCCGCGCGCGGTTCCCTTGCAGTAATAGTCATCGGGATGCAGTTTTATTCGTTTTCCGGGGCGGCAAAATGCGCGCGGTACCCACGTAGGAGCGAGGCGAAGAATTCCGTTTCCCTCTTTTAAAAGTTTTTGTGAAAGTGTCATGTTTCTTTTTCCTTTCTGTTTGTATCCTAAATGATTTAAAAATCGACGCGGTACATATCAAAAATACGCGTCTCACGTGTGGAAAAACGAAGATATACGCCGTCAAAAGAGAACGAAACCGCATCTTCCTCAGGCAAAAGCGTGACCTCCTTGGGTGCTTTTTCCGATCTGACGCGCACTTCAAACGCTGGAATATGCGCCTTCTCTTTTGGGTTTAAGAGCAGCGCGTTGCAAATATAAAGCGTCTCACCGTCGCGCCATGTCACAGTCTCCACATTCAAGGGCGCATCGGTGGCAATCTTCAAGTGATCCAAATCTACGTAACGATCTATGAAATTTCGAACGATGCTTTGGTAAACAACATAGTCCTCGTTCTCAAGTGGAGCGACACTGTAGATCACTCGTCCCTTGCCATACACACACTCCAACACAGCGGGATAGGCGGTTACGGGCCCTGGGGGATCGGAATGAATAGACGCAAATTTTGATTCGGACGGTACGGTATAAGGGAATGCAAGACGAGCCAATACTCGAACGTCTTCGCGTGCCTCGACCAGAGGCACGCGTGCCGAAAGTTGGAGGGGATATTTTTTGTTAAAGTCCATAAACAGAGTCTCATACGCCTCCTCCGGGGCGAGATATGCAATCTTATACGGAGAATATTCCAAAATCTTGCAACCCGTTATTTTCTCGACAAACGCCGTGTTTTCGGCGCCCGAAAGCATCAAAACACCGCCTTTTTGAACATATTCCTCAAGCGCGTTGCACAGATCCTTTTCGGTCTCCCAAAGACCCGCGGCAAAAATCATCCGATAATTGGAAAGGTCTCGGCACTTCGCAATCACATCGACCGCAATGCCTGCCTCAATCATATTTTTGATGAGCGAGACAGTTGCCGAGTGATTGGTAAAGTGATTTCCATTTCTTCCCTTTCCCTTGCTCTCCAAGCCGTAGACCACACCGATATCGGCAACCGGCTCGCCGCATAGATATGGCTCGTAGTCAGCAAGCTTAGAAAAAACTCTACCGATGCTGTCAAAGCTTCTTGGATCGTGTGTTCCAATCGGATCGATGGCATCAATGACGGTCGCTGCACCGTGGTGCGCCGCAGCCAAAAAGACCGCCGCCTCAAGATGCTCGTCAGTCTTGACCAGCGTGTGGCGGTAGAGATCGGGTTCGCACTTTGGGAACATATATTCAAATGGCTGATGAACCGTGATCTCGCGGAAAAGCTTGCAGGCAACCGATTCCTCCAGAAGTCCGCCCGCAAGGTCACCGCCGCAAAACTCGCTGGCAAGATTGACCCCGCTTCCCGTACCGAAATAGCGCTCCTTTGCAGCGGCGGAAACGTTATGCTCCACCGTCAAATGCGGCGCTCTCTCTTTGATATAGTTGGTAACAGACTGCGCAAATTCACCCATCCATGCGTTTCGTTTCTCGCAATAAAAGCGCCACGCAGGATCGGAAAAGTCCTGCGACGCGGGGATCTCATCACTTCCCGTTTCTCGCTTCCAACGCGCACGGCAGGAGTCGCAGTAGCATGGATGCGACCAATAAAGCATATCAAAAAAGAGCCCGTCCGGTTCGAAATAGTCAAGCATTTCGTCGATCTGCGCACAAACAAAATCAATATATTCGCGGTTATTTGGGCAACACAAACCGTAGCGGCTACCTCCTGCAGTCTCAAAATCGACCGTGGAGCCGTCTGCGGCGCGGTCGCGTTTAGAATGTCCGTCCTTCATCAGCATACGCCATTGCGGATAGTGGTCGTGCGCCCATGTGTTGAAGATCAGACTGTAATATCCCACCACCGAAATGCCGTTTTGTCGACAAAGGTCGGTCAATCGCCTCATCTCATCCTCTTTGCCCTCGAACGCGCGATGCATTTTGGCAACCTTCGTGGGAAAATAGCAAAGTCCTGCGTGAGATTGATAGTAAAGCACCGTGGAGGACACGTGTGCCTTTTTCAAATTTTGAAAATATTCCTCTGCTGAAAACTGAGACAAAAAGCTTTCGTCCCAATCGGCAATATGTATATCACACAAATAACGTCGGTAGTCGTTTTGATACCATTTTTCACGTGTCATCATTGCACCTCTTTCCAAACATCTGTTTCTATCCACATGGTAACACAAGCGCGTGACTTTTTCAAGACACGATCCCACACAAAAATAGCACAATTCCATATTATTTTGCTATTTTTGTTCACTTTTTATTTTTTTGTGTTATAATATAGAAGATAAGAGCTTTCAAGGGGGATGCGGTATGAATATTGAAATGGAAAACTTTCAAAAGATCTGTCTGGACTTTTTCCGTCTTGCGGGCATGGAATTCAGCTTGTGGGATGAAAACCAACATAACATCTATTCTTTTCCCAAGGGGCACAAGCCCTTTTGTCACATTGCAAGACGCGATCCCGCACTCCACGAAAAATGTCTTTGTAGCGACGCGCACGGATTTCGGGAGGTCAACCGCACCAAGGCGCCGTACGTTTACACCTGCCACATGGGCTTGACCGAGGTGTTGATTCCCATTCTGCAAAAGGATGAGATCATCGGATATCTGATGTTCGGACAAATGCCTGAGGAAGGCAACCGCGAAACGATTTTGGAGCGCATCAAGCATGCGGCGTCCGATCCCAATTTCCGCGCCGAGCTGGAAAACGCCCTTTTGAACACAGCGGAATATCCCAGTGACAAAATTCGCTACTGCATCCATATTTTAAAGATTATGATCGACTACATGAATCTCTCTCACATCATTCAAAAGACCGACGACACCCTCTTTTATCGCGCGAAAAAATATATCTCCGAACATATTTCTGAGCCGATTTTGCCTCAAGACATTTGCAAACAGATCGGTATTTCCCCCAACACACTTTACAAGATCGTAAAAAAGAACGAGGGGGTTCACCCCACCGCCTTTATTCGCCGTCAAAAAATAGAAAAAGCCAAACGGCTCTTGGAAAAAAGTAACGTCAGCATTGCAACGGTTGCCGACGAGACCGGCTTCTCAGACGCCAATTATTTCATCCGCGTTTTCAAATCTGAAGTAGGACTCTCCCCGCTCCGTTATCGAAAGGTGGGACGGGGGTAACGGATTGCGGAGGATGAGAAAAAGAGAAAGCATGACTCGGTTTGTTGCCGTATCATGCTTTCTTTGTTTTTATGTGGAACACAGAGAAATTTTCCCTGTGTTCCTTTATTTTCTCTTGATCAGCTTTGCCTTGAAGCCGTTGCCCACGCCTGCGGCGTTGGCATCGTCGGTATCAATATGCATTTCCAGACGGAAGTTCTTGTGGACGCGGATCTGCACGTCGTAGAAAAGGCTTCTTCTCTCGCCGTTCATTTCAACGTCGACGTATTCGCCGTCCTTCACGCCAAACTGCTTGCCCTCTTCCTCGCTCATGTGAATGTGGCGGTTGGCAATGATGCATCCCTCGTTCAGAGTCACCGTTCCCTTCGGACCGATGATGGTGACGGGAGCAGATCCCTTGACGTCGCCCGATTCACGGACGGGGGGCTTGACCTTGAGGGTGAAGCTGTCGGTGCGAGAGATCTCGACCTGCGATTGCTTTCTCTCGGGACCGAGAACGCGGACGCCCTCGATGGCTCTCATCGAAGGTCCGACCAGCGTCAGGACCTCCTTGCAAGCATACTGCCCCGGCTGGGACAGATCCTTACACTTGGTAAGCTCATAGCCCTTGCCAAACAAGATATCCACGTGCTCTCTTGACAGATGGATGTGACGGTTGGAGATTCCCACGGGGATCTCATCATTGCAACCTGTCTCGCTATTCATAACCGCACCGACGATGGAATCGATCAATGCCTGTAATTCTTGCTCCGTATAAGCCATAATCCACCTCGTTTGATCAAATGATTCGGAAGCTCTCTGCCATCACGCATCTGCGCTTTCTCGTAAAGGAGCGCGCCGAAGTGATGCCCTCACCCGTAGGACCTGCAATGGTAAAGGTGGTATGTCCCTCTCCGCCGAATCCAATGCCTGCATAGGAGGGCGCGTTCTTGACAAAAATCGTAGTCTCAACCGCCTTGGCGAATGCCGAGAGGTGGTCGACGTTCTTGGAATGCATGTGCGCGGTGTGTCTGTTGCCGTGCTCGGCCTTGACGGCAAGCTCGATCGCCTGGTCGATGTTGTCGACGCGAACGATGGGAAGAATCGGCATCATCAGCTCATGCTGCACAAAATCATGCATGAAATCAGTCTCGCAAATGACACAACGGATATCCTTGCTCACCTTGACACCGATCTTTGCCAACAGCACGTCGGCATCGCGTCCAACGCAATCACGGCTGACCGTCTTGACGGTCTTGCCCGCCTTGTTGGTCTTTTCCACCAGCACGATTTTTGCCAGCTGATCGGCTTGATCCTTGTTGATGAGATACGCGCCGTTCTTTTGCATTTCGGCAATCAGCTTGTCTGCGATGTTGCGGAAGGCGAAAACCTCCTTCTCTGCAATACAAGGAAGGTTATTGTCAAAGGTACATCCGTCGATGATATCCTTGCCCGCCTTGACGACGTCTGCGGTGTCATCCACGATGACGGGAGGATTGCCCGCACCCGCGCCGATCGCCTTCTTACCCGAAGAAAGCACAGCCTTGACAACACCGGGGCCTCCGGTGCAAACCAAGAGACGGATCTTGGGATGAGTCTGCATAATGTTTGCGGTTTCCAGCGTCGGTTTGACCATTGAGCAGACTAGGACTTCGGGTCCGCCCGCCGCGCGGGAGGCGCGATTGACGAGGTCTACCGCATAGTTGGAAACGCAGATCGCGTTGGGATGCGGATTAAAGACCACACCATTGCCTGCTGCGATCATTCCGATCGAGTTGCAAATAACCGTCTCGGACGGATTGGTGCTGGGCGTGATCGCGCCGACAACACCGAAAGGAGCCATTTCGGTCAGCGTCAGACCGTTGTCACCGGTCTTTGCCTCAGAAACGATATCCTCGGTTCCGGGCGTTTTCTCGGCAACCAGAATGTGCTTGAGTCTCTTGTGCTCGACCTTGCCCATTCCCGTTTCGGCAACACCCATTTCCGCCATGATTGCGGCTTCCGCAACCGTGAGACGGCGAATTTCGGTGATAATTTTTTCTCTCTGCTCCACCGACATGGCACGCACGGCACGATAGCCGCGGTCAGCCGCCTCGATGGCTTCGTTCATATCGGCATAAACGCCCACGAGCGTTCTGCCGCAATAGGTCGTAGAAGTCCACTTCTCCGCACTTTCATTTCCGGAGACGGTGCCTCTTACGATGCTTTCCACAATCTTTCTGATTTCAGCCTCAGTGATGTTAGCCATTTGTGTCTCTCCTTACTGTTCTGCCAATGCCTGAGTGTCGATGGCGATCATATATTCCTCATCGGTGGGAATGATCCACGTGGCAACCTTGGCGCCTTCTTTGGTGATGTCAAACGGGATGCCGCGCGTGAAGTTTTCGTTGCGCTCGCGGTCGATCTCAATGCCGAGATAGCTCATATTTTCGCAAACCGCCGCGCGGACGTTTGCCTGATTCTCACCGATTCCCGCGGTGAATACCAACGCGTCCAAGCCGTTCATCTCGGCGGCGTAAGCACCGATGTGCTTCTTGATGCCGTTGACGAGGATGCGGAACGCCAGAATGGCACGCTCGTTGCCCTCGTTGGCGGCAGCCGTGACGTTACGGCAGTCGTTGGAAATGCCCGAAATTCCCAAAAGTCCGCTCTTCTTGTTGAGAATGTCCTCAACCTCCTGCGCGGTATATCCCTTGGTCTTCATCAGATAAGTGACGACCGTGGGATCAATGCTGCCCGAACGGGTACCCATGGCAATGCCCTCCTGCGGGGTAAATCCCATGGAGGTGTCGATCGCCTTTCCGCCGTCAACGGCGGTGATCGAAGATCCGTTGCCCAAGTGGCAGGTGATGATCTTCAACTCTTCGATCGGCTTGCCGAGTGCCTTTGCCAACTCCGTGCTGACGTAGCGATGCGAGGTTCCGTGGAAGCCGTAGCGACGGATGCGATCCTTTTCATAAAATTCATACGGAATGGCATACACGTATCGGTAATCCTCGATCTCGGAATAGAAGGAGGTATCAAACACGGCGACCTGCACAACCTCGGGCATGAGCGCAAGGCACGCCTTGATGCCCGCAATGGCGGGAGGCCCGTGCAAAGGATTGATCGGAACGATGCTTTCGAGATATTTGATCACGCTCTCGGTGATCTTGGTCGACTTTTTGAGCTGCTCGCCGCCGTGTGCCACGCGGTGTCCGACCGCGTCGATCTCCTTGACCGATGCGATGACACCGTATTCCGCGGAGGTCAGGAGCGAGAGCACCTTTTCAAGGGCAACGCCGTGATTGGGGAAATCCGGCTCCTCAAAATAGGGCTCGGCGTTCGGACGCTTGTGTGTGATCGAGCCTCCGGCTCCGATTCTCTCACAGGTTCCCTTTGCCAACACGTCGCGGGTGTTCATATCAAACAGCTGATATTTCAGCGAAGAGCTTCCGGCATTCAAAACCAATATTTTCATATCATCGTCCCCTATCCTTTATCTAAATATCAAAAAATCAAACGAATTTGCTTCTCTGCAAAGAAATTCTTCCAAGCCTCGCTCGGCTCTACGTCGGTCACCACCGTATCGATGCGGTCAAAACCGCAAAGATTGACAAAAGACACCTGATCGAACTTGGTGTGGTCGACCGCGAGGATGATCTCTTTTGCCGAGGTCAGAAAAGTCTTTTTGAGATCCGCGATCATCTCGCGTGTGTCGGTTACGCCCTTGATCATATCCAATCCCTTGCAGGAAAGAACGGCGTAATCAACGTTGTATTTTGCCACCGCATCCTCGGCTGAGCTGCCGTAATAATACATCGCGTCGGGGCGGTAACGTCCGCCGGTGGAAATGATGTTCCAATCATTCCCCTGCGGCATCTCGAGAAGCGCCGCGACCGAATTGGTGACGATCGTGAGATTTTGCTTGTTAAAAATGCTTTTCACGGTAAAAAGCGCCGTTGTGCTGGCATCCAACAAGATGCTGTCTCCGTCATTGATCATCTCTCCGATCAGCTCGGCAATATATTTTTTCCCGCTGACGTTGGTCTGCTTTCGGATAATATAGGGCAGATCGCTGGTCATACCGTCGTTGCGAACCGCGCCGCCGTAGGTCTTTTTCGCCTGACCGTCGGCCTCCAGCTTTTCGAGGTCACGTCGGATGGTCTCCTCGGTGACGTCATACTGCTCCGCGAGCTCACTGACGACCACCTTGCCGTCCATCATCAGCTTTTGGAGGATTTCTCCTCTTCTTTCAATCGGTAACATGCGATTCCCTCTTACAGAATCGAAGCCCAAAGGCTCGGATCGGGATTGGGAATGACCGAGCTGTCAAGCAGAAGCCCGTCCTTGCCGACCGCAACTCTTGCCGAATCGATCGCTGCCGAAACCGCAGCAACGTCACCGGTCAGAAGCATATAAGATTTTCCGCACATTCCGCGTGCGATGCGAAGCTCGATCAGCGCCACGTCACTCGTCTTTGCCGCCGCATCCGCCGCGACGATGATTGCGGGAGCCGAGAAGGTCTCAAGCACGCCGAGCGCCTTCACCTTCTCCACGGTTGCGCCTCCGTAGATTGCGGGGAAAATATCCTCGTGCGGATTTCCGAGGACAAAGGAGTCCGTCAAGCGGTCCCCCAGCTGCACCTTTGCCGCATCAACGGCAGCACGCACGGAGGAAAGCTCGCCGCAGATCAGGGTGATGTATTTACCGGGGCAGACAACCGACGATTGCAGGATTTCCACGCTTGCGGTCTTGATCATCAGATCGGCTGCGGTGATGCCTGCGGACACCGTTTGGTATTCTACCATGCCAAGTGCTTTGTTTGCCATCTGTTACACCCTTCCCTTCGTTTTCTTGTCATGCTTGATCTCCACCGTTACAAAGCGGTCGGTCACCTCGGTGACAACACCGCCAAACGGCGTATGAATCGACGTGCCGAGTTTTGCTGGATCGAACGCGGCGATCTCCTCGCCCTGCGCGATCTCTTGTCCCACGCGCACCGTCGCGGACGCAGGCGCGCCGATTCCCTGCGAGAGCATCAGCTTGATGCGGCTCGTCTTGATCTCCACGTCGACCATCGGCGCGGGGAGATCGTATTTGGTGAGTCCCAATCTGGCGATCAGACGGGGCAAGGATACCTTTCGGTATTCTCTTGTAGGCTCAACGGAAGCAGCCTCGAGCTTTGGAGGTGCGATTCCGTTCTTACGCAATTCGTTTTTGGTTGCGGCAATGATCCCCGCGGGATTGAGCTCCTGTCCACAGGAATACATCTCGCAAAGACCGCAGGAGGAGCAAGAAAATGCCCCGAGAAAAGCCTGAATGTCCGAAGCCACACCCGAAGCAGCCGCGCGCATCAGCTTATGCGGCTCGATCGGATGTCCCAACAAGTTTCGCGAGCAAAGGTCGGTACATATATGACACTGACAGCACGCTGCCATGGCACGATTGACGCTGATCTTCAGGGGGGTGAGCTTTTTCTGCACGACGCGCGAATTCTTGGGAAGCACCAAAATCGCATTGGACGTTTTGGTCACGACGTCAGCAGGCGAAGAGACGCGCCCCGTCATGGGCCCGCCCGCGATCACTGCGTAATCCCGGATCGTCGCACCGCCAACCATGGTGATCAATTCACCGTAGGTAATACCGAGGGGCGCTTTCAGGGTACAAGGATTTTGCACCTCTCCCGCTACGGTCACGTATTTGTGCGTGACGGGCGCATCTTCCTTCCATGCGCGGTAAAAATTATAAACGGTCTCTACGTTATAAACCACGCATCCCACCGAAATGGGAAGCGCACCGGGAGCGATGACGCGTCCCGTTGCCTCATAAACCGTAATGACCTCATCGCCTGCGGGATAAAACTCCTCAAGCAGGCAAACCTCAAGCTTGGGAAACTCTGCCAAATGCTCGTAGATCGCATCAACGGTCTCACGGTATGCACGCTTGACGGCAATGATTGCGCGATCAGCGTTCAACGTGTCGACGATCTCCTGCAATGCCATCATGATCTCCTTGGCGTTATGCGCCAAAAGCTGGCGGTGCAATCGGAGCAACGGCTCACATTCAGCGCAATTGAGGATCACGGTATCCGCCGCCATATTCAATTTTGCATAAGACGGAAAGCCTGCGCCGCCGGCACCCACGATGCCCGCCCGACGCATGATTTCTTGCAAACGGTCAAATTCCATTTTGCGCTCCTCTTCTCAGGGTTAAAATCAAGTTTCGTCGACGATTCCGACGATTGCGGCGTCAACCGGTGCGCTTTCCAAGCCACATCCGATTCTTGCCGCCGAGCCTCTTGCCACCAACACCGTTTCGCCGATTCCGGCACCCACGTTATCAATGGCGATAAACTCGTCCTTCACTTCCATGTTTTCCAACGGACGGACGATCAAAAGCTTCTGTCCGACCAGCTTTTCGTTTTTGCGGGTGGCAACGATGCTGCCCACCACGGTTCCGATCACCATATTCACAAGATCCTTTCGTAAATATTCGTTTTGCATATCTGCGCCGAACTCCGAAGTCCTTCGGGATCCCGCGCAAAACATGCAATCCGGGATGGTGGAAAGCGGCTGTGTGTCTCAGCCGCTTTCCAATCCTCGGGCCCTGGCTTACTTCAATGCGGGAAGAATCTTCTCAACATCGTTGTGGGGTCTGGGAATGACGTGAGTTGCAATCACTTCGCCCAGAGCGCCTGCTGCTGCGGAACCGGTCTCGACCGCTGCCTTTACGGCACCGACGTCACCGCGAACCATAACAGATACCAATCCGGAACCGATCTTCTCGGTGCCGACCAGCTCAACGTTTGCTGCCTTCAGCATTGCGTCTGCTGCCTCAATTGCGGCTACAAGACCGCGGGTTTCAACCATTCCTAATGCCTGCTGTACCATTTTGATAGTCTCCTTTTTGATTATTTCTTCCGTACCTGCCTTTGCCTGTACGGGGTTGACCTGTTGTTGTTTTTTTGTTGCCATTTCGCAGCCCTCCTATCAGCGCTTACCCGTCATGCGGGATGCGCTCAGCTGAACCATGCGCTGTGTTTCCTCATGAGGGTTGGGAATGACGTTGAAAGCCATAATCGGTGCCTGTGCATTACGCTTCGCGCACTCGATTGCCTCCGTGACGGCCGAAACGGTTCCGGTGACGATCACCGTGACCATTCGTCCGCCGAGCTTTCTCTCCCACGTGACAAATTCCACGTCGGAGCTCTTACACATCACGTCGAGTGCATCGACTGCCGCAACGACACCCGAAACCTCGATAAATCCCAAAGCCTTCATCGTTGTTTGCCTCTTCGAGCGCCGATCAGATCAGCTTGGGAAGAATCTTTTCAACGTCGTTGTGGGGTCTGGGGATCACGTGAGTTGCGATCACTTCGCCGAGTCTGGAAGCGGTTGCGGAACCTGCCTCAACTGCTGCCTTCACTGCGCCGACGTCGCCGCGAACCATGACGGATACCAGTCCGGAACCGATCTTCTCGGTGCCGATCAGAACGACCTCTGCTGCCTTGACCATTGCGTCTGCTGCCTCGATTGCTGCAGTCAAACCTCTCGTCTCGATCATACCCAATGCTTCTTGTGCCATTTTTCTTTACCTCCAAAAAATGAATGTGTTTTATTTTTTATTTTTTTATTTTTGAAATTAGTTTTTGTCAAACGCGTTGATCGACAGCATCTTCTCGGATCCGTCCTCCATGCTTGCGATGACGTGCTTGGTAACCACTTCCGAGATCTTTTTGACCTCGATCGCCGCTGCCTCAACGGCGGCGGTAACGTCCTCCACACTTCCGCGGAATTTCACCAGAACCTGCAACGGTACGGGAAGTCCGTCGGGGTTTGCCGGCTTGTTTTTGTCAAAGGGTTCTACAGTCACGTTCGCCGCCTTGCAGCCCGCGTCACAGGCCGCAAACGCCGCAACGAGTCCGTAAACCTCGATCATTCCGACCGCTTTTCCCATGTGCTATTCCTCGCTTACGGAATGATGGCGATCTTCAAGCCATCCTGGCGCAGGTTGGTCTGAAGTGCTTCGTTCATATCAGCCAGGCCGAATCTGTGTGTGATCAGCTTGTCAAGCGGGAGTCCGATTGCCTTTGCTCTCTTGAGGAAGTCAAAAGTGGTTGCATAGTCGCGTGCGGTGTAGCACCAAGAACCAACCAGCGAAATTTCCTTCGCGCAAAGGTCAAAGTGCGGGTTGATGGTCGAATCTCCACCGTTGATGAAGAATCCGAGTTCGCAAAGTCCGCCGCCGTTGCGGATGAACTTATAGACGTTGGAGTGTGCCACAGCCGAACCGGTGCACTGGAAAGCGAAATCGGCAAGATGACCGCCGAAGGATTCCTTCACACCGTTTGCCAAAGCATTGACGTCGGCGTAATTCTTGAAGTTCACGGATGCCGTCGCGCCCATCTGCTTTGCAAATGCCAATCTCTGATCGTTGCCGTCCACAGCGGTGATGTTTTCAACGCCCATGGTACGAAGAACCGCGATACAGATCAGACCGATCGGTCCGCATCCCTGCACTGCAACGCGGGAGTTGAAGCGAAGGAGACCGGTCGTCTTTGCTCTTTCCACTGCATGGATCAAAACCGCCGCAGGCTCGATGAGGATTCTCGAATCGAGGTCCAGATTGCTGACGTTGAATACGGTAGATCCCTTGCGAACAACCATGTAATCTGCGAACCAGCCGTTCAGATGTACGTTATCGTCGGGCATCAAGCCATAGCAATCTGCGGATCCGACGTTCATCTTGTTCATATCGAGCATGGCGATCTCGGGATCGTCCGCAAAAGTCAGGCAGGTGACGATCTTGTCTCCGAGAGCAAGATCCTTGCCGGCGCTGTCCTTTTTGACGTTCTTACCGATCTTGACGATCTCACCCGTTCCCTCGTGACCGAGAACCACGGGGATCAGACCGAAGGGATCGCGTTTGAACTCGTGTGCATCGGTTCCGCATACGCCGCAGCCTTCAACCTTGACCAGAATTTCGTCGTCACCGATTTCGGGGATCGGAAATTCACGGATCTCAAATTTTTCCTTTTCCGTCAGGACCGCTGCACGCGACGTCTTGGGAATTGCGCCGCCGCTTGCCGCGGGCTTCGCTCCCCCCTGCATTCCTGCAATGACCTGGCGGACAATGGATTCAATTCTTTCCTGTTCCGTCATAGTGTTATATTCCTTTCAAATAAATTACTCATCAAATAAAATACTCGTCGAAAAGCTTTTTTCCGTATGCGGAAAGCGCGGTATCCTGCTCCTCGCTTCCTCCGCTGACGCCGAGGGCGCCCAGGATCTTTCCGTGTGCCTCGAGAGGATCTCCTCCGCCAAAGATCACGATCCTGCCGCCGTTTGTATGCTGGATCCCGTAAAGAGGACCGCCCGGAGCCGCAAGCGTCGAAAGCTTTTTGGTGGACATTTTCAGAGCCACGGAAGTGTAGGATTTCTGAATGGCGATATCGCGGCTTGCGAGATAGGAATCGTCCATACACTCGCAAAGCTTGAGGTTTCCGCCCTCGTCGGCAATCGCCACAACCGCTTTCACACCCATCTCGCGCGCCTTTTCCTCAACCTTCTCGGCAAGGAACTTGGCATCGGCGAGCGTGATGCGCTCAATCGGCTTTCTCTCGCGGGCGGGAGAAGCCTTTTGTGCCTCGGTGATGTTTTTGACCGCTTCTCGAACAAGCCTTTCAATGTCGGTACTCATCTCGCGTTCGGCTTATTTGCCGAGTGCGGAAAGCACCTTCTTGGTGATCTCTGCGATCACGTCGCTGTCAACAGCGTCCTTGGAAGAACCGCAGCTGCAGTTGCCGCCGCAGGAGTGGCAGCTGGGCTTGCCCTGCTTTGCATTGGGGCAAAGATCTGCGGGGTGCTTACCCTTCAGACCGAACTGACGGCGGATCTCATACAGTCTCTGAACCTGTGCCTCGGAAAGCTGCTTGGGACCGCCAAGCATCTTGGACTGGTAGAGGAGCTGTGCGTAGAATTCCAGAGACTCCATCTTGTGATATGCACTCAAAAGAGAATCCGAGAAAGCAAGTGCGCCGTGGTTTGCGAGCAGCACCGCATCGTAATACTGCAGATACTTGGAAACTGCATCCGGGATCTCCTCGGTGGAGGGGGTGCCGTACTCAGCGATCGGAACACATCCGAGAGCGATGACTGCCTCGGGCATGATCGGCTCGGTGAGCGGAATGCCTGCAATTGCAAAGCTGGTTGCATACAGCGGATGCGCGTGAACCACGCTCTGCACGTCGGGTCTTTCCTTGTAGACTCTCATGTGCATCTTGATCTCGGAAGAAGGCTTGAAGCCCTTGTTTGCCTGAATGACGTTTCCCTTTGCGTCAACCTTGCAGATGTACTCGGGCGTCATGAAGCCCTTGGAAACACCCGTGGGGGTGCAGAGGAACTCGTTGTCGTTGAGCTTTACGGAAATGTTACCGTCGTTGGAGGCGACCATTCCCTTGTTGTAAATTCTCTTTCCGATCTCGCAGATTTGTTTTTTGATTTCGTACTCTGTCATTTCCTTTATCTCTCCTTCAAAAAGATTTTGGTTTTGTTGGTTTTACGACTATATCATACCATATTTTCTTGGTTTTGTCAAGACTTTTCCAAAAATAATTGTGGTTTTTGTTGGTTTTTGGCGTTGAAAGATGTGGTTTTCGTCCAAATCAATCTCTCAGATACTCCAAAATCGCGTCAACGCCTTCCCGCTTCTTTGCGGAGGTGAAAAAAATCGGATCGCAGCCGCAAATTTCCAACCACATAGCGGCTCGCTCGGGGCGGGCATCCTCCGCGTCGCACTTGGTCACCACGCCGATCACGGGACGGTTTGCCACAGGTGCGCAGGCGGGGGGGAAAATGCAAAATTCATCGTTCGCGGCAACCACCAGAGCCACCACGTCCGACTCGTAGGAATAGACCGCCAAAGCGCCTCCGAGGTCATTGCCCTCGGTGTACTCTCCCGGCGTATCCATGAACGTGTCGGAATAGTCGATGTATTGCGTCTTGCGATAGACGATCTCTTCGCCGCGCAAAGCCTCGATCAAAGTGGTCTTTCCGCCGCCGCTTTTGCCCATAAAAATGATTTTTTTCATAAAACTCAGGTCTTGGTGATCTCGCAAACGGAGAATCCGAGCTTCTGCTTGGCGTAATCCGCCGCGGCAAAAATTGCCGCCTCGACCTCGGAAACGCTTCCCACAACGATCAGCGTACCCGAAAAGCGGTCCACGAATCCGACCTCCGCGCCCGATGACTTGAGCGAAATGTCCGACGCGATGATGGCGTATTCGCTCGGTGTCATGGTCATGATTCCGATGGCGGACTTTTTGGAATAGTCCACCGCGGGATCAAGCCCCAGCTTGCGGTAAAGCGTGGAATCGGGATTTGCAATGATGTGTGCCAGCGTGATCTGTTTACCGGGCACCAATTCCTGTATGATTCTGTTTTTGGTTTCGTAAGCCTCGTTCAATGGGTTCACCCCTTTATAAATAATGTAGAGAATCAACCGCCGATGATCGCCTTCAGCCCCTCGCGCTCCGCCACGCGGCGCAGGCGCTCCATCTTCTCGGCATTCGGCGTGGGAAGATCTCCCATGCCGTAATCACGCTCAAGCCCCATGTATTTGTCATATCCCAAGCGGTGATACGGAAGCAGATGGATCTCGTTGACGCCCGGCAGAGATGCGGCAAAGCGTGCGATGTCGCGGATCTCCTCCTCGGTGTCGTTGAAGGTGGGGATGGTGGGAACGCGAATGATCAGATGTGTTCCCGACTCGGCAATTTTCCTCGCGTTGGCAAGGATCAGCTCGTTTTTCATGGTTGTAAATTTCTCGTGTTTTTCGGAATTGATATGCTTGATATCCATCAACACCGTATCGAGCAGCTTCAGCTGTGGCTCGATCATCTCAAACGGAAGGCACGCCGTGGTCTCAACCGCGGTATTGATGCCTTTCGCCTTTGCCTCGGTGAGCAACGCCGTCACAAATTCCTGCTGGCAGAGCGCCTCGCCGCCCGAAAGCGTCAAGCCTCCTCCGCTGCGGCGGTAGTACGGCATGTCGCGCACCACCTGCTGCATCACGTCGCCAACCGTGGTGTCGTAGCCGACCACGCGGGTTCCATTCGCCGTTTTCATGCGCTGTATGCGAAAGCTCTGCGATTCGGGATTGCAACACCAACGGCAACGGAGAATACA
This sequence comes from Clostridia bacterium, assembly GCA_017517745.1. Taxonomy (GTDB): domain Bacteria; phylum Bacillota; class Clostridia; order Oscillospirales; family CAG-272; genus UMGS1865. The sequence continues at coordinate 10,201 of JAFWYJ010000017.1, read as the reverse complement.
GCCCTTGAGGAAGACCACGGTCCGTATTCCCTCTCCGTCGTGTGTTGAGAATTTCTGAATATCAAAGATCCTTCCCACCACAGAATTGTTATCCATAGCCGTCCATTCCTCCGTCAGAACGATGCCTGCTCGGTTCGGTTGATGATGTCATCCTGAAGCGACTTGGACAGGGTGGTAAAGAGTGCGCTGTAGCCCGCGACGCGCACCACCAGACTGCGGTACTGATCGGGGTTCTTCTGTGCGTCTCGCAACGTCTCGCGGCTGACCACGTTGAACTGCATGTGGCTTCCCTTCATTTCGAAGTAGGTCTGCACCAGCGCCACGAAATTCTCAAGTCCCGAGTCGCCCGCAAGCGCGCTGGGATGGAATTTCATGTTGAAAAGCGTACCGTTGGAAGCGATTCCGTGGTCGAGGCAAGACACCGAGTTTGCGGCACTCGTCGGTCCGTGAACGTCCATGCCCGCGCTGGGAGATACGCCGTCTGCCACGGGGGTTCCCGCAAATCTGCCGTCGGGAGATGCAGCCGTCTGCGCGCCGAGCGGAACGTTTGCCGAAACGGGATAGAGTCCCGCGTGGAACTGTCCGCCGCGCGGGTTGCGGTACTGCAACAGCGGCTTCGTGTAGGAATACGCGGCGTCACGCGCCAAGGCGTCCACCTCCGCGATATCGTTTCCGAACTTGTCCTGTGCCAAGATCATCTCGCGGATCTCGGCGTATCTCGGATTCTTCGAGCGATCCTTCACCGCACGCCAGATCTCGGCGACCTTGTCCTCATTCACCACGATTCCGTTCTTGGAAAGCTCGGTCACCACGCCGACGGTAATTGTCTCGGCTTCCTTGTCGGAGACCTTTCCGTAGTTCGCGTCGAGCGCGTCGCGCAGCTCGGCGAGTGTGAATTTCTTCTGCTCGAACACCAGCTTCTCGATCGCGTAGAGCGCATCCGCCACGTTGGCGATGCCAAAGCCCTGCGGGCCCGTGAAGTTGTAGATCGCGCCTCCCTGCTCGGGGGTCTTTCCGCGTCCGATGCAATCCTCGATCATCGAAGAGAGGTAAGGCAGCGGGCAACGCTCGGCATGTGCCACGTCGATCGCGTTGCAGGCGTTGACCATCAAGGAGATCATGTATGCGGTCTGTGCGCGGTACGCGCCGTAAAACTCGTCAAAGGTTTGGAAGCTGTCAAGCTCACCCGTCTTGAGTCCGACCTGAACGCCCTCCAGCTTACCGTTCGAGAATACCATCTCCATCGGCTTGAGCATGTTGAAGAAGGCGGCGTCATGCCACCCCCAGGTCTTGCCCGACTTTTGAGGCTCGACGCATCCGATGATGTTATAGTCACGCGCATCCTCCAGAGACACACCTCTCGACATCAGCGACGGAATGATGACCTCGTCGTTATAGTATGCGGGGAGTCCGATACCCGTGCGCGTCAGTTCTGCTGCACGGAGCAAGAACTCGTGCGGCGTGCGATTCCAGACACGGACCGAGAACGAAGGTCCGGGGAGCATGACGTGCATGGTCGCGTCGATGCACATGAACGAAAGATCGTTGGTCGCGTCCTCGCCGTTGGCGTCCTGACCGCCCGCGATCAAGTTCTGGAACATCGAATATCCCGCAAAGCCCTCGGCAGATGCCGAGTCGCGGCACTTGGAGAGATCGTTGAGCTTGATCCACACGCAGTCGATCAGCTCCTGCGCCTCGTCGCGCGTGATCTTGCCCGCGTCAACGTCGGCTTTATAATAAGGATACATATATTGGTCAAAGCGACCGGGAGAGATCGAATGTCCGCTCGATTCGATCTGCACGAGCATCTGCACGAACCAGAAACTCTGGCAAGCCTCCCAAAAGCTCTTGGCGCCGTTGGCGGGCACGCGCGAGCAATTCTCCGCAATCGCCAAAAACTCCTCACGACGCTTGGCGTTGCTTTCCTTTTGTGCCAGCTCTCTCGCAAGCGCGGCGTAACGGTTGGCGTATGTAATTGCTGCCTCGCAAGAGATCTCGATCGCATCCAAAAGCGCGCTCTTGGTGCAATAGTCGGCGTCGCCGACGTTCATCTTGCCACGCTCCCGGTTCACCTGATCGATGATGCCGCGATAACCGATGCGAAGCACCTTATCATACTGCACCGTCACGTGTCCGACACCGTTGTAAAAATAGTTTCCGGGCGTGAACACGTTGTGCTCCATCGCAAGGCGTGCCTCGGGCACGATCATGGAGGTGGCAAGTTCACTCGAGGTCCTTCCCTTCCAATAGCGGAAGACCTTGCGAAGCTTCTCCTTGTTTTCCTCCGAAATATAGAACGGGTCTGCCGAGCGCGTTGCGACCGTTTCAAATTCATCCTCAAGCCAGGAGAACGAGAACTCGGGATAGATCTGACAGCTGCGAGGCGACACGGTTGCCGCGCCGACCACCAGCTCGTTGGGACGGATCGTGACGGGCATCTTTTCCAAGATGTTGCGGAACGCCTTTGCGCGACGCAGGACCATCGGCTCGCCCTCGGTCTGCATATAGCTCTCGGTCAGAAGCACCGCGCGATCCGCCTCGATCTGAGGACTTGTCGCAAACAGATCTGCCTTGAGCAGCTCGATTCTCTCGCTCTTGGCGCATTTTGCGCTGTTGTATTTTGCCAAAGAAAATCACATCCTTTTCGATAATACCGCAAAAACGCGGAGTCTATCATTATTATACAACAAGTCAATCAATTTGTCAAGAGAAACCACAAAATTATTTTGTATTTTCTTTGATTTTGGATTGTTTTTTGTTGGTTTTGTGTTGTTTTGACAAAAAACAAAGGGTTTGGAAGGTCAAAACAAAGAAAACAAGAAATAGATCACACCGTAAATGCTGCCTGCCAACGTACCGTAAAGCAGCACGGGACCCGCGACCGTAAAAATCTTTGCGCCCACACCCAGGATCAGCCCCTCGGCATGGCTGTCGATGGCGGGAGAAACCACCGCGTTTGCAAAACCCGTGATCGGTACCAGCGTCCCCGCCCCCGCGATCTTGGCGATGCGGTCAAACCATCCGAGTCCGGTCAGAACAACCGCCGCAAGGATCAGCGTGACGCAGGTCAACGTGCCGGCGTCCTCTTCCCCCATGCCTCCCAAGCTCATCCATACCTCGCGTATCCCCTGCGCCAAGGTACAGATCCCTCCGCCGAACAAAAACGCGAACAGACAGTTCTTCCCGATCGGCGAGCGCGGCGCGTGCGCGTCGGCAAGTCTTTTGTAGGTCTCTTTTTCCATATTCATCCTTCGATTCCTCCTCGTTCAAGCATCTACCAACAGTTTCTCACGCTTTTGCGGTCTTATGCGCGCGCACTCCGCTTTTTCCAACTTCACTCTCTCCCAAAACCTTCGCATTTTCTGTTGACATTCTTTCTTTTTTGGTATATACTTTAAGTAAAGTAGGATTCACAAGCCCAAAAGGAGGACTTCCGACATGACGTGGGACGAGCTTTGCAGCAAGGTCAAAACAGGCGCAGACGTCGCGCTCGAAATGATTCATCAAACCACCGATCTTGCCACGCTTCGGGTCAAGCTGAGCATGGCGGAGCACAGACTGAAGGAGGCTTATGCCGTCCTCGGCAGAGCCGCATACCGCTATTTCTCCGAGAAGACGGTCTCGGCAGAAACAATTGCCGAAGCCATGGCTGCCGTGGAAAAGGAAAAAGCTGCCGTCGATGCCATCAAAGCGCAGATCAAAAAGTGCGGTGAAGCACAGGAAACGAACGAAGGATAACACAACGGACGGTCTCCGCGAGACCGTCCGTCGTTCTTTTTTATTTTCTTTCCAGCTTGAGCTTTTCGATCAGCGTCTCTGCCGCCTTGTCCATATAGTCGTTCTCCATCAGCTCGATCATGCCGCGATCTACGAGCGCGGAGAGCTTGGAATCCATGGGGATACGCGCGAGCAGATCATAACCGAACTTGCTTGCGACCTCCTCGATGTGGCTCTCTCCGAAGACCTTGATCTCCTTGCCGCAATCGGGGCATTTGACGTAGCTCATGTTCTCCACGAGTCCGAGCACCGGGATCTTCATCATGTCCGCCATGTTTGCCGCCTTGCTGACGATCATGGAAACGAGATCCTGCGGGCTGGAAACGATGACGATGCCGTCGAGCGGCAACGATTGGAACACGGTGAGCGGAACGTCACCCGTACCGGGAGGACAGTCGACGAGAAGTACGTCGGCATTCCAGATGGTGTCCTTCCAGAACTGCTGAACCGTGCCCGCGATGATCGCGCCGCGCCAAACGACGGGCTTGGTCTCGTCGCCGAGGAGCAGGTTGACCGACATCATGTCGATTCCCGTGGTGGACGAGGGAGGGATCATGCCGTTATCGTCTCCATAGACCTCCACGTTTTTCATACCGAACGCCTTGGGGATCGAGGGACCCGTGATATCCGCATCCAAAATGCCCACCTTGAAGCCCTCTCTTTGGAGAAGGACCGCGAGCATGGAGGTGACGAGCGATTTTCCGACGCCGCCCTTACCGCTGACGACACCGACGATATGCTTGACCTCACTCAGCGCATTGGCGGGGACGAGCAGGCTTTCTTCTTTTCTCGACGAGCAGTTGGACGAGCAGGTCGAGCAATTATGCGTACATTCCGACATTGTGAACTTCCTTTCTTTCAAAACAAATCATTTGTTCCTTAGTATTATACACCCATTGCCGCCGAAATGCAAGAGAAATACTGATTTTTCTCAAAAAAATAAAGACTTCTTCCAAACCGCATCCAAAAATCGGCATTTTTTGCTTATTGGCTAAAAAATTTGGAAGAAAAAACAAAAAAATCCCAAGAAGAAGCAATTTTTTACTTGCTTTTTTGAGATTTTGGGGTATAATATATAATGTTAGATTATGGCTTGCGGCAAAAGCTTCGCTTTTCTTCCCGCGCCAAACATATTTTGGAGGATAAAAAAATGAACAAAAAGCTTGAAAAAATCGCCGGCTTTGACGGTGTCAAGGGTCCGGTTCTGACCATCGTGATGGACGGCGTCGGACTCGCCCCCGATACGGTATCCAACGCGGTCGCGGGTGCCTACACCCCCAACCTCGACGCGCTGATGGCAAACTATCCCACCGTGTCTCTCAAGGCGCACGGAACCGCAGTCGGACTGCCCTCCGACGACGACATGGGCAACAGCGAGGTCGGTCACAACGCGCTTGGAGCGGGACAGGTCTTCGCTCAGGGTGCGAAGCTGGTTTCCAACTCGATCGAGAGCGGCAAGATGTTTGCCTCCGCCACCTGGCAGGAGCTGATCGCAAATGTCAAGGCAAACGCCTCCACCCTGCACTTCCTCGGCCTCTTCTCCGACGGAAACGTGCATTCCCACATCGATCACCTCAAGGCAATGCTCAAGCAGGCAAAGGCTGAGGGCATTTCCCGTGTGCGCGTTCACATTCTTCTGGACGGCCGTGACGTCGGTGAGACCTCCGCGCTCGACTATATCAATCCCTTCGAGGACTTCCTCTGCGAGCTTCGCGCAGACAGCTTTGACGTCAAGATCGCGTCGGGCGGCGGACGTATGACCATCACCATGGACCGTTATGAAGCAAACTGGGCGATGGTCGAGGCAGGCTGGAAGACCCACGTGCTGGGCGACGGAAGACAGTTCGCAAGTGCTGCAGAAGCAGTTGAGACCTACCGCGCAGAGCTGAAGGTCATCGACCAGGATCTCCCCGCATTCGTCATTGCCGAGAACGGCAAGCCCGTGGGTACGGTCGAGGACGGCGACAGCGTGATCTTCTTCAACTTCCGCGGCGACCGCTCGATCGAGATCTCCAAGACCTTTGACGCCCCCGAGGGCGAGTTTGACAAGTTCGATCGCGTGCGCATTCCCAAGGTGGTCTATGCGGGCATGCTTGAGTACGACGGCGACCTGCATATCCCCAACAAATATCTCGTTTCTCCTCCCGAGATCACCAACACCATGAGCGAATACATGGCAAACACCGGAATTCCCGTGCTGGCGATCTCCGAGACGCAGAAATACGGTCACGTAACCTATTTCTGGAACGGCAACAAGTCCGGAAAGTTTGACGAAGAACTTGAGACCTATATCGAGATCCCCTCCGACGTCGTCCCCTTCGAACAGAGACCCTGGATGAAGTGCGCCGAGATCACAGACAAGCTCATCGAGGCACTGCAGAGCGGCAAATATAAGTATCTGCGCGTCAACTTCCCCAACGGCGACATGGTCGGTCACACCGGCTCTCTTGCCGCAACCCGTTGCTCGATGGAAGCACTTGACCTGCAACTTGGCAGAATCCTGCCCATCGTCGACGCTTTGGGCGGCGTGGCACTGATCACCGCAGACCACGGAAACGCGGATGAGATGTATGAAATGGACAAGAAGACCGGTGCTCCCAAGGCAGACAAAAACGGCAACTACAAGTCCAAGACCAGCCACACCCTCAATCCCGTTCCCTGCATCATCTACGATAACACCGATGCAAAGGAGCGCTACACGGTCAAGGCAGACGGCAGCTACGGTCTTTCCAACGTCGCCGCGACCACCGTCAATCTGCTCGGCTACAAGGCGCCCGAAATGTGGGACGAATCCATCATTGAGATCAAATAAAAAGAGGCTCGTCATGCAATACAAAACCGAATTGCACGCGCATACAAGTGAAGTCAGCACATGTGCTGACTTCACTGCCCCCGAGGTCGCCGAGCGTTATATCGCCGCGGGCTACACCACCCTGGTGCTGACCAACCATTTCACAAGCAAGATCATCAAGCCCATGGGCGCGGATTGGGAGCGGAAGATCGACTATTTCGTGGCTCCCTACCGTCACATGAAGGAGTACGCCAAGGGAAGGCTGAACGTCCTTCTCGGCTGCGAGCTTTTCCTGGACGAAAGCGCGGAAGAATATCTGCGCCTTGGCAGAAACGAATATCTTCTCTACGGCCCGGTTGAGGAATTTCTGCGCGCGAATCCCGATCTGCAACAGAGAAAACTGAAGGAGCTTCTTCCCCTCGCGCACGAGTGGGGCGTTTTGGTCATTCAAGCGCATCCCTTCCGCAGCGGCACGCAGATCGTCAATCCCGACCGTGTGGACGGCTATGAGGTGTTCAATGCCCATCCCAAGCAGGATGCGCGCAATCATCAGGCGCTCGCTTGGGCAAGGCTGCACGGAAAGATCATGACGTCGGGCAGTGATTTTCATCATCCCTATTCTCCCGAGGCGGGCGGAATTCTGACCGATGCGCCCGTGACCGACAGCGTTCAGCTGACGGATCTCCTTCGTTCCGGTAACTATACCCTGCTCTGCGGCGGCCCTGCCGCCGAGCGTGACGGCATGAGCGACATGCCCGCGACGCAAAAATAAGCAACGGAGGAATATCTTACGATGGAATACAAAACAGAATTACATTCACACAGTACAGAGATCAGCCGTTGCGCAAAAATCAACGTCAGAGACTCCGCCGATCAGTATATCGCGGCAGGCTATACCACCGTGGTGCTGACCAATCACTATTGCGATTACGGATTTGACGTCACCCGCCCGTGGGAGGACGCCATCAAGCGTTTTCTCGATCCGATCCACGAGATGCAGGCTTATGCGGGCGACCGTCTGACGGTTCTTCCCGGTGCCGAGGTGCGTAACTATGAGTCGATCAACGACTATCTGATCCTCGGTGCGACCGAAGAATTCTTCAAGGAAAACCGTTATCTGTTCCGTTTTCCGCTGCGGGTGATCTCAAGACTCGTGCGCGAGAGCGGCGCGCTCTTCATTCAAGCACACCCCTTCCGCGACGGCATGCAGATCACCAATCCCGCGCTTCTGGACGGGATCGAGATCTTCAACGGCGCGTCCGGTCATCAGTCGCGCAATCAATTTGCCAACGAGTGGGCAAAGGATTACGGCATGATCCGCACGTCGGGTAGCGATTATCACGCGATATACGATCCGATCAGCGGTGGGATCCTCACCGAAAAGCCGATCCGAACGCCGCAGGATATCCGAGACACGCTCCGCTCGGGCAACTACCGCCTGGTCTGCGAGGGTCCCGCCGCCGAACGCGACGGCATGCAGACCATGTCCGCCAAGGAATAATCCAACCAAGGAGAAAAATCCGATGGAATATACGATGGAAACACTGGCGCAGGCGTGCGCCGAATGTCAAAAATGCGCCCTTGGTGCCACACGTACCAAAAGCGTCTTTGGAACCGGAAATCCCCATGCCGACCTCATGTTTGTCGGGGAGGCACCGGGAGAGCAGGAGGATCTGTCGGGCATCCCCTTCGTGGGACGCGCGGGACAGCTTCTCGACAAGTTCCTGTACGCGGTGGACATCGACCGCAAGGACGTTTACATCGCCAACATTCTCAAATGCCGCCCCCCGAAAAACCGTGATCCCCTTCCCGAGGAAGAGGACGCTTGCATCGGATATCTGCGCGAGCAGGTACGCCTGATCCGCCCGAAAGTCATCGTGTGTCTGGGGCGCATCGCCGCCATGCGTCTGATCAAGCCCGACTTCAAGATCACCAAGGAACACGGCACGTGGTTTGAGAAGGGTGGATTTGCCATGACGGCGGTCTATCACCCCGCCGCACTTCTGCGCGATCCTCGCAAGAAAGAGGAAATGCTCGAGGACATGAAGGCGATCCGTCAAAAGCTTTACGAGACCGCAAACTAAATTCTAATATACAATCGATAAAATTCAAAAAGAAACAAGGAGAAGCCGACTATGCCAAGCATTTTTATAAAAGACGATGCACGTCTTCGCGCTGAAAAAGGAATACGGTATGATTTTTTGGCACCCGACGGCAGTGAGAGTCGAGAGGCTGCTGAAATCATTGCTGCACGCAACGTGGAATTTTGCAAGGGCATTCCTTCTTGTGACGATTATATTGACATGAAGATGGCAGTTGAAGCACTGTCAGGCGGCACAAACACGATTATTTTGGATGACCGCGGCTTGCCCTCGGTTATGGTGTTGATTCCTAAAATGAACTCTGCCGATCTGTCCAACGGACTGAAGAGCCGAACCCACCCCGCCTTCATAGTCAATGGTGTGGAGCACGATACCGTGGCGGTTGGTAAGTATATCAGTATTGTGAAAGACGGACGCGCCTACAGCCTGCCGATGAAGAATCCGAAAGAGGGCGCAGTTGCAGATTTTGATAAAACCGCCGCCTTCTGTACCGATAAGGGAAAGGGATGGAACATGATTCCCTACGCCTTATGGGGCGCGTTAGCACTATGGACTAAGAAAAACGGAACGATGCCGGAGGGAAATAGCAACTACGGTCAGTACAACGACAATTCTTCCGGAAAGGGCATACCGGCTTTTATTGCGAAAAACTATGAAAACGGTACTGAGTCCACAGGTGCTACCCTCACCGGATCCGGACCTATCACTTGGTTTCATAACCACTGCACCGACGGCATTGCGGACCTATGCGGCAATTTTTACGAGTGGTGCTCCGGATTTCGTTGGTACAATCACGAGCTGCAGCTAATCGAAAATGCCAATGTGATGCTCCCGGGCTGCGATACCTCTTGTGAATCGTCCTTGTGGCGCGCCATTCTGCCAGACGGTACTCTGACCACCCCCGGTGACCCGGACTCTCTAAAATTAGACTATGTGGACGGATGTTGGAAGCTGTGCCGTACCGTCACCGACAACAGCGGCGAAAAGCATCACGGTATCATGCGCCGGATGGGGCTTGCGGACGGCTTAACGGAATTTCCCCAGATACTAATTGAACTTGGACTATGTCCGGAACGACAGCTCACAGGCTCTCCTTACGGCAATGATGTACTCTCCGGACCCGATTCCGGTCCTGAGTCTATTCCCTGCCGTGGCGGTAATTATTATGATTACGTTTTCACCTGTGCAGGTATGTTCCGATCCAGTTTCTGGTATGGCAGAGATATCGTTGGAATCGGTTCCCGTCTCGCTTATTACAAGATCTGAAATATCATAAAAAACCAAAAAAGCATTCCACGGCTTTTCAGCGAGGAATGCTTTTTTCTGTTCCCTTTTCCCAAAAGTTTCTTGAAAGGATGGGGGCGCGGGGGAAGGAAAAGCTTCTTGCAAAGAAGTTTTCCTTCCCCCGCGCCCCCATCCTTTCAAGAACTTCTCAAAATAGGAATAAGCTGTATTTTTAACTTTCGTGCGCGCAAGAGGAAAAGGTTCGTACCGCACTAAACTATGTTCGAACCGCATCTTACCCTTTCGT
>JAFWYJ010000004.1 GCA_017517745.1 Clostridia bacterium | reverse complement strand
GTATTAAAACACGGTTCTCTCCGTGATCCAATCTCTTTGCTTTCGAGTCTTGCTCTTAGCTTCTTTTACTTTTGTTTGAGTAGTATTCTCATCTGTAAGAATTTCCGAGATCCGTTTCAAGCTTTTTTCGCTTTGTACTTCTCTCTTGTTGTTCAATTTTCAAAGATCATTTGTCAGCGTGCCATCGGCGTGCCGACCTTTCTATTATACCACATCGGTTCCGCCTTGTCAATACCTTTTTCAAAACTTTTTTCGAGTTTTTTCAAAAGTTTTTCACCCTCGGCTCGTCCGATCCCGTATCCGCCCTCCCCGCTTCCGAGGTGAGCTTGTATATTCTATCATATTTCACTTGGTTTGTCAAGGGTTTTCGGCGTTTTTTTCTTGGTTTTTTCCCATTTTTTCATATTTTGTATATTTGTCCAAAAAACACACGACAAAAACCATGACATCATATTCAAAATGCATTTTGCATGATCGGAAAGCAGGAGATCCATGGCTTTGTGCCCCTCAGAACACAAAGCCATATTGACGTTTTTCAAATCCTTTTTACAATGCTCTCCATGCTCTTAACGATACATCCTTCCGGAAAAACGCCGCGCAAGGCATTGAGGGGATATACCGAGGTGTTTTTTCCGACCACCGTTCCCGGATTGAGCACACATCCGCACCCAACGTCGGCATGATCCCCGAGAATGGCTCCGATTTTGCGAAGCCCCGTTTCATAGTCTTCCTCTCCGTGAATCACAACGGCACGGCCGTCGCTTTTGAGATTGGAGCAGATCGCCCCCGCCCCCATGTGTGCATAATTGCCAAGCACCGAGTCTCCTACGTAATTATAGTGCGGCACTTGCACGCGGTTGAGAAGCACACAGTTTTTCAACTCCGAAGAATTTCCGATCACACAGTTCTCGCCCGTAATCACGTATCCTCGCAAAAACGCCCCTACACGGATCTCGGTTCCATGACCGATGATCGCAGGCGGAATGATGGTGGCGGATGGATGAATCCGTGTGTCTCTTCCCACCCATATCCCCTCGGAGACCTCCTCAAAGCCATCCAAGCCACCGTCGATGAGCATTTTGATGTGTGCCTTGATTTTGGGGAGAATCTCCCATGGGTATTCCGCACGCGCGAACAGCTCTGTAAGATAGGACGTGTCGCACGTGAACAGTTCTGAGGTTTTTACTTTTTTAATCAAGGCGATGTCCCCTCTCTATGATGACTTGGGAGAGCCTTTGGACATATTCACGGCACTTTTCCTCGCTCTCGGTCTCGACCATGATACGTATCACCGGCTCAGTTCCGCTCTGACGCAAAAGTGCTCTTCCGTTGATCCCGATCTCATTTTGAACCGCATGCAACGTCTCGATCACACAAGTGTCCGACACAACCGCCGATTTGTCCTTGACCTTGATGCTTTCCACGAGCTGAGGGTAAACCACCAGATTCTCGCAAAGCTTCGCCAAAGAGGATTTTGTGTCGCACATTTCCTCGGTCAACATAATGGCCGTCAGCAATCCGTCCCCCGTGGTGGCATATTTTTTGAGCACAACGTGTCCCGACTGCTCTCCGCCAATGCTGAAATCATTCTTCTGCATACACTCATATACGAATCTGTCGCCCACAGGCGTCTGCTCGCACGTCATTCCGACCTTTTTCAGCGATGCAAAAAAGCCGCTGTTGGACATGACGGTCGCCACCACGGTGTTTCCGTTGAGCATACCGCGATCTTTGAGTCGACGCGCCAGAATATACAAGATGCCGTCGCCATCCACGATCTTTCCGTTTTCATCAACGGCGATACATCGGTCCGCATCCCCGTCAAAGGCAAATCCCACGTTTAAATGCTGCTCCTTGACAAGCTTGCACAGTCTGTCAATATGTGTCGAGCCGCAATCGGCATTGACGTTCAAGCCGTCAGGCTCGGCACCGATCACGAACGTCTGTGCGCCCAAGGCACCAAAAACAGAATTGGCGATCATCCAGGATGCGCCGTTTGCGCAATCAATGCCGATCCGAAGATTCTTGTAAGAATGCGATGCCAAGGAGATCAGATACGCCACGTATCGGTTTCTGCCGGCAACGTAGTCCACGATACATCCGATGCGCTCCCTTTGTGCCAAGGGGAGATCATCGCCCATGACTCCAAGAGATGCCACGTCTCCATCTATATAGCTCTCGATCAGCTCCGTGGTACGGTCGTCGAGCTTTTCGCCAAACCTGTTTATGATCTTAATTCCGTTATCGTAAAAAGGGTTGTGCGAGGCGGTGATCATAACGCCGCAGTCAAAGCCGTCCAGACGCGTCACGTAGGACACGCTGGGCGTGGTGGTAACGTGGAGCATATACGCGTCCGCGCCCGAAGCCGTAATTCCCGCGACGATCGAATACTCCAGCATATAGCTCGAGCGTCTGGTATCCTTTCCGATCACGATGCGCGGTCGGTATCCCGTTTTTTTGTTGCCCGAGAGAGCGGAAGCATAATACCACCCAAGAAATCTGCCCACCCGATATGCGTGCATTGAGGTCAGATTCACGTTGGCTTCTCCTCGGAATCCATCCGTACCGAAATACTTGTTTTTCTTCTTTCCCGCGCTGATGCTGATCTTGTCCCAAAGCATCTCGTCGGTAGAGAGTTTGAAAAGTTCGCAAAGCATCAGTACCTTGTCGATTTGAGGGAGTGCCTGATTCATTTCCCACTTGGAAACCGATTGTCTTGATACCAACAGCTTTTCCGCCAGCTCCTCCTGCGTCATATTCGCCGCTGTACGAAGCTGTGTAATTTTTTCACCCAGAGTCATCTCAATCTCCTTCTCCAAAAGTTTTGTTGTCAGAATGTTACGCCTATGGTATAACCATATGATACCAAATATATTCCATTTCGTCAACCAACTTTGCATGGAATTTCTCGCAACCTCCGGTTGCACAAAAGCGATGGCAAAATTTGTAAATGGAAAAAGAGCACGAACAAAACGTTCGTACTCTTTTTCCTTGATCGTTTATACGTCTCTTCTGCCCTCGATGGCACGGAAGAGCGTGACCTCGTCGGCATATTCCAGCTCCGCGCCCACGGGAACACCGTAAGCCAAACGCGTCACGCGGACTCCCAGCGGCTTGAGCAGCTTCGACAGATACATCGCCGTCGCCTCGCCCTCCACCGTGGGATTGGTCGCCACAATGACCTCCTCCACGCCTTCCTCGTCCACACGCGAAAGCAGCTCGCGGATCTTGAGTTTTTCGGGCGTCATGCCGTTCATGGGCGAGATCAAACCGTGCAACACGTGGTAGACGCCTCGAAATTCGCGCACCTTCTCCATCGCCATCACCGCGCGCGGATCGGACAAGACACAGATCACGCTGTGATCGCGCTCTTCGTCTGCGCAAATCGAGCAGATCTCGCGATCGGTCAGGTTCTGACAGATCGGACAAAGATGTATCTTCTCATGCGCGTCCAAAATCGCCTTTGCAAAAGCCTGAGCCTCTTCTTCATCGAAAGCAAGCACCGAAAAAGCCATTCGCATCGCCGTTTTTTTGCCAACGCCCTCCAATCTGCCAAAGCGCTCGGCGAGCAGACGGAGAGATTCAATATATTCCGCCATAAAAATCAGAACAGCCCGGGCAGATTCATCGGTCCCGTGATCTTGTTCAATTCCGCGTTGTTGGTATCCTCGACGCGCTTGATCGCCTCGTTCACAGCAGCAACAAGAATGTCGGAAAGCGTCTCGATGTCATCGGGATCCACGATCTCCGGCTCAAGGTCGATCGAAAGAATCTCTTTTTTGCCGTTGATCTTGACGTTGACAACGCCGCCGCCCGCAGAAATGTCATATTCGCGCGCGTACAGCTCCTCCTGCTTTGCCGCCATGTCCTCCTGCATCTTCTGTGCCTGGCGGATCATCGCCTGCATATTCTGGGGACCACCCATTCCCTTCGGAATATTCGCTTTCATGTCAAAACTCCTTTTCTAAATTCATTACATATATAATATTTTGTTTACCGTCAATCTTCCGAGGCTTCCATGATCTCGTCGATCACGTTCGATTCCTCGCTTTTTTCCGCCGCCTCGAGATGCAACATGCGATCTCCAATCTCTCTGCGCAAAACCGCCGAAATCGCAGCGCGCAGGCGGTCACGGGAATCGCCTCTGTCCATCATCTGCATGCCGAAAGCATTGTCAAATCGGACGATCACGCTGCCATCCTCCAATTCAAAAGCGCGCGAGCCTTTCACCAATCCGGCAGTCATCGGATCACTTCTTCCAACTCGTTCCACAACCTCCATCCAATTCCGCACCGGGCGCAGCGCGCGCTTGGTCACGGAAGCGTCGGACTTTGGCATCGGAGACGGGTTTGACTTTTCCAGAGCATCGGACTTGACAGCCTCCGCCGCCGGAACAGATGCTTCGGTCGCGGTACTTGCGGAAACAGTGGTTTGCGGCTTTTGAAAAGATGCTCCCGTGATCAGCTGTTCCTCCAGGCGAGCAATCCTCGAAAGTATGGCATCGGAGGAGCTGTCCAGCGCCTCGTCACACATCCGGACCAGCGTCATCTCGGCAACAATGCGCTTCACAACCGTTGCCTTCTGCATGGCGAACAGCGCGTCCTCCAAGAGCCTGCAATGATAAAACAGCGTTTCTTTTCGAAACCGTGCCGCCACGTTCTGCATCTGCTCGGTTTCGTGATCAGTCAGATCCAAATACGCCGCCGCGTTCTTGGTGGTCTTGATCACCAGCATATCGCGGTACAACGAGATGAGGTCCTGCCAATAAACCAAAAGATCCTTGGAGGATTTGACCACCTCGTCGATCTGGGAAAACAAAAGATCGTAATCTCTGTCCGCCACGGCATTCACCGTGCGCAACATGGAATCTCTTCCCGTCAGACCGACCGTCTCGGTCACAATCTCGGGGGTGATCTCCCTTTGGCCTCCCGCGCAAAGCTCCAAAAGGCTGATGGCGTCGCGCATTCCGCCCTGTGCCAGCTTTGCCAGCATGCGCGCGGCAGTGGGCTGCAACACAATGCCCTCCTGCTCGGCAATATAAGACAAGCGCGCGATCAACGTCTCGGTGGCAATCCGACGGAAATCAAAACGCTGACAACGCGAAACGATGGTCGAAAGCAACTTGTGTCCTTCGGTGGTCGCCAAAATGAAGATCACGTGTGCCGGCGGCTCCTCCAGCGTCTTGAGCAACGCGTTGAAGGCACTTGCCGAAAGCATGTGAACCTCGTCGATGATATAAACCCGATAGCGCAGATTGGAGGGGGAGTAGATGACCTCGTCACGGATGTCTCGAATGTTCTCCACGCCGTTGTTGGACGCGGCATCCATTTCCAGCACGTCTGTGGTGGCTCCGCGGTCAATGGCGCGGCAGGATTCGCAAACGCCGCACGGATTTCCGTTCACGGGAGCCTCGCAGTTGACCGCCTTCGCCAAAATCTTCGCGCAGGTCGTTTTGCCTGTTCCGCGCGAGCCGCAAAACAGATAGGCATGATTGAACGCGCCCTTCTCGGTCTCATAACGCAAGATCGACGTGATGTGCTCCTGACCGCACACGTCATCAAAGGTCTGCGGCCGCCATTTGCGGTACAATGCCTGATGCATCGGTCACTCCTCCCTTCCCTTTTCTTCAATACTATTATTATACAACTTTTTGAGAGTGATGTCAAGGCTTTGGCGGGGATTTGAGGATGAATAAAATTACAGAAAAAAACGGCAAAAAGGAGAGGCCCCATCAAGGCGCTCTCCTTTTGCTCTAAATGATTATTTTTTCTTTTTGCGCACCATCAAGACCGCCGCGCCGCAGAGGGGAACGATCAGCGCAAAGCCCGAAACAGAGGAGAAACAACCGGAGGATTTTTTATCGGAAGTGTCTCCGCTGTCGCTTGTATTATTGGATGTATTGTTGTTATTGGGTGTATTGTTGTTAGCAGAAGAATTGTTTTCGGTGGGATTTTTGTTTGCCGCATCGTCATTGGTAGAACCATCATCGTTCGGCTTTGTCATACCACAAAACGTGCAAACATCGTTTTCATAATTATGGAGTTGAAGATCCGCAACAACACCGGACTTCCAGTCTTCTCCCTTGGATATCGCAAACCACTCCTCCAGGGTCCCGCAATAAATCATCTTTGTCAAGCCAGTACACCCATCGAACGTACTATATCCAATGTTCGTCACGCTGTTGGGAATCGTGACGCTCGTCAAGCCCGTGCAACCCTTGAATGCCAACGAGTCAATTCTCGTCACACTGTCGGGAATCGTGATGCTCGTCAAGCCACTGCAACCCAAGAATGCAGAAGATTCAATGCTCGTGACGCTATCCGGAATCGTGATACTCGTCAAACCCGTGCATCCGTAAAATGCATCGTGGCCGATCGTTGTAGCATTCGTAATAATAACATTCTTAAGAGATGTGGGGATAGCACTACTCTGGTCAAAGTGACCATGTGCCCCAAAGATATATCCAAAATTCCCGCCTACTACAAAGGGGATCGTGATGCTCGTCAAGCCTGTGCAACCCTTGAATGCCGACGAGTCAATGCTCGTGACGCCGTTTCCAATCGTGAGGCTCGTCAAGCTCGTGCAGCCACCGAATGCATGCGAGTCAATTCTCGTCACACTGTCGGGAATCGTGACGCTCGTCAAGCTCGTGCAGCCCTCGAATGCAGAATCGCCAATGCCCGTGACACCGTTTCCAATTGTGACGCTCGTCAAGCCCGTGCAACCATAGAATGTCTCCCGATCAATGCTCGTCACGCCGTTTCCAATTGTGGCGCTCGTCAAGCCCGTGCAACCATAGAATGCCATCCAACCAATGCTCGTCACACTATCAGAAATCGCGACACTCGTCAATGCCTCGCACAACGCGAATGCAGTATCATCAATGCTCGTGACGCCGTCTTCAATTCTTACGGATTTGATAGAACCCCGGTAGGCCCTCCAAGGAGGGAATTTCCCATTCCAAACCATCGCCCCTTCACCGGAAATGACAAACTCCCCCGTAGTCTCGTTCAGCGTCCACGTGAGATTTCCACACGTACCGCTTTGGATGGTATCCGCAGAGACGGACAGTGTCAGTCCGACCGCCAAAAGGACGACCAACAGCAGTGTTGACAGTGCTAACAGTGTCTTTTTCATGTTTTTTCTTCCTTTCTTTTTAAAAAATAAAAATGCGCCAACCGAAGTCAGCGCAAAAAAACACAAACTCCGATTGTCGCCAAACAAAACCGCACAGAAAAGAAGAAATAAGATTTACCATATTCATCTATATCCCGTCCGTGGAATTTGCATTTTTATCAAATTCGAGGACGGAATTTCTACAACGCAAAAAAGGCATACCATGCCCTTTCCAAAAAAGGTCATCTTATACTTCCATGCGTTTTATGCAGTTTTGTTTGGCAATTTCATGATATCACACATTTTTCTTTTTGTCAAGTATTTTTTGGGAATTTTCATAAAAGTAAAAACGGCACCGAGTCGCAAAACAAGACCATACACCTCAAATTCGAAAGTCGCTCCCACGCGATCTTCGTATCTATTGCTCAGAACAGGCACCCTCGCGGCACATTGGGGAGATCGCTTAATGCTGCTTGGTCCCCCACCTGACATGGTTCACAATTCCCAATTGCGCAAGACCCATTCCTCAACACAGCAGATACGACTCGATTCGTAAAAGTTCGTCCCTCAGAAGAGGAATCCACCCCTGCTGTAGCGGTTTTCAGGTACAGGGCTCCGCTAAATCCCCGGCTGGTATGGTCTAATTTTACGGCTTGATGCCGTTACCATACTATTATAGCAGATTCTTTTCGCTTTTTCAAGCCTGTTTTCAAAAATTCATATTTTTTTCAAATATCCGCCCGTGAAATCCCCAAACCGACTTGACAAATATTTTGATTTGTGATAGAATAAGTATAGATCATACGAATCGTATGTTTACGTGATGGATTTTTGGAGGTATATCATGGCTTTGTTTAAGTTTGGAAAAAAGGACAAAAAAGAAGTTGAAAAGAACGCCCCCGTCGAGGTCAAGCCGGAAGCGGAAAAAGCTGCTCCCGCAGGACCGTCGATTCGTGACGTGAAAGTCCCCGCGGCAAAAGAGGCTTCCGCCGAAAGCAAACCGGCGGCAAAATCCACGGCTAAGCCCGCAACAAAGTCCGCACCGGCAAAAGCTCCCGCAGCCAAGCCGGCAGCAAAGGCCGCCGCCAAGCCCGCGGCAAAAAAGACGGCAAACGTCTCCGCGCCCCCCGCATCCTCTCCCCGTCCCTTCTTTACGATGACGACCGAAGAGGACATCCGTGTCGCCTTTGATCAGGCAATTGCCGATGCCGATGCCGAGATTTTGCGCAACAACAGCAAAGCAGTGGGTAAATACGAGTTTGATCTTGAGGTCGACGGCTACCACTTCTATCTCATCGCCAACAATGGTCAGGTGCTCTTCGACAGCCCCAGCTTCACCACCCTTTTGGGCGCCTTGGGCGGTGTCAAAACTTTCAAGAAGGCGGTTGCCGAAGGTAAATTTGAGGTCAAGGTCGACAAATATAACCGCTATCGTTTCATTCTTGCCAACAAGTATTACGGTGAAAACTACACCAGCCGCGATCAGTGCCAGAAGTGTGTGGAATCGGTGAAAAAATTCGCCTCCAATGCAAAGATCCTGCGTTTCACCGCAACCAAAGAAGCCATCGATGCCTATGAAATGGCAAGAAACAGCAAGCGTACCCCCGACGACATCGACTGGAAAGCAGTTGAGCGTGCAGAGGCGCAAGCACAAAAAATGGGCCGCTTCGAGATCTGCCAAGAGGACAACAAGCACTACTGCTTCTACCTGACCGCAAACAACGGACAGATCCTCTACTCCAGCCGCTATTATGCAAGCGAGTCGGCTTGCCGCAACGGCATTGACTCCTTCAAGCGCGCGGCTTACGTCGGCAACTTCTTCGTTGACCGCGACAAGTTCGGACACTATCGTTACGTACTGAAAAACATCGGCTCTGCCCCCGCTTTCATCGGTGAATCCTATGACAACAAGCCGCAATGCGAAAAGATCATCGACTCGGTGAAAAAATTCATCGTTTCGGCTTCGATCGAACTCGAGCAAAAGGAAGGTTGAGCCACCTAAAAAAGATATGCAAGGCATAATGCCTTGCATATCTTTTTTTATTTTATTCCATTCAAACAATCGCCGCAACGCCGTAAGAAACCACGGTCATGATCGCGGTTGCCATAAGGACACCGCCGCATGCGGCAAGGAAGGATTTTTTCGACTCCAAGCCCAACACCGACGCAATCAGCGTTCCCGTCCAGGCACCCGTTCCGGGGATCGGAAGGCCGACGAAGATCATAATGCCCCAATAGGAATACTTCTCAATGGTTCCCTTGTGCTTCTCGATCTTACGATCCAGCCAACCTGCAATCTTATTAAAAAATTTGACACGGGATCCGCGCATCCACTTCAAAATTGCTCGGATAAACAGCAAGATAAAGGGAACGGGCAACAGATTTCCCGCCATAGCAAACAGGGCTGTCTGCCACCACGGAAGTCCAAAGATCGCACCCAACGGCACGGCACCGCGGCATTCGATGATCGGAATCATCGAGCAAAAGAACACACAAAGCTCCTCACCAACGGTTTCCAAAAAAAAGTTTTGAATTGCTTCGGTCATGATGTTTCACTTCCTTTTTCAATATTGCAAACGATTTTCTCACTTCTTCAGCACGAAGAAAATCACTGCGAGCGATGCCGCTATGACAGCAAGCGACACCACCGTGATCCAAATCGAGCGCACACGCCCCGCAGGGTGCTCCCGCCCCCCGTATTTTACAACAGAGGTCAGAAAACCGATTCTTTTCAAAAGCCTGGAAAGCGGCTTATACAAAAGCAGTACAAGTGCCGCGTTCAAAATTGCTTTCACCAGATTAAACGGCAAAAGCACCTTGGGAATCATCGCGGCAACGTCCGCAACGCTTCCGCCGATATAATAGGGTGTAATAAACAGATTGGCAAGCATCATGACCGCGGTCACAACAAACACACCCGAGCACAATCCGATGATCGCACCCGTCATCGATTTTTTGTAACGGTAGATCAAGCCCGCCGTTAAAGAAAAGGTGACGGAAGACAAGGCGTTCATGATAAACCCGTAAACGCCGGTTCCGCTGATCGTGATCAACTCCAAAAACGGAACGATCACGGCAACGATCAGCCCATACCAAGGGCCGAACAAAAGCGAACAAAGAATGATCAGCGCATCCTTGACGTCGAGCGTCAAAAAGCCGACCGGAATTTTGATGAAATACAGACAAGCGTACGCCAACGCGCAAAACATCGCTGTCGCCGTCATTTTTTTGATTCTGATGGCAGAATCTTTTTTCTGATACATGTAAAACATCTCCCTTCTATCAAGCAATATATGGGAGAATCGGCAAGAGAGTCCCCTTGCCTCTTCTTTTCTCATCCGGACTTTCAAAACAAGCGCAAGCCGATGCGTGACATCGGTCAGGCAAGTGTTTTACCGTCGGTTCGGGAATCTCACCCAATCGGCTTCCCTTCCGGGAAGTTCGCAGACTTTGACTGCCGGTATGGAATTTCACCAATCCCCAAAGAATGTTTCAAAAAGCGGGGAGAAACCGCTTGGGCTTCTCCCCGTTACTAATTTTCAATCAAAAATTAGCCAAGAATCTTGGTAACGACGCCGGAACCAACGGTTCTACCACCCTCACGGATTGCGAAACGGAGACCCTCTTCGCAAGCGATGGGAGTGATGAGCTCAACGGTCATATCAACGTTGTCGCCGGGGCGGCACATCTCAACGCCTTCGGGAAGCTCGATAACGCCGGTAACGTCGGTAGTTCTGAAGTAGAACTGAGGTCTGTAGCCTGCGAAGAAGGGCTTCTTACGGCCGCCTTCCTTCTCGGTCAGAACGTAAACCTGTCCAATGAACTTGGTGTGAGGCTGAACGGAGCCGGGCTTCGCCAGAACCTGTCCTCTTTCGATCTCTTCCTTAGCGATACCACGGAGCAGAGCACCGATGTTGTCGCCAGCCTCTGCCTGGGGCAGGAGCTTGTGGAACATCTCGACACCGGTAACGGTGGTGGACTTCTTCTCGTCGGAGAGACCAACGATCTCAACAACGTCGGAAACCTTAACGGTACCACGCTCAACACGACCGGTTGCAACGGTTCCACGTCCGGAGATGGAGAACACGTCCTCAACGGGCATCAGGAAGGGCTGATCGGTAGCACGGGCGGGTTCGGGGATGTAGGTGTCGACCTCGTGCATCAGCTCGAAGATCTTCGCGCACCAGGGATCCTCATCCACGTTCTTGC
>JAFWYJ010000003.1 GCA_017517745.1 Clostridia bacterium | reverse complement strand
TTCTTTGATAAATAATTCAATTTTATCGGCAATTTGGTCGTGATATTTTGCAACAGCACGATCAATTTCGTCGGTACATTCCTCTGTAATAATAATTACATTTGCTTTATAATAATTACCATCTTTGATAATAATTTTTCTGTTTTCAAGTTCCTTGATTTCATTGTCAAGATACGGGAGCGGAATGCCGGTCTCAAGGCTGATTTGCTGAACCGTAAGTGCATCGTTATAACAAGCACTTACAATATTTTGTTTGATTTTGCTTTGCATAAAATTCCAAAAATGGTTTGGCCCCTCACCGTTATACATCGGGATCAATGTTTTAGGATTATAGCTGAGTTCTCCAAGATTTCTTTCCATACTCATTCCTTCTTTCAATATTTTTCGTGATTTGAACAGTAGGTATTTTACCATGCTTTCGGAAATGGTAAGCGCAGATGATATTTCAGAACAAGAACGTCCGTCAATGTAATACATAATCGTTGCTTTTCGATATTTCTCGGATAGCAAAGTAAGCTCTCGGCGAAGCAGATATATATCGCTATTATCATCTTCCGTGAACACATCGTCCGAGGGAATATCTTCAGTTAATTCGCAAGTGTTATTTCTTATCTTCTTTCGATACCACTGCTTATAGACGTTTCCTGCAACGCCCCACATAAAAGCATAAAACGCCTTATCATCGCGAATGTTTTTAGCTGACTTTATTAGCTCATACAAAATATCTTGTGAGAGATCTTCAGCTTCTTCTCGCGTAGGCGTTTTAGCCATACAGTAGGAAAAGATCGTTTTAGATACCTCTGTTATCTTTTCGTGCAATTCGATTTTGTTCATACGCTCACCTCCTTATTTATTTTTAGAAGCTTCTGCCTTAATAGTGAAAGAAAAATGATTTGGTTAATGTTTTTCGCAAATATTATATCATAAATTTATGAATTAGTCTACATAAAGACATTTGTGTCCACAAATATAGTGCTTGTCAAGAAAAGAAGACAGAGAACGTAAAACATTCTCTGTCTTCTTCCTGTCAGTAGACAACGCATTCTTAAAACTGTCCTTAAGAATACGCACCAAATGATCGAGCGATTTTTTTTTTGCGAAGATCAATCCTTCAGAACACCCACAAATTTCAAAATGCACAAAACGATGCCGACAAGTCCATAGATCTCCACCAAGGTGCCGAAAAGCCCGAAAATGAGGCCAACGATCTTGATTTTTGCAAGCAGTCCGATGCAGAAACCGACGATCGCACAAACGACAACGAGGATGAGCAATTGAACGATAAACCCGGCAACGTCCTTTTCCTTGATCTTGAAGGGCGTGGGCCAAATTGTTTTCAAAAGATCCATTCAAACAACCTCCTGTTAAAATTTCGGAGATAGCGATTTCTCCTTTTTCAGTGTAGCACATTTTGTGGAAAAAGTCAAGAATTCTTTTGAATTTTTTTAAAAAAGGGACTGTCGTTACGGCAGTCCCTCAAAATATTGATTAAAAGAACTCTGCAATGAGCTTTCCGAATTTGCTCTTCTCAATTTCATTGATCAACTCCAGCAAATCCTCCTGCGTCATGGATACGATGTCCTTCGCATCAGCGGGAGCCTCGGGAATTTTGGAAATCTTCTTTGCGGAAAGCACCAGCTTGAATTTGACAGTCATATCCTCGGTAGAAATTTTGTTGATCTCCAAGGTTGCCTCGTCCTTCGTCACCTTAATGTTGCCCTCTACAGACACCTCAATACGGTCATCTTCATCAGAATAAATATCTGCCTTGATTTCAAACGCGCCGGTGGATTTTGTGTAGGTGTAACTTGCGTTGAGAAGTTTAAGGGTTACAGAACCGGTGCCACCCTCAACAGCAACACGGTAAACCACAGAATCCTTTTCTTCTTCCTTGGTCAGTTTGATTTCAGCCGTAATCGGCTCTTCGAGTCCGGTCAATTTCACCGTCAGCTTGATCTCGGTATCAGAAAACGTAATTTCACCGGCAAGAGTAGCCGTCTCTTCAATTTCCTTGCGAGATTCCTTGAGCATTACGGTTCCGTCATCAAGTGTACTCTCGGTAAATGTCGATTCAAAAGTCTTGACAGTTACGGTTCCATCAAGTGTAATCTTGGTCAAAACGTTGGATTTCGCATCGATGTAAAGCTTTACGGAAAGATTGATTGTCGCCATATCTTCGATCTCCTCAATCGCTTCTTCGAGAGAGAAATCCAGCTGATCCTTCATGGCGTCGACAAGAGAAGCATCCTTTACGATCGCTTCGACCAAATCCTTCAGCGTCTCGTTGGTCAGGGTATAGGATACAACAACGTGCTTTTTCTCCTTGCCGTTAGCGTTCTCGACCTTTTCCTCGGAAACGGTCTGTTTGAGAATCTCAAGATATTTTTCCACACGCTCCTTCGAATCCTCATCGGTAGCTTCCACAGCTTTTTCGATCTCGGTCTTCAGCGTATTGATTGCATCCTTCAAGGATTGCATCTCTTCCTTGTCGAGGTTCGTTACGCTAAGAATCTTTGCCAATTCGCTGTCTTCGAACTTCTCTGCCAGCGTTTTCAGATTGATTGCAACCGTTTTGTCGCTACCAAAAACATCTTTGCTGTTCAACATCACACCGTTCTTATCCAGGAACATGCGTGCGGCAAGCTCTTCGCCTTTATAGGTGACGTTGAGGTCCGAAACCATCTTTTTGTTTTTTGCATCGACGTAAGTGGTCTCGCCGATCTTTGTGACGTCTCCGCCCATCAGGGTTTCGCTTTCAAAAGAAATGCTAAAAGCACCACATTCCAAAGCGTCCTTTAACACATCACCGACCTTAGCATCATCGGTGAAAAAGCTACTACTTGTGTTTTGAAAAGCATCGGTCAAAGTTGCCTGAGGATCCTTCTCAACCTTCTTCGCCGACACTTTAGAGCACGAAGAGAATCCGAGGCACGCTGTGATCAGCATACAAAAAACAAGGGTTAGTGACAAGATTTTTTTCATTGAACAATTCCTCCAAGTATTAATATTTCAGATATTTAGTCTTTATTATGATAGCATATTTTTATTTATCTGTCAACACATTTCGCAAAAATCATGATTTTTCAAAAGGGAACCTCTAAAAATTCCCCAACTATTGCAATAAACAGCAAAATATGATATAATGGAGATAAAAGAAGAAAAGGACAGCTAAAAATGAAACAAATGTTTGGTATGCGATTCGCCGCTTCAATTTCATTTTTTGACATCTGAATCGCAAAATTTAATATTGGGAACTAATTTTTAGAGGTTCCCAAAAAAGAAATTGCATCTTTCGGTGAATACCCTTCTATCAATATGCTCATAATAGCGATATGCCTTAAAATTTTTCCATGAAAGGACAAAATTGATATGAACAAACCGCAAATCACTCGCTGCTGTGCCCGAGAAATTCTTGATTCCAGAGGAAATCCGACCGTGGAATCCACCGTGTTTTTAGCTGACGGTACCGTCGGCGTGGCAAGCGTTCCCTCGGGTGCATCCACGGGAATTTACGAAGCATGTGAGCTGCGTGATGGCGACCGCCGACGCTATCACGGAAAAGGAGTTCTCAACGCCGTCGCAAACGTCTCCAAAACCATTTCCCCCGCGCTCGGAGGCATTTGTGCATCTGAACAAGCCGAAATTGACAGCATTCTCTGCGATCTTGACGGCACGGAAAACAAAAGCCGACTCGGTGCCAACGCCATGCTTTCGGTTTCGTTGGCAGCCGCTCGCGCCGCCGCGAATTGGTATCATATCCCCCTCTACCGCTATCTCGGCGGTGCCTCGGCAGACCGTCTTCCCATCCCCATGATGAATATTCTCAACGGTGGCGCACACGCCTCCAACAACGTGGAGATCCAGGAATTTATGATCGCTCCCGTGGGGGCTGCCTCCTTTGCCGAAGCGTTGCGAATCGGTTCTGAGATCTATCACTCGCTGGGAAAGATTTTGCGCGCCGAGGGCTTTGCCACCACTGTGGGAGATGAGGGAGGCTTTGCGCCCAATCTGAACGATGACGAAGAAGCGCTTGAGCTGATCTGCCGTGCGATTGAAGAAAGCGGCTATGATACCGATCGCGTCAAGATTGCGCTGGATTGCGCCGCAGGAGAATGGTTCCATGAAGACGGAAGCTATCATCTCTCGAAAAGAGGAAAAATCTACAGTCGCTCCGGGCTCATTGAGAACTGGATGTCTCTTGCAAAAAAATATCCGCTGTTTTCGATCGAAGACGGTCTGGATCAGCGAGACTTTGAGGGCTGGCACGAATTGACAGAGAAGGTTGGCGATCAAGTGATGCTGGTGGGTGACGATCTCTTTGTCACCAACGAAAAGCGTCTGCGAGAGGGCATTCTGCGCGGTGCGGCAAACAGTATTCTGATCAAGCCGAATCAAATCGGAACGATGACCGAGGTCTTCAACGTCGTCAACGTCGCCAAGGACGCGGGCTACCGCTTCATTCTTTCCCACCGCAGCGGAGAGACAGAAGACACCACACTCGCCGATCTTTGCGTCGCGCTCAACGCCCCCTTCATCAAAGCCGGTGCGCCATGTCGCAGTGAACGCGTGGCAAAATACAACCGTCTGTTGCGCATCGAATCCTCTCTCGGTGCCAACGCCCGCTACGGTCCTGCCCGTTCGACCGCATCGACAAAACGAGGCGTTGCCGTAAAATAAACCAAACAAAAAACCGGTGGGGAGAGCATTCCGAATCTGCTCTCCCCACTTTTTTGATTCATTCTTCAAGCTTTTTCTCGGTATTTTCCGCAAAAAGCGGTGCAACCTCGCAAACGTCCTCCACGCCGCGGTAGAGGCGATCATAAAATTCGCGCTCGATTCCCCCCGTGATCGGAGAGGCGCGAAAATTGCTGTAATGATTCTTCATGACGGGATAATACCGACGCTCGTTGAAGACAAAATGCTCGACCAAGGTCACGTTGATCGTCCGCAAAAAGCCGTCAATCGTCGAGGTCATACTCAGATCCTGCGCGGACGGATAGGCAACGCCGTCCGGATGATTGTGTGCCAGGACCACAGCCGCCGCGCCTTTGTTCAAAGCAATCTCGGAGATCTTGCGCAAAGAAGCATCGGTGCAATTGATCACACCCTCCGAGATCAAAACACAGTCGATCAGATTCATTCTGTTGTTGAAGAGTGCCAAATAGAGCCGCTCGACGTTCAAACCGATAAAATAAGGATGGAGATAATCTCCGATCTGATGCAATTCGCGGAAGGTGGTTCCCTTTTTGATCGGCTCTTGCTCATATCTTCGCATCAGCTCGGTCACAAGCCGAAGCAAAAACGCGCTGGTTTCCCCAACGCCGTCAACACGGCAAAGCTCGTCGGTTCGTGCCTGAAGCACTTGTTTGACCGATCCGAATTCATCCAACAACGCGTGCGCGATGGGATTGGTATCCACGCGAGGGCGGGCGTAAAACAAAAGCGATTCCAACAATTGAACGTCGCTCATTGACTCCAATCCGTATTTCAAACCGCGTTCAAAGACTCTTTTTCTGTGATTTTTGTGAATTGGTTTCTCTTGCATACACTTCTCCGAAAAATCAAAACTCAAAGGGCTTCCTTCCGAAAAATTATATAAGGAAGAAAAGCCCTTGTGAAAAGCAAACCGCCGTGATTATCTGCGCTTGAGTCGTCCGACCACGCGGCCCTTGCATCGCACGTCGGAAAAATCCTTGAGCAGGATCGGACCGTACTCAGAATTGAGCGACAAAAGACGGTCACCGGCAAACTGCTTGAAAAATCCGCACCCATCCAAAAGGAAAATGCCAAGCTCTCCGTCCTCCACCCCGTCGGTGGATTGCACCAACAGGATGTCTCCATTATGATATTTCGGCTCCATGCTGTTGCCGCTGATGCGAAGCGCGTAGTCCGCCTCCGCGGTTTTGTTGCTGTCGGGAATGGTGATTTTGGCGGCATCCGTCCGGTCAAGATAGGCGCCGCTTCCGGCAGAAACGGGAAGCTCGTACAGAGAAATCTGCCTCTTTCCCGTGCGTGCCTTCGGCTCTCCCGCATAACGGTTGACCGCCGAGATCGGTGTCAGGATTTTGGCGCTCTTTTTCTCGGATTGAACCGGCATCGGCGCTTCCTCCTCGCTCTTGCCGACACGCTCAAGCTCCTTGGAAAGCACCGTGTCAACCAGAGATTTTCCCCAGTGGTCGAGGCGACGGTAATTCTCCATCACGGAGATCTCCTCCGCGCTCAGCGTATAATTATGATGATTCTCCGGTGTTCCGTTGACAACGTATTCGACCGAGCATCCCAGCGCGCCGCAAAGGGCGATCATGGTGGACAGCTTGGGAGAGTCGCTCATTCCCGCAAGGATCTTGCTCAGTGTTCCCAACGGGATTCCCGAACGCTCTGCCAACTGATCGTTGGTCAACTTTTGCTCGCTCTTCAATTTTTTAATACGGTCGAGATAGGTTTCCATTTCGCGCCTCCGTTTTTCCGTTTACGATAGTATTATACCATGCTTTTTCGAGTTTGTAAATAGTTTTTTGAAAAAATTTTTCTTTTTTCGGAAAAAACCTATTGACAAGCAGCGGAGGATGTGCTATAATACAGGCAAGAAAGTTCCATTTTTGGTATTATGGAGGTTGTTTATGAATACTTATTTTGATCAAAACGAAGGTTTCAATTCCAATAAAAGAATTTTCGAGGCATATTATCAAGAAGCAAGAAAGCCTGCAGGCAAGCTTCAAAGAGCACTGGATGCACTGCTTTCTTCCCTCTCCTCGCTTGCAAAAACCGAAACCAGAGCCAAGGTGATCCGTCTGGCAAAGGCATGCGGCGTTGCCGTAAGTCTGATCGGATTCGTCGGTGTGATCGGCGCGATGGAGCGCGGCACGCTGGGTCTCGGAAGCGGCCTTTTGATCGGCGCACTCCTGATCGGCGCAGAGTATCTTTGTCTGCGCGGTCGCCGTCAGGACAGAGGTTGAATCAACTCCGCCAACGCATCCGCCAAAAGGATGGCGGCGCGCTTGGCCTCCTCAAGTGAATTTCCCGAGGTGCCGATCTCGAGTAACAAGGAATGCCTGGCAGATTCCTGATTGAAGGATTCGTTCCGCAAGGAGACGGGACGGCAAACAGAGCCGCCTTCCCCATTGAGCTTTTCGCGCAATTGCAGTGCCAGAGCAAGATTCTCTTCCCACTGATCGAGTTGCGTTCCGTTTCCGTCGCTGCCGACGATCGCCATGATCTGTGCGACCTCTTCCCCCGACACGGTCTTTCCCGCTGACCGAACAATCTTGCCGTCTGCGGTTGTTACTGCATCGCGGTGCAGATCAACTACATATTCGATCTCGGGATATTGCTCCAAATATCGTTTGATCGTTTCCGCCGCGCGAGTGTAGGAACCGCTCATGCTCGGCTCATCATGCATCACCGTACAATGAAGTGCGGTGATGCCTTTTTCGTTCAAAGCCCGACACAACGTCTCCCCGACTGCAAGGATATTCTCCTTCTCATCGCGCGAATAGATCAGGTCTCCGTGCGGCTCGGTAATATACGCCGTTCCCTGCGGCAGATAGCTCTCGCTCGTATGGGTGTGCAGGATCAGAACGGTCGGTCGATCGGTCGCAGCGGGGCGAGAAAGATCTTCTTCAAGCAGACGCTCGACATCGGGATGATAGATTGTTTCATTATGTAAATAGAATCGCCCCAAAGAAACGGCGGAGAGATCCTTGTCTGTCACGGATACGGCATCTTTCGGAATCTCCGGGAGGGCGGGTTCTTGCGAGATCGGCGGTTTGCTCTCGCTCTCGGGCATCGCTGTGTCGCTCGGCTCACTCTCACTCGCATCGTGTCCGCCGAAGCCGAAAAACCAATCCTCTCCACCTCGGTGCATCCAGACCGCGCTGAATGCAAAGGCGGCAACCAAGAGGGCGCAACAAATCAAAAATACTGCAAAAACGCGGTATTTTCCACGAAAAGTACCTTCCAATGACACCTTCTGCCCGCCGGAAGGCAGAGCACCTTGCATCGGTTTTTGTTCCATTGTTTTCCTTTTACTCCTTCCAAAAAGCTGATCTCTTGCTCCACTATATGCCGTCGGAAGCCAAAATATGAAACCTTCCCCGTCTCAAACGATTCCCGTGAACGCCAAGCCAATGGCGTTCGCCAGCAGATTGGAGACCTCTTCGGTGATCACGTCGCTCTCTTTCGGGGAAACAAAAAAGCTTTTTCCGTTCTCCAACACCTGCCGCAACGAATCATCAATCTCGCAAATCCCCGCCGTACTCAGGGCGTCATAAACCAGTGTGGAGGAATTCACCACGGTGGGAACGCCGATCGCGATGACGGGAACTTCCAAAGTCTCGGCACAGATCGCGCGGCGATGGTTCCCCACGCCGGAGCCGGGATGAATCCCCGCATCGCTGATCTGTACCGTCGATGCCAGGCGATCACAGCTACGCGCTGCCAAGGCATCCACGACAATCGCCACGTCCGGGCGGACGTACCGAACGGCTCCGCGCAACAGCTCCAGCGTTTCGATCCCCGTCTGCCCCAAAACGCCCGGCGCGAGCGTGGAAAGAGATGCGCACCCAATCTCTCGATACAACCCCGTTTCGTAGTCCTTCAAATGACGCGTTGCCGTGAGCTTGCGCACGGTCTTTGGGCCGACGGCGTCCGCGGTCATCTCGACGTTCCCGAGTCCCGCCACAAAAACACCGAAATCGCTGTCCAACGCCTTTCCGCAAAGGCGTTCCGCCATCCCGCGCAGTTCCTCAGCCAACAAACATTCCAACAGTCTCGCATCATCCTCACCCAAGTGATTCATTCTTCCGCATTCCACTGTCAGATAGCACCCTTTTTCGCGTTCCAATCTGCGCGCCGCCTCCGAGGATCTGATCTCCAAACGACTGACACGAAACCCCGATTTTTCATCCACACTCCAATCGGCTCCCTCGAGCTTCCCAAAATCCTCACAATTGCTTTCACAAGCAAGATCGCTTCTCACGTAAAAATCCATCGTTTTTCACTCCTTGTTTTTTATGATCACATCGCTTTTCATTACTTTCGGAAGAAAATTAACAAAATATACATTAAAAAATTTGTGAATCTATTGCAATTTCTTATAAAATAGTTTATAATATAGGGGTACATTATGGCGCGATCGCGCCAATTCCGATTTTTCACTTATGAGGAGGATTTACACCACTATGTCAAAACGGATCATTGCACTTCTTTTGGCCGCCGTCATGCTTCTCTTCTGCTTCACTGCTTGCGCAAAGAAAAAGTCAGAGGAAGATCCCGGTGCGTACATCACTATGTATCTGACCGATGACATTTATGACTTTGACCCCGCAAACGCGTACTACAACGCGGATGCCGTCAACGTTGTCAGCCTGATGTTTGAAACGCTGTTTAAGCTCGAAGCAGACGGCAGCGTGAAGAAGTCATTGGCAAAGGACTACAGATTCGCAGAAGACCAAAGAACCAAAGAAAAATACATGGAAATCGTTTTGAAGGAAACCTATTGGAGCAACGGCACCCAGCTGAGTGCTGATGACGTCGCGTTTGCATGGAGACGTCTGTTGACCTCCTCCAACAACTTTGAGGCGGCTTCCCTCTTGTTTGACATCAAGAATGCCCGTGCAGTCAAGGAAGGCGACGAGAGTATTGACAACGTGGGTATCGAAGCAGTTGGAATCGACACGTTGAAGATCACCTTTGAGGGCGAGATCGACTATGATCAGTTCATTCTCAATCTGACCAGTGTCGCAACCGCTCCCCTTCTGGAAAATTACGTTACCAAGAACGCTGACTGGGCAAAGAAAAACTCCACCATGGTCACCAGCGGTCCCTACAAGCTCGGAAAAATCATTTACAGTGACATTCTGAATGAAAACGGAACCACAATCACAATCATGGATGAATATGCCAAGAATGAAAACGGCGAAGTGAAGCCCGGTCCCTCCACTCTCAAGGAGGTCAGCTACTTCTATCTTGAGCGTAACACCTATTATATGCGTGATACCCAGCGCGACGCGATCGATAAGTCTGTCGCCAACTACCGCATTCTCGTGGATTGCACCAAGACGCCCGAGCAACTGTTGGAGGACTACAAGAACGGAAAGCTCTTCTACATGGGAAGCATTCCGCTTTCTCTCAGAAACGATGCGCTTGTCGCCGAGCAGGCACAGGTCAGCAATGCACTCTCCACTTTCGTTTGCTATCTGAATGAATATGCCGTGATTGATGACGGCGCCGACGGTACGATGCTCTTTGCAAACAAGGTCGTTCGTCAGGCACTTTCCATGGCAATCGACCGTGAGGCGATCGCGAAATCTGTCGTTTATGCAACGGCAGCATCCGGTCTTGTTTGCCCCGGTATCTTTGAAGGCGGCAAGATCTCGAAAGCCGATTTCCGCACGACGGGCGGCAATCTTCTCACAACCACCGCAAACCTCGATGGCGCAAAGGCACTTTTGACCGGTGCGGGAATCGATGCATCCAAGTATTCTTTCGGCATCAAGGTTCCTGCTTATGATGCAGAAAATATCACGATCGTAACGCAGATCGCAGAAGCATGGAAGGCACTCGGCTTCAACGTAACGGTTGAAGAGATCACTCCGATCACCAACAACGACTACTTCAAAGAGGTAGATGACTCTCCGAACGATATCTGTGATGACCGTTTCATCGAAGCGCTTCAGCATAATAATTATGAAGTGATCGCATTTGATTACAATGCATTCTCTGTGGATGCATATTCGATGCTCTCCAACTATGCAACCGCATTCTCCGGCATGAGCTTGAATATCGCAACCTACAAGGATGAAGAAACCGGCTTTGACACCACCAACTACCTGTTAAACAACAACTCCACCGGTTATATGTGCATGGAATACAACAACTTGATGGAAGCTGTTTACTATATTCCCTATTTCGCAAGGATTGATTCTACCACTTCCGCGACACTGGCAAAAATCAAAACGAAGCAGCCCTATATTGAAATGGCAACAATGTTGGCACAATCCGCACGTGCGCTTGCCAATGATGCCAAGCGTTCGGCTTCTGCCGGTTTGTCCGCCGCTGCAGCAAACGAAAAGAGCCTGAATTTCGAAAAAACCCTTCCCGCTCTTCAGAAAGCCGTGTTGGATTTGACCCGCTCCTTTGAAATTTCCAATCAGAGCCACACCAGAAAAGATGACATTAACTTCGCCATCTCGAACGTGATTGCCGCACTCAAAGTGACCGACAACGATCAACTCACCGCTTCTGAGCTGAACGCCGCTTATGCTGCTGCCGCAGAAAAGGTTTACATGGCAGCCAACGCCATCATCGCTTCCGCGCAGGATGCAATGGATGGGGCAAAGTTTGCGGATGCGAGAACGCTGTATGACATCGTCAAAGCCATCTACGCGGAAAACGGTATCACTCCCTCTGAAAACAAAGACGATTGGACCAAGCAGAAAGCAGTTCTGCTCCACAAGGCAGAGTTCATTTTGATGCAGGATCTTCCCGTGATCCCCGTCCTCTTCAACCAGAACGCCGTGATTGTCAGTGACCAGATCACCAACGTCACCAACACCTACTACGTTCCCGCTGATTTCCGCAAAACGGAATTGAAGGATTACGAAACCTATACTTACACTTACGTAAAAGAAGGTCAAGAAGAAGACGAGACAGAAACGGAAATTATTTCCATTTTCTCCGAATTCCCCAAGATCGATTGGGACAAGATCGGTAAATAAACAAAACTCCACAAGGCGGAGAACTTCGGTTCTCCGCCTTTCCTTTTATATATTCTATAAGGAAGAATTTTTCTCAAATATCTTGACAACTCTCAAAAAATGTGTTATACTAATGTTTGTTGAAATGCGATGATAAAGCTCGCCCTCAAATCATTCAGTATCACAGAGAGTGTCGCCTCGGCTGAAAGCGGCATATACCGATTTGTGTGGCATTTCTCTTTGGAGCAGACCGAATCAACGTCGCTCGGCGGCTCAGTTCGGTACGGCAGGCACCGTTATCCGCCGTCAAAGTGTTGGCTTTGAGCCGAAAATCGGGTGGTACCGCGGGGGTGTTGCGCCTCGTCCTGATCGTTGGACGGGCGTTTTTTTGTTGCCCTCCGCACAGCAAGAAAACACGGAAAGGATTGTACAGTATGAAGGAAAAACTGACACAAATTCGAATCGAAGCCTTGGGGCAAATCCAAGACACGAACGCTGATCTGGAACAGATCAAAATCAAATACCTCGGAAAAAAGGGTGAATTGACCGCCGTGTTGCGCGGCATGGGCGCACTTTCCGCAGAAGAACGCCCCGTCATCGGTCAATTGGCAAACGAGGTGCGCGCCGACATCGAGGCGGCGTTGGCACAAAAGACAAAGGAACTGCAGGCAAAGGCACTGGAGGAACAGCTGAAAGCGGAAAAGCTCGACGTCACCATGCCCGCCACCGAGACGCCCGTGGGACACATCCATCCCCTGACACAGGTTCAGAGAGAACTTGAAAACATCTTCATCGGCATGGGATTTTCGATTGTCGAAGGTCCTGAGGTGGAGCTTGATTACTACAACTTCCAGGCATTGAATATTCCCGAAAATCACCCCGCACGCGATACGCAGGACACCTTCTATATCGCGGAAAACGTCCTGCTCCGCTCGCAGACCTCTCCCGTGCAGGTGCGCACGATGGAGCACAAAAAGCCTCCGATCCGCATCATCTCGCCCGGCCGTGTCTACCGCTCGGATGCACTTGATTCCACCCACTCTCCCCTCTTCCATCAGCTCGAGGGATTGGTGGTCGACAAGGGAATCACCATGGGAGACCTGAAGGGTACGCTTGAGATCTTCGCAAAAAAGATGTTCGGCGAGAGCACCAAGATCCGTTTCCGTCCTCACCACTTCCCGTTCACCGAGCCTTCGGCTGAGGTCGACGTTTCCTGCTTCGTTTGCGGCGGCAAGGGCTGCAGACTTTGCAAGGGCGAAGGCTGGATCGAGATCTTGGGCGCGGGTATGGTTCACCCCTTCGTCCTTTCCAATTGCGGCATTGATCCCGAAGAGTATTCCGGATTTGCATTCGGACTGGGTGTGGAGCGTATCGCAATGACAAAATACGGCATCGACGACATCCGTCTGTTCTACGAAAACGACGAGCGTTTCCTCGAGCAGTTCTGATAGGAGGAGTAAATAATATGAATCTTTCAAGAAATTGGCTGTCCGATTTCGTCAACGTCGACGAGATCGACAATAAAACCTACTGTGATAAACTGACGATCACGGGATCGAAGGTCGAAGGCTTTGAGGTCCTCGGCGAGGATATTGAGAACGTCGTCGTTGCAAAGGTAACCAACATGGAAAAGCATCCCGACTCGGATCACCTTTGGGTCTGCCGTCTGGATGCGGGGGAGAAGCACGGACATGACGTTCAGATCGTGACCGGTGCGCAAAACGTCTTTGTCGGCGCGCTGGTTCCCGCGGCACTTCCCGTGGCAAAGCTTCCGGGCGATGTTGTGATCAAGGACGGAAAGCTGCGCGGCGTGGAATCCCACGGCATGCTCTGCTCGATGGGCGAATTGCAGTTGACAACGCACGAATGCCCCGGCAAGGAAGAGAACGGTATTCTGATCCTGGACGAGGAGTTTGAAAACCGCGTCGGCGATGACATCCGCGACGTGATGATGCTCAACGACACCTCGGTGGAATTTGAGATCACCTCCAACCGCCCCGACTGTCTCTCCGTCATCGGTCTTGCGCGCGAGACCGCGGTCTCCTTCGGAAAAGAACTGACCGTCAAGACTCCCGTTGTCAAGGGCGCGGGCGACGGCGACAAGATCGAAAACTATCTCAAGGTGGGCATCTCCGCCCCCGATCTCTGCTACCGCTATGCGGCAAGAGTGGTCAAGAACGTCAAGATCGCTCCCTCGCCTCTTTGGATGCGCATGCGTCTGCGCGCGTCGGGTGTGCGTCCGATCAACAATATCGTTGACATCACCAACTACGTCATGCTCGAATACGGCCAGCCGATGCACGCGTTTGACTATCAGCAGCTTGACGGCGCGGAAATCGACGTGCGCCGCGCGGCAGACGGCGAAAAGTTCCGTTCGTTGGACGATCAGGATCACACGCTTGACAGCTCGATGCTCGTCATTGCCGACAGCAAAAAGGCATGCGCACTGGCAGGCGTCATGGGTGGTGCCAACTCCGAGATCACCGAGAATACCGCGACTGTGGTCTTTGAATCGGCTTGCTTCAACGGCGCGTCGGTTCGCGTGACTGCGAAGAAGAACGGTATGCGCACCGAATCCTCGGCACGTTTTGAAAAGGGACTCGATCCCGAAAACTGCATGGCGGGACTTGAGCGCGCATGCGAGCTGGTCGAGCTTTTGGGTGCGGGTGACGTGGTCGACGGCATCATCGACGTCTATCCCACGCCTTGGACGCCCACCGTGCTTCCCTTCACCCCTGCTCGCTACAACGAGTTCCTCGGCATGAACATTCCCGAGGAGCACATGCTTGCCACTCTGACGGGGCTTGGTTGCCGCGTGGAGGACGGCAAGATCTACGTTCCTTCCTTCCGCGCAGACCTCGGTTGCATGAATGACATCGCCGAGGAGGTTTGCAGAATCTACGGCTACGACAAGATCGAATCCTCCAGCATGAACGCCGAAACCACGCTGGGCGGCAGAAGCGCGAGCCAACAGTTCGAGCTTGATACCGAAGCTGCAATGGTGGGTATGGGCTATTCTCAGATCCACACATTCTCCTTCATCAGCCCGAAATACTACGACAAGATCCGTATGCCCGAGGATTCTCCTCGCCGTCGCTCGGTGGTCATCTCCAACCCCTTGGGTGAGGACACCAGCGTCATGCGCACCACGGCACTTCCTTCCATGATGGAGGTTCTGGCGCGCAACAACAACTTCAACAACGAAAACGTCCGCCTGTTTGAGATCGCGAAGATCTATCTGCCGAAGGAGTCCGCAAACGAGCTTCCCGATGAGAAGGCGGTTCTGACGGTCGGTGCTTACGGAAAGACCGATTTCTACGCGCTCAAGGGCGTTTGTGAAAATCTGCTCCGTCTTGCAGGCATCAAGAACACCACCGTGACGGCTTGCACCGACACCCCCGCTTACCATCCCGGAAGATGCGCGAAGATTCTCGCCGAGAACGGCGAAGAGATCGCCATTTTCGGTCAGGCACATCCCCTGATGGCGGCAAACTACGACATGAGCCAGCCCGTTTTCGTGGCAGAGATCGACTTCGGCAAGCTCTTCTCGCTCGCCAACACCGAAAAGGCATACCGCCCGCTTCCCAAGTATCCCGCAACCACGCGTGACTTCTCCTTCGTCTGCGACGAAGACATGGAGGTCGGTGCGATCGAAGGCGTGATGGCAAAGGCTGGCGGCAAGCTGGTGGAAAACGTCGCGCTGTTCGACATTTACCGCGGTCCGCAGATCGGAGAGAACAAAAAGTCGGTCTCCCTGCGTGTCACGCTTCGCGCGTCCGACCGCACGCTGACCGTGGAAGAAGCCGACAAGGTTTCCAAGAAGATTTTGAACGATCTGAAGTTCAAGATGGGCTTGGAGCTCAGAGGCTGAGTGAAATAAAAAACACGTGGAGAAAAGCGAAATCACTTTTCTCCACGTTCTTTTTTAAGGCTCCTCGGATCTTTGGATGTAGGGCGCGTTATTCGGAATTTTTTTGATGTGTGCAAAGGTTGCCTTCTCTCCCTGCTCGGCGAGCATCACAAGCCATTCCTCCAACAGATCTGCCGTTGCAGCGTGCATCTTTTTGCGCTTCCGCGTCGGAAATAGGTAAGCGGATGCTCATCGGTGTAGTTCTTCCCTTGATAGATCTTGCTTGCGGCAACACGGTCGCAAAACATTTCCTTCACGTAGCGGATCGGCATGGGAACGGGATCATAGGTCTTGGTTTTGGGATTGATGTCGGTCCAATATTCAAAATGATGGCGGTTTCGCCCCTTATGATGCATCCACGCCACCGAATATCCGTACACCTCGCGCTCTCGTTCGTTGGGACTGCGCGTGCCTTGATAATATCGCGCGCCCGGAAGAAACTCGGCGGGAGCATATTTGGAAAGGTCGTGAAACAGACCTTGAAATCCGATCCCCGCGCGAAAGCAGTGGGCGATCACACGGTGGCGATGCTTGGTGATGGTGTGAAAATGACGAAACGGATGGATCATGACGAATCTCCTTCCCTCTTTTTGAAATGGGTGCGCCGCTTGGCGCACCCATTTTGATTGGATCAATATTCTGCGTTTCCGACTGTACGGGGATACGGAATGACGTCTCTGATGTTGGAGACGCCCGTCAGGTACATGATGATGCGCTCAAAGCCCAAGCCGTAGCCCGCGTGCTTCGTGCCGCCGTACTTGCGGAGGTTGACGTACCACCAATAGTCCTCTTCCTTGAGGTTGCATTCCTTCATGCGATCCAGAAGCACGTCAATGCGCTCCTCTCTCTGAGAACCGCCGATGATCTCACCGACACCCGGCACCAGCATATCCATCGCGGCGACCGTCTTGCCGTCATCGTTCAGGCGCATATAGAAGGACTTGATCTCCTTCGGATAGTTGATGACGAACACGGGCTTGCCGTAGATCTGCTCGGTCAGATATCTCTCGTGCTCGGTCTGCAGATCACAGCCCCACTCGACGGGATACTTGAACTCCGCGCCGCTCTTCTTCAAAAGGTCGATCGCCTCGGTGTAAGTAACCTTTTCATAGTCGCTGTTTGCCAGCGTGTTCAGTCTCTCAAGAAGCCCCTTGTCAACGAAATTGTTGAAGAATTCAAGCTCCTGCGCGCAGTTTTTCAGCACGTGGCGGATGATATACTGGATCATATCCCACGCCAGCTGCATATTGTCATCCAGATCGGCAAACGCGATCTCGGGCTCGATCATCCAGAACTCTGCCGCGTGGCGCGCGGTGTTGGAATTCTCGGCGCGGAAGGTCGGGCCGAAAGTATAGATATTTCCGAACGCCATGGCGTAGGTCTCGCCCTCGAGCTGACCCGACACCGTCAGGTTCGCGCTCTTTCCGAAGAAATCCTGCGACCAGTCGATGCTTCCGTCCTCAAGTCTGGGCGGATTGCTGACGTCCAGCGTGGTCACGCGGAACATCTCGCCCGCGCCCTCGCAGTCCGATCCGGTGATCAGCGGCGTGTGTACGTAAACGAATCCGCGGTCATGGAAGAAGGAATGGATGGCATACGCGACCTCACTGCGCACGCGGAAGACCGCCGAGAACAGATTGGTTCTGGGGCGCAGATACGCCTGCTCGCGCAGATACTCGACGGTATGTCTCTTCTTCTGCAGCGGATAATCGGGGGTGGATGCTCCCTCCACCGTGATCTCGATTGCCTTCATCTCAAAGGGTTGCTTCATTTCGGGGGTCAGGACAACCTTGCCGCGAACGACAACAGCAGAGCCGACGTTCAGCTTCGCGATCTCATCGTAATTGGCGATCTTCTCGCGCTCAAAGACCACCTGCATGGTCTTGAAACAGCTGCCGTCGTAAAGGTCAATAAAGCCAAACGCCTTGCTGTCGCGGATGCTTCTTGCCCAACCGCCGACCGTGATCTCGCGCTCGGAATAAGCCGCTTGATCGGCATATACGCTTTTAATCAGTTCTCTTTTCATGGTTCACCTCTCGGAAAAGCTTTCTGTCATTTCTTAACTTTATTATTATACCACAATTCGGTGCGAATTGTCAAGGGCTCCCGTTCAACAATTCTTTGTGAGATTGGAATTTGTGCATAATTTTAGCAAAAAAACAAGCTCACTCCAATCAATCCAAAACAATTTCAAAAGCAATTTTTGTTTTTTGGGAATAAATCACACGACCGGTATAAATCCCGTCCTCAACATCGCAACGTACGGCATCCAGCATCTTTCTTTTATCATTGAAAATAAATACGTTTGCGCCGGATTTTTTATTTACGATTTCAATTTTTCCCTCATAGGTAAGGTATGCTTGATTGCGAATATCATAATTTCTTGCATAAACGGTTGCCATAAAAAACACCACCGACAAACACGCGATTACACTTGATAATACAAGCCAAATGCGATCAGCGATTCTTGCATCCTTGGTCTTAGGCTCCTTGAACTCTCTTATTATCATCCAAATAAGAACCGCACATACAATAAATAGAAGTGCTATTATTACAAGAAATACCGTTGCTTTACGATTTATAATTTCTTCATATTGAGAATAATCCATCATAGCAATGCCTTTCTTATACCCGTTTTTCAAAATACAACATGGTTTCATCGGCATCGATCTGTCGCATCACGGACGAGAGCATGGCAACCGACGCCGCGTTTTCGCGGAAGCACTTTGCCACCACGCGTTCGGCACCCAGCGTGTAAATTGCCCAATTTGCAGTTGCTTCAAAGGCTTCCTTGCCGTAGCCGCGGCGCAAAAAGGCGGGCAAGATCCGCACACCAAGCTCAACGCCGCCGCGATTGTCGAAGCGGTACAGCACCGTCTCTCCCACGAATTCCCCGTCCGCGCGGATGGCAAAATTCAGGGTTCTTTTCTCTTCAAAATCGGCGCGTGCGACGTTGACGAAATAGGTCCCGTCGGCACTCGCGTCTCCCAGATCGGTGCGGTAATCATAGCCCCAATAGCGGTTGTGCGCGTCATCGGTGCAAAGCATACGATAGGCCTCGGCATCCGCCGTCTCAATGGCGGTCAAGCGGAGGCGGTCGGTCTCAATGGTCGGAATCTCGTCCCAAAAGGCAAGGAGATTGAGCACGTCCATATCGTATTTTTGCGAGATATGCGCAGGATGATATTGCATTTTGGAGGTTCTGAGTCCTCGGTCGGCGGCATCGTCCTCGCGGTTGACGTAGGTGCAATCACTTCCAAAAGTTGCGACAAACGCCTGAAAAAGCGCGGGATAAAGGCCCTCGTATTCGGAGGACAACGCCTTTTCGACGTGTTCCAAAAGAACATTCCCGCACCGCTCTCCCAACGCCACGCCGATGATCTCTCCGTCCAGCTCCATGCATCCGATGCGAAACAGATCGTCGCGATCCATGCGAAGCATGGCAAACGCCTTTTCTCTCTCGTTCACCGCGTCTTCGCCGCGCTTTTGGAAGGTGGCGTCGAAGCGGTTGGCAAATACCTCGAGCGCGGGGATATCCCGCGCGGTCATCTTGCGAAAAACGGCGTTTGGATATTGGCGATAGAAGCGGCGGACGTGGTTGCGCTGTCCGGCGTACTTTTTGCCGGCAAATTCCACGATCTCCTCGGTGCGGTAGCAATAATCGCGGCACTCGTAGGTCTTGCGCAGGCGCACTCCGTCGTAGCGCGCGGTCAAAAGCCCGAGTGCGGACGGCGGGAGCGTGGTGTAGCGCAGAGGAATGTCCTTCTCCATACAGTAGGTCTCGATGGCAGAGAGCGCCGCCTCGAGATCTCCGTCGGGACCGACGACGGGATAATCAAAATAGACGATCCCCTCATATTCGTCGCGGCAGATCAGGCATCCTGCCACCTCGGCAAAACGGTAGCGGTAAAGAGAGGCGCACATCAGCTTGATGCCGAGCGAATATTCGCAAATATTGTAGTCGCAGTCTCTGTAATACGCCGCGATTCTTTCCAAGCCGAATTTTTCAGCTCGCTCAAATTCCAGAGTCTTGGTTTGCGGAAGCTGTTCGATGATCATAACAATCAATCTTTCCTTATTTTTCTATCATTTTGGGAATGTCCACCCCGCTTGCCAACCGCTTGCGGTCAAGCTTGCCGTTGGGGGTCAGGGGCATTTGAGAAAGTCGGACACACTCAGCGGGGATCATGTAGCGCGGCAGATAACCCTTGAGAAAAGAGATCAAAGCCTCGCCGCTCACCTCACCCGTATAATATAATAAAATGCGCTTATTTTCTCCGTCATATACGCAACACGCGCGCAAGATCTCGGGACAAAGCGCGGTCGCGGCTTCGATCTCACCCAGCTCGATGCGATGTCCCATGTGCTTGATCTGCGCATCCTTGCGCGAGACAAACACCAATTCCCCGTGCTTGTTGTAATACGCCAGATCGCCCGTGCGGTAAACCGTCTCGGGATAATGATTGTGCAAGGGATTTTGCACGAACGCCTCGGCGGTCTTTTCGGGGTTGCGATAGTATCCGTGCGTCACACAGGTGCCGCGCAGATAGATCTCTCCCGTCTCCCCTGCCTCGGCGCGCCGTCCGTCCTCGGTGATCAGCAAAAGGTCTGTATTGCGGAAGGGG
Organism: Clostridia bacterium; assembly: GCA_017517745.1. Taxonomy (GTDB): domain Bacteria; phylum Bacillota; class Clostridia; order Oscillospirales; family CAG-272; genus UMGS1865. The sequence goes on along the minus strand of JAFWYJ010000003.1, from coordinate 36,824 downwards.
CGTCCCACGGGAATCGCCTCCCCCTCCTCCAGGGCGCGGTCGGCTTTCCAATAGCAGGACATGCCCGTCGCCTCAGTGGGACCGTAAAGATTGAAAAACTTTGCCGTCGGAAGCGCCGATCTCCAAAGCTCATACTGACGGATCGGAAAAACTTCACTGCCAAACGCGACGGTGGTCAGATAGCGCGGCGGATTCTTCTCCAGCACGCCGAGTGAGGAGATCATGGTCAGTGCCGAAACCACCCAACAAACCGTGTTGACGCGATGCTCGTTGAGGAAATCGCAGAGCTTCATGGGAAACATGAAGAGCTGCTTGGGGACGAGATACGCCGTCGCGCCGAACTTGATGACCGGCATCAGCTCCTTGAGAGGCGCGTCGAAAAAGAGCGGCGTTTGGTTTGCAAAGACCGTATCCTCGGAAAATCCGAGTGCATCGCAGAGTGTCTCGACGTAATCGATCACCGAGCGATGGCAGGCGATGACGCCCTTGGGAATGCCCGTGGATCCGGATGTAAAAACGATATAGATCGGATCGGTGTCGATCTGTCTCTCTCTGACCGCACGCAGCGCAAGATCATCGGCATCTTCCGATGAAAGCGTGTCATATCGTAAAATTTCGCCGCCGAAATTCAGCTTGGAAATCAGTTTTTCTCCTTTTTCGTCAACGATCACCGCACGCGCGCCAACGCTCTCGAGAATGACCTCCATGCGATGCGGAGGCATATCGGTATCGAGCGGCGCGTAATAGCATCCCGCATAAACACAGCCGTAAAACGCTGCGATCTGTCGGGGGTGCTTCGTCATGAGGATCGCGATCGGCTCGCCCGAAAATCCGCGACGCAAAAGCGAGCTGCCAAGACGGCGCGAGGAGTCGAAAAGCTCGGAAAAGCACATGTGGTAGCTTCCGTCCGAGTAGGCGATCTTGGAAGGGACACGCGGTGCGGTCGCCTCCAGATATTCCAAAATATTGGTTTGCATAGCCTGTCCCTCCCTCGTCAGTCGTCGTAAAAAGTGGAGGTGATGATCTTGGTGTCGCTCGTGGGATACGCCGCACTATCATAGGCGTAAAAATAATTCGAAACACCGTCGGAATCGGTTCTCTGTGCGCTGAACGCCGCGATCTGTGCGTCGGTCAAAAGGCATCCGAAGGGCTTTGGCTCTCCGAGAATGTGGCAGGCATCCAAATGATACCAGCGGGGCGCGTCTTGCGTTCCAATATTGACGTAGTTCCAATAATGACGCTCCGTCACAATCCCCTTCGTGCGCTGAACGTCCATGTGCTCGATGCCCAGCCGCGTCAGAAACGCCTTGGAAAGCGCAAAATAGGTATAGCAATCTCCCTGTCCCGTGCGAATTCCCTCGTAAGCGGCACGAACCCAATCGCTCTTGTCCGAATGGCTGGTGTATTTGATCGAATCGTAAACGTACTGATAGATCGCGCGCACCTGCTTTTCGGCACTCCCCTCCGAAGGAATATTGGCAGTGATCAAGCGGTCGATTGCCACCCAAAGCATCTCTTCGGTGACCGCCTGCAGATAGACGTAAACGGTCACGGCGACGGTGGTGACATTCCCTGCCCCGTCGGTCGCGGTATAAACGACGGGATATTGTCCCTCCGCAGCGGTATTCACCGCAGAGGAATCGATCTTCAGCGTGACGGGAGCGTCGCAATTGTCCTTCGCCTCAACGCCGGCACGATAAGAAATGCCGTCTCCCACACAAACCGAGAGATCCGAAACACCCGTGAGTGACGGGGGCTGCTCATCAAGGATCAGCCGCAGCTCAACCTCTCGCACCGTCTCCTTTCCGCGTTCATCTGAAAAGACCAGGCTGAGCGAGTAGGTCCCCAAATTCGAGAATGCATAATTCTCGGCAAATTTCACCGTATAGCCGTCCGGCATCGATTCGACAAAATCCTTCGCCTCGGGCAATTTACCTCCGACTCCCCAAGTCAACGATCGGCAGGATATCGACGATGCCGAAGGCGTCTCTTCGGTTTGACAGGATACCAGACAAAGACAGATTGTCAAGATTGCCAGAAAGCAACAAAAAACTCTTCGAACAAGCCGCATTTCCTTCCTTTTCCCTTTCCTAAAGCTGATGAAAGGGGCAGACTCACGGAATGGCAATTCTGCGATTCCTGAAACAGCCCCTTGGTCGATCAAAGCAAATGAATGCCCTTTTCCTCACAAAGATTGATGTCCTTTTCCTGCCAATGCGAGGATTGCACCTCTCCGATGTGTGCCTTGCGCAAGAAGAACATGCACATGCGCGACTGTCCAATGCCGCCGCCAACGGTATAAGGCAACTCACCGTCAAGCAGCGCACGGTGGAACGGCAGACTTTCGCGCTCGGTGCAGCCGCGCTCGGCAAGCTGACGGTGCAAGGCATCCTCATCCACGCGGATACCCATCGACGAAAGCTCCAGCGCGATGTCGAGGATGGGATAATAGACGATGATGTCTCCGTTCAGCTCCCAATCGTCATAGTCGGGGGCTCTTCCGTCGTGAATCTTTCCGCTCTTCATCTTTCCACCAATCTTCATCAAGAAGATCGCGCCGCATTCTTTCGCCGCGGCATATTCGCGCTCCTTTGCCGTGAGGTCGGGCCAACGGTCCTCCATCTCCTGCGAGGTGATGAAGGTGATCTTCTCGGGCAAGAGTCTTCCGATGAAGGAATACTCATTGACGATATAGTTCTCGGTATGGCGCAGGCTCTGATAAATGCAATTGACAATCTCTCGCAACGTCTCCTCATTGCGCTGATCCCGCGTAATGATCTTCTCCCAGTCCCACTGGTCGACGAACATCGAATGGATGTTGTCGGTCTCTTCGTCTCTACGGATCGCGTTCATATCGGTGTAAAGACCTTCTCCAACCTCAAATCCGTATTTTTTGAGTGCGAAGCGCTTCCATTTTGCAAGCGAATGCACAATTTCCAGATCCTCTCCCGTAAACAAGTCGAAGCGCACGGGACGTTCTACGCCGTTCAGATCGTCATTCAAACCGCTGTTGGGATCGACGAACAAGGGTGCGGATACGCGGATCAGATTGAGTTGTGTGGAGAGATCTCTCTCAAAAAAATCCTTCACCTTTTTGATGGCGTATTCGGTTTGACGAAGCGAGAGAAAGGATTTGTATCCTTCGGGAATCATAAGCTTTGACATAAATCTTTACCAAGCCTTTCCATATGGTTCAAAAATCAAGTATTTATTCATGATGTTTTCGCAATTTTGAGAAAAATTCGCGAAGCATTGCAAGAGATTCCTCCTGCATCAAGCCGCTCTCACACACGGGACGAGCCTCAAGTGGATAGAACGGCAGATTCACAAGACTTCCGCATGCGCCGGCACGCGCGTCCTTTGCCGCAAAGACGATCCGTCCGATGCGGGCATTGATCGCCGCTCCCGTACACATGGAGCAAGGCTCCAGCGTGACGTAAAGCGTGCAGTCCGACAGCCGCCAGCGTCCAAGCTTGCGGCAAGCTTCTTCAATCGCCAAAATCTCGGCGTGTGCCGTAGCGCGCGACTCGGTCTCGCAGAGATTGTGTGCGCGCGCGATCACCTCACCGTTGCAAGTGATGACCGCCCCCACGGGGATCTCCTCCGCCTCAGCCGCCAAGGCAGCCTCCTCCAGCGCCATGCGCATCAAATCCTTGTCACACATACAGCACCGCCGCAAGAATCAACAACAGAATTTGCGCCAAAGACAGCGAGAGGAATACGATCATGCACGGCGTACAGAACAGCTTCACCGCGCGGCCTCGCTCAATGGGATACTCGGCGTATCCGTCGGATGCCTCCAACGATCTTCCGAAAAAACCGTCTTCGAGACAGGGCTTTTTGGAAAAGAAGCGCACGACCAGAATCGCCATCGAGATCACCCCCAACAGCAAAAGCAGAATTTCCAGAATCACCATCGCAATATTCGCCGAAAACATCGTTTCGAATTGATAAAGCACCACACTTTGATGAAGTGAGGAAAAATTATTCAGCACGTGCAAAACGGTACAAGCCCAAAGATTGCCCGTCTTCACGTAAACGATTCCCAGCACGATGCCCGCGACGAAGGTGTAAAGCACCTGCTCGGCATTCTGATGCATCATGGCGAAGAGAAAAGAGCTGATGAGGATGGCGTTGGTTCGTCCAAACGGCAAACAGTTGGTCAAAATCGCTCCGCGAAAAAGAAATTCTTCACAAAATCCGGGAACCAGACAAAGCGTGATGAATTCCAACACCCAATGATAAAGCTCGGGCTTTTCGGTTGAAGTTCCCCAAAGCACCACGGAGGAAAATTCCGAATAATGAAAAATCGAGACAAAGGAAGCATTGACATATGCCATGGCAAGCACCAAAGAAGCACCTGCGGGCACAATCAGCGCGATCCAAGGCGTCAGCTTCAGCTCCGTGCGCATCGGGCGATACGGAATCTCCTTTTTTTTGAGAAACGCCTTCAGGATCAGAACCGGCATCATAAATGACAGCAAATATCCGATCGCATAAAGCAGTTGGTAAACGACCGTGATCGCCGTTTCCCCCAAAGGAAAGATCGAAAGGAACAATGACGAAAACTCAACCACCGCGCCAAACACGTTGATGAACAACAAAAAAAACAAAAGAGACGCGCCAATCGCACCGATCACACGGCGATAATATTGCTCATTTTGATTCATGCGAGCGGCTCTCCTTTCTTTTTCTTCCTATCTTTTATATTGTATCACAAATTTGCTGAAAAGTAAAGCCCTTTTCAACAGAAAAAGGGGGCTGTCTCAAAGGATTTTTTGAGACAGCCCAAATTATGAAAATCAAATCAGTGCAGAACGCAACGCTCGGTGTCCTTGTCGAAAATGTGAAGTCTGGTCATATCGAAGCCAACCTTGATGGTGTCGCCTGCGCGAGTGGTGGATCTGGAGGAAACGCGAGCGGTGAGCTTGCCCTCTTCACCAACGTTGAGGTAGAGATAGATCTCTGCACCCATGAGCTCGGTGACGTCAACAAATGCATCCAAGGTAGCACCCTCGCACTTTGCGATGTTCAGCTCGTCATCGTGGATACACTCGGGACGCAAGCCTGCAACCACTTCCTTGCCGATGTACTCAGCGAGAGCGGGGTTGTTTGCCTTGTCTGCGGGCAGCTTGAGCGCATTGCCCTCATAGTTGAAGAACACGTCCTCGCCAACCTTCTCAAGCGTACCGTTGAGGAAGTTCATCTGAGGCGTTCCGATGAATCCTGCAACGAAGATGTTGACAGGCTCGTCGTACAGTCTCTGAGGCGTATCTACCTGCTGGATCAGACCGTCCTTCATAACGACGATTCTGGTTGCCATGGTCATTGCCTCGACCTGGTCGTGGGTAACGTAAACGAAGGTGGTCTCAACGCGGTTGTGGAGCTTGGTCAGCTCGGTTCTCATCGCTGCACGGAGCTTTGCGTCCAAGTTGGAAAGCGGCTCGTCGAGCAAGAAGACTTCAGGATTACGAACGATTGCACGTCCCAGTGCAACACGCTGCTTCTGACCACCCGAAAGAGCCTTCGGCTTACGGTCAAGCAAGTGGGTAATGTCAAGGACGCGGGCAGCCTCCTCAACCTTCTTCTTGATGGTTTCCTTCGGAACCTTGCTCAGCTTCAGACCAAATGCCATGTTCTCAAACACGGACATGTGGGGATACAGAGCGTAGTTCTGGAACACCATCGCGATCTTACGATCCTTGGGAGCAACGTCATTGACCAGACGGTCACCGATGAACAGCTCGCCCTCGGAAATCTCTTCCAGGCCTGCGATCATACGAAGCGTGGTGGACTTACCGCATCCGGAAGGTCCGACCAATACCAAAAATTCCTTGTCCTTGACTTCAAGGTTGAAGTCAGACACTGCGGTGACACCGCCGGGATACTTCTTGTAGATGTGTCTCAAGGATAAGCTTGCCATATTTTGAAATCCTCCTGATTATTACCACTGATCTCGTGGCAGTATTATTCAACGTATAATATTATAACAAATTTTCTTTCAAAAAGAAAGAGTTTATTTCCCCAAAATTCTTCTTTCTTTATTGTGCATTATGCACAAAGCTATAAAACGAATCGAGGGGAGATTGGCGATGCCAAGGAGTTTGTTTTTAATATATTAAAACCTCAAGCCTTGGATTTCGACTTCATTGTCAAAGAAATGCGCTTTTTGGGAACGTCGACGCTCAGCACGCGAACCTTGACGACGTCTCCCACCTTGACGACCTCGGACGGGTGCTTGACGAAGCGGTCGCAAAGCTGAGAAATGTGGACCAGACCGTCCTGATGGACGCCGATGTCGACGAACGCGCCGAAGTCGATGACGTTGCGCACGGTTCCGGTCAGCTCCATGTCGGGCTTGAGATCCTCCAAAGAGAGAATGTCATCGCGCAGTACGGGAGGCGGTAGCGTGTCACGGACGTCTCTGCCCGGCTTTTCCAATTCATTCAGAATGTCAAACAGCGTCGGTTCTCCGATGCCGAGTTTCTCGCAAACCGCGGGAATGCCCGCCTTGCGCACCTTGTCGCCCAAACTCTTTCCGATGGTTCCCTGCTCCACGTCCGCCTTGCTGTAATCAAACATCTTCAACAGCTGCTCCGCGGCGGCATAGGACTCGGGATGCACGCCGGTGTTGTCAAGGATCTCCTTGCCACCGGGCACGCGCAAAAAGCCTGCCGCCTGCTCGTATGCCTTCGCGCCGATGCGCGGAACCTTCAAAAGCTGTGCGCGAGAAGAAAATTCGCCGTTTTCCTCACGGTATTTGACGATGTTCTTCGCGGAAGCGGTGTTGATGCCCGAAATGTAGGAAAGCAAGGAATAGGACGCGGTGTTGATGTCCACGCCGACCGCGTTGACGCAATCCTCTACGACGCCGCCGAGCGCCTCGTCCAGGCGCGCCTGCTTCATGTCGTGCTGATACTGTCCCACACCGATTCCCTTGGGATCGATCTTGATCAGCTCTGCCAAGGGATCCTGCAATCGTCTCGCGATCGAAACGGCACTGCGCTGCATGACGTCAAATTCGGGAAATTCCTCTGCCGCGAGCTTGGATGCCGAATAGATCGACGCGCCAGCCTCGCTGACGACAATATATTTAACGTCCTCGGGGATCTCCTTGAGAAGTCCCGCGATGAAGATCTCACTCTCCTTGGATGCGGTTCCGTTGCCGATGGCGATGACGTCGACCTTGTGGCGAGAGATCAGGCGCTTGACGATCGACTTGCTCTTTTCGATCTCCTCGCGCGGCTTGACGGGATAAATGACCGCGGTGTCCACGACCTTTCCGGTCTTGTCGACCACTGCAAGCTTGCATCCGTGCGCGTAGCCGGGGTCAAAGCCGAGAACGGTCTTTCCCTTGATGGGCGACTGCATCAGCAGATGTCCCAGGTTGTCGGCAAAGACCTTGATCGCGCCCTCGCTTGCCTGATCGAAGATATCGCTGCGGATCTCACGCTCGATCGAGGGAGCGATGAGACGGTCATAGCTGTCCAGAATCGCCGCGGAGACGTATTTCTCGGCGGGGCTGTTGTTGCCGAGCAGAACCTCTGCGAAGAGATAGTTGAGAACAATCTCGGAGGCGACGGTGACGTCAACCTTGAGGAATCCCTCCTTCTCACCGCGGTTGATGGCGAGCACGCGGTGCGGGAGCACCTTTTTCAGCGGCTCGGAATATTCGTAATACTGCGCGTAGACCGAGTCCTCCTCCTTCGCCTGCTTGGTCGAAAGAAGTCCGAACTCAAAGGTCAGGCGGCGGATTTCCTTACGGAACTCGGCATTGTCCGAAACGTTCTCGGCAATGATGTCCTTCGCGCCCTGCAGAGCGTCCTCGACGCTCGCAACGCCCTTTTCCTCGTCGATATAAGCCTCAGCCTGTACCTCGATCGCGGGATCGTAGGATGCTTCTTGCGCATAAAGCAGATCAGCAAGCGGCTCCAAGCCCTTTTCTCTTGCCACGGACGCGCGCGTTTTGCGGTGCGGACGGAAGGGACGGTAGATGTCGTTGACCTCGGTGATGGTCTGCGCCGCGTCGATCGCCGCCTGGATCTCGGGCGTCATCTTCTCCTGCGCGGTGATGAGATCCGAAACCTCCTGCTTTCTCTTCTCAATATTTCTCAAAAAATTCAGGCGATCGTTCAGATCACGCAGAATATTGTCGTCAAGGCTTCCGGTTACCTCCTTACGGTAACGCGCAATAAAGGGAATGGTGTTTCCCTCGTCGATCAGCTCGACGGTCTTTTCGACCTGCTCGGGCTTGAGCTTAAATTCTTCGGCAAGCTTTTCAATGATGTTCATGTGCGAGATTGATTCCTTTCTGTGTTTGCTGAGTGATAACTTAGGATCGACCTGCTTCGGTCAACTGCAGAATTTCCGCCTCTGTCAGCTCACGCCATTCGCCGCGAGCAAGCGCGGGATCGAGCGAGAGAGGACCAAAGGTCAATCGCTCCAAAAAGACGATCTGATTGTGCACCGCCTCCATCATCAGCTTGATCTGATGATATTTTCCCTCGGTGATGGCGATGATTCCCTCTTTTTCATCGGTCAGCGTCACCTGACAGGGCTTCGTGACGTAGCCGCCGATGTCCACCCCCGCCTCCAGGGAAGCAACATCCTCTTGGGAAAGCGGAAATTTGACACGGAAGCCGTAGCTTTTGGTCACGTGGCTCTTGGGGGCGAGCAGACGGTGAGAAAGTGTGCCGTCGTTGGTCAGAAGCATGAGTCCCAGAGTATGCTTATCCAACCGACCGCATGGAAAAACCCCCATTTTGCGGTATTCGGCCGGAAGAAGGTCGGTGACCACGGGGTCTCCCCTGCCGTCCTCGGTCGCGCTGATGTAGCCGTCGGGCTTGTTCAGCATCAGCCATACAAATCTGCGCCACACGACGGGTGTGCCGCAATAGACCACGGTCTGACATTCGGGATCGACCTTGACGTCGGCATGCCGCACGGGAGCGCCGTCCACGGTGATCTTTCCCGCGCGCGCCGCCTTTGCGACCTCGCTTCGGCTTGCGATTCCACACTCCGAAATCATCTTGTCCAAACGCAACGAACTCACCTCCCGACAGACGAAATCATACTTTATTATTATACCATAAAAAAAAGAGGCTGTCAAGGATTTTCACAAAGGGATCTCATTCAAATTTGAGCAAATTCGAGACTCAACCCACGTTAGAAAAATTCTCTCCAAACAGGTGATTGTTTTTCGGGGAAAATATGTTATAATGGTATCAGGATAAGCGCTCATCCAAAACAATTTGGAGGAACGTATGGTCGAACACCGAAAAAAGATTGAAAAGCGACTCCGCGAATAACTCCCCTGCCCCGCCTTGCGCGGGGCATTTTTGCGCTTGTCTTTGCTTTCATCGGAACAAAACCCGTGTGTGCGGCATAGGATAGTAAGGAGCAAAAGCAAAAGGAGGACTGCCGATGAACAGCCAAGAAAGAAACGAGCTTGCAAGCGATGGCGGCGGAATGGGTTATCTGATCGTCCACGTCACCACCGCGCGCGGTGCGATCCCTTTGGAGGGGGCGCGTGTCAACATACTCCGTTCCGATCCCACGACAGATGCGCCAAAGGGGGATGTCATCGCCTCGCAGGTCTCGGGACGCGACGGAAACACGCCCGCTTTGGCGTTAGCCGCACCTCCGCGCGCAAATTCTCAACATCCGGGCGACCAAAAGCCTTACGAGCCCTATCACATTGAGGTTTCCTTGGAGGGCTTCTTCAAGCAGAGCTACGCCAACGTGCCGATCTTTGACGGCATCGTCGCCGTTCAGCCCGCCGATCTGATCCCACTTCCCGAAAACGAACGTCCCGATTCCCGCACGCCCGACGGAGAGCGTTTTTTTGAATCGACCGCCCCCGACCTCTGATTTTCCAAATCCACCAAGAAAGGAATACGCCATGCCGGAGCTTCCCGTGATTCCCGAAACGATTACCGTTCATCTCGGCCCGCCCGATCAAGCGGCAGAAAACGTCACGATCCCCTTTTTGGATTACGTGGCAAACGTCGCCTCCAGCGAGATCTATCCCACCTGGCCCGAAAACGCGATCCGCGCCAACATGTACGCGCAGATCTCGTTTGCGCTCAACCGTGTGTTTACCGAATACTACCGCACGCGCGGCTATGATTTTGACATCACCAGCACAACGGCGTTCGATCAGTATTTCGTCAACGGACGCGACATTTTCGGCAACATCCGCGAGCTTGCGGGAGAGCTGTTTGACAACTATATCCGCCGCAGCGGAAGCATCGAGCCGCTCTTTGCGCAATATTGTAACGGTACCACTGTGACCTGCGACGGACTTTCGCAATGGCAAACCGTCGAGCTTGCCAATCAAGGATACACGCCATACGAAATTCTGACCTACTTCTACGGTGACGACATTGACCTGGTGCAAAATGCACCGATCGAAAACGTGACCGCAAGCGCCCCCGAGGTGCCGCTGCGGCTGGGTGCGGCAAACGATGACGTCCGCATCGCGCAGATTCGACTGAACCGCATTTCCAACAACTTCCCTTCCATTCCGAAGATCGAAACCACCGACGGCATCTTCGGCACCGACACCGAGGACGCGGTGCGCCGGTTTCAGGAGGTATTCGGTCTGACACCCGACGGTGTCATCGGAAAAACGACGTGGTACACGATCCAAAACATTTATATCGGTGTCAAGCGTCTGAACGATCTCAACTCCGAGGGGATCAAACTTGAGGAGGTCACAAAGCAATACCCCGGTGTCCTCTCACTCGGATCGAGCGGCAACGCCGTGCTCAACCTGCAATATTTCATCACCTATCTCTCACAGTATTACGATACCATCCCCGCCGTGCCGATCGACGGCAGCTTCGGCGAGACCACGCGAGCGGCTGTGGAGGCAGTGCAACGAACCTTCGGACTTCCCGTGGACGGTGTGGTCGGCGAGCGGACGTGGTATGAGCTCCAGCGCGCCTACACGGGAATCGTCAACACCATTCCCGCCGAATACGTGGAGGGCGCGGCGCTTCCCTACGGCGGCGTTCCGCTTCGCATCGGCGCGGATTCCGATCAGGTGCTGTTGCTTCAACAATATCTCAATTATATCGCCCAAACCTATCCGCAGATCCCGCAGGTCAATCCCACGGGATATTTTGGTCCGCGAACGCAAGAGGCGGTGGTTGCCTTTCAGAATCTGGCTGGCATCACACCTACGGGTGTTGTTTCGGCAACTACCTGGAGCGCGATCGCCGAGCTCTTCAACGCGCTCTATCAAGGATCGGTCACAAGGGACGGTCAGTTCCCCGGCTTTCCGCTCGGTGCGTAGGCTCACAAAAGGAGGACTCCAAGATGAACGAGCAACCGAACAAAGCGCCCGCCATCCGCAATCTGCAACAATATCTGCGACAACTTTCCTACAGTGAAACAAACATTCCCGCGCCGCCCGTGGACGGCATTTTTGAAAGTCAAACCACCGACGCGCTCCGAGAATTCCAACGCTCGCGCGGGATTCCCGTGACCGGGCGTGCCGATCTGGACACATGGGAACGGCTCTACGCCGATTACCGCGCTTCGCTGGCATCCAACTCCCCTCCGCGGCAGATCGTGGTCTTTCCGCCCGATCCGCAAGGCTACGTCCTGACGCTCGGCAGTGTCGGCTTCGTCGTCTCGGCTCTGCAGTATATGCTGCGCGAGCTTCATCACAGCTACGCCGCGCTCTCGGACGTGATCGCAACGGGGGTCTACGACGAGCAAACGCAGGCTGCCGTGAAAAGCTTTCAACGTCTCAATTCACTCCCAGAAGACGGCAACGTGGGACTTTTGACCTGGAATGAGATCGCGGATCAGTACAATCTGCTCTTCTCGGATGCGGCGGATGAATAAAAAAACGCGGAGAGGTCTGCTTCAAGACTTCTCCGCTGTTCTTTTCCTGATTTACCGTTTCATGACCGCAAGACCGCACCAACCGTTGTCCTCAAGGCGCTCGACGATGCGATATCCGTTGGCTTCAAAGCAGGACACCACGTCCTCGGCACGCTCCGAGATGATGCCCGATGCCAAAAGCACGGTGTTTTCATGCATAAAAGGTGCGACGTCGGGGGTCATGCGAATGATGATGTCCGCCACGATGTTGGCGCAGATGAGATCGTAGGGACGCGAGCGATCCGCCTGACGCAAAAGGTCGGAGACCTCGCAGGTGATGTTCGAAAGTCCGCTGTCCTTGATGTTCTCGTTTGCCACGCGCACCGCCATCGGATCGATGTCGTAGGCGCGGCACTCGGCGGCACCGAGGCGCGAAGCGCAAATGGCAAGGATACCGCTTCCCGTGCCAACGTCAAGCATGCGGCAACCGGGTGCTGTGTATTTTTCAAGCATACGGATCACGAGTCTGGTGGTCTCGTGCGTACCCGTACCGAACGCCATGCCGGGATCCATGCGGACGACCAGCTCGCCTTCCTTGGCATCGTATTTCTCCCATGCGGGAACGATGACCAGACGTTCTCCGATCTTGATCGGCTTGTAATACGCCTTCCACGAGTTTGCCCAATCTTCCTCGTTGACGCCGACCGTTTCGATCTTGGCATCATGCAGCCCCGTGGTCGCGAATCTCTCGCGCAAAAATGCGAGGCACTCGGGCACGCTTCGCTCGGCGGGCAGATAGACCGACACCGACGCGATCGTCTTGTCGGCGTTGAGAATGCTTTCGTCGATCAGATCTCCGTAACAGGTCTTCAGATCGATGTCGCTGTAATCCTCGATCTGCAGATTGTTGGAAACCATGCTCATGATCGCGGTCAGCTCGTCCAATTGCGGCAGGGCAACCGTGACACGGATCTGCGTCCACTGTGTTTCGGTTCCGTAATCACCGCATACGTAGTCTTGATCTACCATACGTCCTCCTTATTTCCCGAAGATCTTTTTGAAGAACTGCTTGTGCTTGGTGTAATTCCCTTCCCCGCAGCTCTCGGCAAAGGCTCTCATCGCTTCCTTCTGCTTCTCGCTGAGTCCCTTTGGAATCTCGACCGTGGTGCGGAAAATCAGATCGCCGCGCTTGCCGTTGCCGTTGACGTAAGGGATTCCCTTGCCGCGCAGGGTGAAGGTTGTCCCCGCCTGCGTACCCTCGGGAATGGTGTATTTGACGTTGCCTTCCAAGGTAGGTACGTCGATCTCGGCTCCCAACGTCGCCTCGGCAACCGTCAGGGGAACTTCACAGTAAATATTGTAGTCCTCACGCTCAAAAATGCTGTGGCTACGCACCGACACGACGATGATCAGGTCTCCCGCAGGACCGCCGTTTCTGCCGTCGTTGCCCTGCCCGCGCAATGCGATTCTCTCGCCGTGATCGATGCCGGCGGGAATCGACACCGTCAAGCGCTTGCTTTCGCGTGTCTGTCCGGTTCCGCGGCACTTGTTACAAGGATTCTTGATGATTTTTCCGGTTCCGCGGCAGGCATCGCACTGCGCCGTCGATTGGAAGGACATGCCTCCCATGCGCTGCACGCGGCGCACCTGTCCGGTGCCGCGGCAGACCGTACAGGTCTCCACGTTCTCGCCGCCCGAGCCCTTGCAATCGGGGCAACGGCAAATGCGGTTGTAGGAAATATCCTTCTTGACACCGAACGCCGCTTCCTCAAAGGTGATGGTGACGTTGGCACCGATGTCGTCTCCCGGGATCGGTCCGTTGCGTCTCTGGCGTCCGCCGCCAAACGCGCCGCCGAACATACCGCCCAGAATATCTCCGAGATCGCCGAAGTCTCCGAAGCCTCCAAAGCCTCCGAACCCGCCGTCGCCGCCTCCCATGGAGGGATCGAACGCGGCGTGACCGAATTGGTCATACTTTGCTCTTTTGTCGGAATCCGACAGCACCTCGTATGCCTCGTTTGCTTCCTTGAACTTCTCCTCTGCCGCCGCGTCTCCAGGATTGGCGTCGGGATGGTACTGCTTTGCCAACTTGTAATATGCCTTTTTGATGGTCGATGCGTCGGCGCTTTTGTCAACGCCCAACACCTCGTAATAGTCTCTTTTTTCTGCCATGATTTTCCTCATTTGAAGGGATGACGGGAAAGGAAACCGCCTCCCGACTCCGATTTTTTCGAAAAGCGCAACGATTTTGCGCGGTGATTATAAAACGGGCTCGCGCCGCCCCCGACGAGTATCCTTCGCGGGGACGGCGTTGGCTATATGGGATCAGTTGTTGGAATGATCCTCAAAATTTGCATTATAATAGGTTCCGTCCTGACCGTCATTGCCTGCGGCACCCTGATCAAAGCCGGCGTCTCCGCCTGCCTGCGCCTGCTGTGCGTAGAGCTTCTCGGAGATCTTGTAGAATGCCTTCTCGACCGCCTCGGTGTCTGCCTTGATTGCCTCGACGTCGCCGCCCTTGAGGGTCTCCTTCAGCTTTTCGATGGCGTTTTTGACCTCGTCGGCGTCTGTGGCGTCAACCTTGTCACCAAGCTCGGTCAGCGTCTTTTCGCTCTGGAAGATCATCGACTCGGCGCGGTTTCTGACGTCAACCGCCTCCTTCGCCTTCTTGTCCTCCTCGGCATACTTCTCCGCATCCTTCACGGCGCGGTCAATGTCCTCCTGGCTCATGTTGGTCGAGGAGGTGATGGTGATGTGCTGTTCCTTGCCGGTTCCCTTGTCCTTTGCGGTGACGTTTACGATGCCGTTGGCGTCGATGTCAAAGGTAACCTCGATCTGCGGTACTCCGCGAGGAGCGGGCGTGATGCCGTCGAGAATGAAGCGGCCGAGCGTGGTGTTGTTGGCAGCCATCTCGCGCTCACCCTGCAGAACGTGGATCTCAACCGAGGTCTGACCGTCTGCCGCGGTGGAATATACCTGGCTCTTCTTGACGGGAATGGTGGTGTTGCGGTCGATGATGCGGTTGAAGACACCACCGAGCGTCTCGATGCCGAGCGACAGAGGCGTGACGTCAAGCAGCAGCAGATCCTTGACCTCGCCGCCAAGCACACCGCCCTGAATGGCGGCACCGATGGCAACGCACTCGTCGGGGTTGATGCCCTTGAAGGGATCCTTGCCGATGAACTTCTTCACTGCTTCCTGCACCGCGGGAATACGGGTGGAACCGCCCACGAGCAGAACCTTGTCGATCTGTCCGACGCTCAGTCCCGCGTCAGCCAGTGCCTTCTTCGTGGGGCTCATGCTTCTTTCCACGAGGTCGGCGGTGATCTTGTCAAACTCCGCGCGGGTCAGCGTTGCCTCAAAGTGAAGCGGTCCCTCTGCGGTTGCAGTAATAAAGGGCAGATTGATCGAGGTGCTTGCCATGCCGGAAAGCTCGATCTTTGCCTTCTCTGCGGCGTCGCGGAGTCTCTGCAGAACCATCTTGTCCTTGCGCAGATCCACGCCGTGCTCTCTCTGGAACTGATCTGCCATCCAATCGATGACGCGCTGGTCGAAGTCGTCACCGCCGAGGCGGGTATCACCGTTGGTTGCGAGAACCTCGAAGACACCGTCCGAGATCTCGAGAATCGATACGTCAAACGTACCGCCGCCGAGGTCGAACACCATGATCTTCTGGTTTGCTTCCTTATCCATGCCGTAAGCAAGTGCTGCCGCGGTGGGCTCGTTGATGATACGAAGCACCTCAAGGCCCGCAATCTTGCCGGCATCCTTGGTTGCCTGACGCTGTGCGTCAGAGAAATATGCGGGAACAGTGATGACAGCCTGCGTGACCGACGTGCCGAGATAGCTCTCCGCGTCTGCCTTCAGCTTCTGCAGCACCATTGCCGAGATCTCCTGCGGCGTGTATGCCTTGCCGTCGATCGTCTTCTTGTAGCCGCTTCCCATCTCTCTCTTGATCGACATGATGGTGCGATCGGGGTTGGTGATCGACTGTCTCTTCGCCACCTGTCCGATCATTCTCTCGCCGGTCTTGGAAAACGCGACGACGGAAGGAGTGGTTCTCGCTCCCTCGGGGTTCGGAATGACGATCGGCTCAGCGCCCTCGTAAACGGCAACACACGAGTTGGTGGTGCCCAAGTCAATACCAATGATTTTTCCCATAATCATAATCCTCCAAAAATATAAATAAGATATTGTTTTTCGATTTTAGTTTGCAACCTTTACCATTGCATAGCGGATGACCTTGTCACCCTTGACGTATCCCTTTTGGAACACCTCGACGATCTCGGACTCGCCCAAACTCTCGTCCTCCACGTGCATGACCGCGTTGTGAAAATTCGGATCGAAAGTCTTGGTTTCGATCTCTGTCACGCCCATTTTGGAGAGCGCGTCGTCAAACGCCTTCGCCGTCAACTCCAGACCCTTTTTCACTCCCTCGAGGTTGTCGGACTTGCTCGCGCGTTCGAGATTGTCAAGGATCGGAAGCATGTTTGCGATACAATCGCTGTATGCGTCGGCGTACACACCCTCCTTTTCCTTCGCGCTGCGCTTGCGGAAGTTGTCGTACTCCGCCATCATGCGAAGATATTTGTCCTCCTCGGCACGATACGCCTCATCCTTGGCATCCAATTGTTTTTTCAGCTCGGCGATCTCCGCCTCAAGCTTCTTCATTTTCTTTTTGTCTGCCTTTTCGGTCTTTGCCTCTGCCGCTGTGTTGCGCACTTCTTCGGTTTCAGGCGTTGCCGTCTTTTTCGTTTCCTCCATCGGAAAAACCTCCGTTCAACTGATTGTTTGCTTGCATGAGATTGGCAATGTTTCCGCTCAATCCCTCCAGAGTGGCAAGCACCTTTGCATAATCCATTCGCCGCGGTCCGATAATTCCGATCGCGCCCACGGTCTTGCCGTCCTGAAGAATCGGCTTGAAGACCAGCGCGGAATTGTTCATGACCTTGACCTCGCTCTCCGAGCCGATCACGACGTTGATGCCGTTGCTCTCGGTCCTCGAAACGAGATCCAGAATGTCCTCTTTCTTTTCCAGCGTTCCCAAAAGCTCCTGCAACTGTCCTACGTCGCTGCACTCGGGATATTGCAAGAGGCGGTCGATGCCGCTGACGCGCATCTCGCCCTCATCCATCTCGCTGAGCAGTCCGTAGACCGTCTTGATCGCAGAGCCGACGATGCCGGCGTCCTCGCCCATCTCTTCCTCGATCCGCATGATGATCGGAAGTGTGATCCGGTCGGCGGAAAGTCCGACAAGATGGCGGTTGAAGGATGCGGCAAGCTTGGAGAGTGCCGTCGGCGTTACGTCTGTTTTGCCGCGCAAATGCTTGCTTTTGACCGCTCCGGTTGAGGTGACCGCCACCAAAATGTAATGGTCTGCCGAGAGAAAGATCAATTCAAATTTGCTGATGCTGACGCTTCGGAAGCGCGGCTTGATGGCGATGCCGGTATAGTTTGTCAGACTCGATGCCAGATTCGACGCCGCGAGCAGGATCTGATCCAACTCGCCCATCTTTGCCTTGAGCAGATTGTTGATCTGCGCGATCTCGGCAGTAGTCATGGCGTAGTGCTCGAGCAGTGAGTCGACGTAAAACCGATATCCCAGCTCGCTCGGAACCCGTCCTGCGGACGCGTGCGGCTGCTCCAGATACCCCATCTCCTCCAATTCTGCCATTTCGTTCCGAATGGTAGCAGACGAGCAGGTCAGGTGCTGATTTTGGAGAATGTATTTGGAACCGACCGGTCCGCCGCCCTCAATGTGCGCATCGACGATCGCTTTTAATATCTGCTTTTTTCGTTCGCTTAATCCACGATCCGGAAAACTCATCCCATGCATTCCCCTCTCTGTCTTTTTTTACGTCCAATTTAGCACTCGCAAAAGAAGAGTGCTAAATCGTACCTAAAGTTTACCATGTTTCACGGATTTAGTCAAGTCTTTTTCTCTATTTTTTCGTGAATTTTTTGTAAACGAAATGCAAGAGTGCTAATTTTTGAGCTGAAAAACAGATCAGGAAGCTCTTTTTCATATTCTTTGCCGAGAATCGCAAAAAGCATTCCGCGGTTTTCCACCGAAGAATGCTTTCTCTCTTTCTCTTTTCCACAATAGATGCCGGAACGGAGGGGGAAGAAAAGCTTCTTGCAAAGAAGTTCTCCTTCCCCCGAAACCCACACGAACCGTTACTCCGCCGCCTCGATGCGCAGGGCGATCGCCGAACAATCGTCGTGATTTTCTTTTTCGCAGGCATGAACGCAAATGTGGTAAACGATCTCTTCCGGTGAAAGCCCTCCGATCCCGGTCAAATAGGAGGTCAGCCATTGCGCATCCTCATCGTTTTGCAAAATGCCGTCACTGACCATCACCACGGTGTCTCCCGCCTTCAAGGGAAACGGATCGCTCTGGACGTCCAACGCGGAGATGATCCCGATCGGAGCCGTCCCCGCCTGCAAGCGATGTACGACTCTGCCTCTGACCACAAAGCTGGGTGCGGCGCCGCTTTTCATAAAGGATGCGTCCGCCGTGATCAGATCCAATTCCAGCAAGTCCACAGTCGAGGAGCATTCTCGCGTGCTGTCCGCGCCGCGCGAACGGATCATATTGTTGAGCATGCGCAGAGAGGTCGACGCACGATTGCCCGCGCGCAGCATTTTTTCAAGAAAGACCGAACAGATGCTGGAGGTCAGCGCCGCCTCCTTCCCCGCTCCCATTCCGTCACTGATCAGCGCATAGAAATAATCTTTTTTATTGGAAAAGAGATTGACCGTGTCGCCGCTGATCCCGCCGTCCGCCGCAACGTTGTTCTGTGCTCCCGTGACGCGGATCTTCTTTTTCGCCTGCAAGGACATGGTGCTGAGATTCCCCTCCACCTCAAAGATCGGACGGCTGAGTTCAAGCCCGCACATCTCGGCAAGATCGGAGCGCAACGTCTCAACCGTAACGGTCGCATGCTCCACGTCCACACCCCGTACCAGAATACGGCGTCGGCGATTGCCGTAAACCGTCACACCCTGCGCGCGCACGCCCGCATCCTTGAGATATTCGGCAATTTTCTGTTCTTCCTCCCCGTCAAAGCGATACTCTCCGTCCTCGTCCTCCAGCGCATCGTTGATGATCTTCGCCGCCGCCTCATAATCCATGGCAAAGATCTCGGTGCGGTTGTTGCGCAAAAGATCTCCCGTCAGTTTGGCACATTCGCGGTTGATCCGCTCCAAAATTTCATCCACCGACTCACATCGGTGAGAAAGGGCGGACGGGATCTGCTCTCTGGTGACCTTGCCCTTGGTGTGCAACGCCGAGGTCAGATGGCTGACCGTTTCCAGCGTATTGGAATATTCCAGCCCCCAACAAACCGTTTTGTTCGGGCAGTCGGTGCAAAAGGCATCAAAGGAAATATCACAAATACGGCGCAGATCCAGCGTTCCCGGACGGCGGAATCGATCGCTCAGATTATAAAAAATCTCCGAAAGCGACGAAAAGGCATCCGAAATACCGCGCAGATGATCGTTGGCATCCCGACGGCGGCTTCCCTCCACATGGCAATGCACCGTTTCCTCCTTCGCGCTCTGATTCTCCTCCGACTCCTCACGGAAACGAAGAGCAATTGTCGTCGCAACACCGCCGATCAGAGCGGCGGGAAGATATGCCGTCAGAACCGATGCACCGCCCACGTAGACCGCCCACGAAAGCTGTGCCGCGACCGCCAGCAGAACCGCACTCCCTTGCCTTCTCACCCCCTTTGAAATCGTAAAAAGAAGCGATGCCAGCAAATATCCCGGCGCATACAGCGGCGCGTAAGCCAAACCGCACAAAATCGCCGTCACCGAGCCTGCCACACCGCCCTCACGCTCGGTCAGCATCAGCGTGAAAAAGAGGGACAGCACAACCGCCAAAGGGATGCCGAAGGCAGTCACGTTCCCCGCCGACCAGATCAGTGAAAACAAAATTGCGGCACGGGAAACATTGTGAAGCAAGGCATGCGAAGCAGAGTCTCCCAAACTCACCGAATACACCAAGACGGCAACGGGGGCGACAAGAACCACAAAGATCGCGGCAAACCAATCGTAATATTGAAATCCCCCCGACACGATGCGCCAAAAGGCAACGATGAAGGAGCAGACCGCGGCTGTCGCCATTCGCAGACAGACGCTTTCGCTGAAGATTCCGTGAAGCGCCTCACCGAACGGAGATCTTCGGATTTCCTCCTCTTTCCTCGCTTTCGAACTGCGACGCTTACGCGAGGACTTTTTACCATCGGAAATCTCCTCCGCCTCCTGCATTTTTCGGATCAAGCGTTCGGAAAGATCGTCGCGCGTCTCCGCACTCTCGAAAATCATGCCCGACACGATGCGCACCAATGCCGCAGCAACGTAGGTGCTGATGTAGACGACGGGCTCAAGTCTTGACGCCAAAGACGAAGCGATCAAGCCAATCAGAATCGCCAGGGTGTGCCGTCCCGACGCGCACAGCAACGCGATACCCAGCGGATGGGTTCCGAAAAGCATCTCGGCACCACCAAAGAGCCATCCGCCGCCAACCCATACAAGCTCGCCAAAAATCCGCCGCAATCTCCCGCGCCAAATTCCTCCGCTGTCGTCACGTACCGCCTCATTGCGAACTTCTTCTCCACGTTCTTTTACATTTCCTTGCATTTTGAACTTCTCTCCTTTTCTTTGCTTCCGCAAAAATCTTTTTTCTCTACTATTTTACTCTTTTCGGCGAGCAGATTCCGTCGAAAGCGGCGGGTAAAATCCTGTATTTTTTTGATAGGATATTACGAAAAATACACAGTGCAGAAAAATCCGAAAGAACCAACGGTAAAAAGTCATCGCTTCTCTTGTTTTTTCGTCCGCTTTTGTCGCACGAAAATCGAAAATATCTCTTTCTTTTTGGGTTTGAATGTGTTATAATAACAGATAGAAACGAGGAAGGAGGGAAAAAAATGAGCAAAACCGTCTGTTTTACAGGACACAGACAGATTCCCGATGCGGACTATCCGCAATTGGAGGAATCACTGCGCGTTGAGGTGGAGCGCCAAATCCTGCAAGGTGCAACAGATTTTCGCACGGGCGGAGCGGTCGGTTTTGACACACTCTCCGCACTTTCCGTGCTTTCCCTTCGAATGCGTTATCCCGAGATCCGATTGCATTTGATCCTTCCCTCCCCCGACCAAACCGTCGGTTGGCGGGAAACCGACGCGCAACTGTACCGTCAGATCCTCTCCCAAGCCGATTCCCACCGTTACGTCGCTCAAAAATATTACCCCGGGCTTCTGCAACAACGCAACCGCGCGCTGGTGGACGGTGCCGACGTTTGTATTGCTTATCTCCGCAACTCACACGGCGGAGGTACTGCCTACACGGCCGCTCTCGCTCTCAAAAGCGGGTTGGAATTGATAAATCTGTACGACACGCTCCAAAATTAAAGAAAAGCTTCCATCATAAAAAACAGCCCCGACGTCAACGTCTTGACGTCGGGGCTGTTTTCGTCGCTTTTTATTTTTTCATTTTTTGCATAAGCCTTGCGAAAGAAAGCAAAAATAGTAAGGAAAATACACAAAAAAGGAAGACGGACGATGAAAGAATTTACCTATACCATTGAAGATCCCAACGGGCTGCACGCTCGTCCCGCAGGAATGCTTGCAACCTTTGCAAAGCGTTTCCAATCCGATATCCGTATCAAGGTCGGGGACAAAGAGGCGGATGCCAAGCGTCTTTTGGCCCTGATGAGTCTGGGAGCCGTTCACGGAACAAATCTGACCGTGTCCGTGTCCGGTGAGGACGAAGAAGTTGCTGCCCAAGAATTGGAAGCATATTTGGGTGAAAAAATGCAAAATGGCAAAAAGCGGGCGGAAGGAACGGCATCAAATGAAACATGAAACCAAAAACGATCGCGTTTTGCAGGGGGTGGGGGTAGGCAACCGACGGGTAAGCGGCACGCTCCGTTTTTTTCATCGCAACGAGCCTTCCCACAAAAGAAGCAGTGTGTCTTTGGGAAAAACCGACGAATGGGCACGCCTGCAGGACGCGTTGAATCAAGTCAAGCATCGACTCGCCGCCCTTTACGAGCGAGCGCGAAGGCAGGTCGGTGAAGATGAAGCACAGATCTTTGAAATCCACGGCATGCTTTTGGAGGACGAAGATTTTCTGGAGGCGTTGCGCGAGGAAATCGACGCAGGTGCCTCTGCCGAGGATGCCCTCAGACGCGCAACGCAACGGATCTCTGCGATGCTCGAAGGACTTGACAACGAATACCTTTCGGGACGCGCCTCCGACATAAGAGATCTGGAAAGGCAGCTGCAGCAGGTCCTGTTCGGCGCATCGGAGACAGACACCACGCAGGAGAAATCACCCTTTATCCTGGTTGCCGACGATCTCTCTCCTTCCGAGACCGTGATGCTTGAAAAATCGCAGATCCTCGGATTTGTGATTTTCCGAGGATCGTCCAACTCCCACACCGCCATTTTGGCGCGCGCCATGGGAATTCCCGCGCTGGTTTCGGTCGGCGTGATCGAGGAACGGTTTGACGGCACGTTCGCGCTTCTTGACGCGGAAGAAGGAACGCTCACGCTCTCACCGACAGAAGAGCAAACAAGCCTCTTTTCGGAAAAGCAAAAAAAAGACGATCGCATCGCCGAAGAGCATGATCGCTATCTGCGCTCTCTGATGAACAAGCCCGCAGTCACCAAAAGCGGTCACCGTATGCTGATCTACGCCAACGTCGGCAGCGGCGAAGAGGTGGAGGCAGTGCTTGAGGCGGGCGCGGACGGCATCGGGCTTTTGCGCAGCGAGTTCCTCTATCTGAGCGCCGATGACTACCCCGGAGAGGAACTTCTCTTTCGGGCATACAGCGACGTTGCCGTGCAAATGCAAGGCAAACGAACCGTCATTCGCACGCTTGACATCGGCGCGGACAAGAAAATATCCTACTTTGGTCTGCCGGAAGAGGAAAATCCCGCGCTCGGCTTTCGTGCGATCCGCTTGTGCCTTGCGCGGCGCGATCTTTTCAAAACCCAGCTTCGCGCCATTTTGCGCGCGTCGGCGCTCGGACGTCTTGCGATCATGCTGCCCATGATTGTGTCGGTGGACGAAGTCAAGCAAAGCAAACGGCTGATCGAAGAGTGCATGGAGGAATTAAAGCGAGAAAACAAGCGCTTCGATCCCAAGCCCGAGCTTGGCATCATGATTGAAACCCCCGCGGCGGTTATGATGTGCGAAGAGCTTGCATGCGAGGTCGATTTCTTCTCGGTGGGTACCAACGATCTGACACAATATACACTCGCGGCAGACCGTCAAAATCCAGCGCTTACAACGCTTTGCGAAGAAAACACCGAACCGATTTTGCGCATGATCGAAATGGCATCAACCGCCATTCACCGCCACGGCGGCTGGATTGGCATCTGCGGCGAGATGGCTGCGGACCTGCATCTGACACAACGCTTTGCCGACCTGCGGATCGACGAGCTTTCGGTTTCTGCGCCCTATCTGCTCGGTCTGCGCGGAAGGGTAACGGAATGCCGTTAAAGGAGGAAAATCATGTTGTTTCAAAAAAAGAAAAAAACACTTCTGGCAGTTGCCGACGGAGTCGCCGTTCCGCTCTCCGCCGTGCCTGACGAAGCATTCTCCTCGGGAATGCTGGGACAGGGTTTTGCCGTCAAGCCGACCGCGGGAACGGTATATGCTCCGATCGACGGCAAGGTGGAAAGCGTCAGCGACACGCGACACGCCTATACCCTGCTTTCCGATGACGGGTTGGACGTTCTCGTCCACGTCGGGATCGACACGGTGGAACTGAAGGGAGAGGGATTTCTTTCGATGGTGAGCGTCGGAGATCGCGTCAAGGCAGGCGACGTCTTGGCTCGTGCCGATTTGGATCTCATTCGCGAAAAGGGATTTAAAACCGTCATTCCCGTGCTGGTGACCAATCCGGAAAAGATGAACGTCACAGACACAGTCTACACTGAAACGGTGGGCGGCAAAACCGAAATTTTACACTACCGTCTCGCTTAAACAGAAAGGATGAAAACAATGCCTGAAGCAATTCGAACCGAAAAAAAAGGCTCTGCCTTTTTCAGTATTTTGCAGCGCGTCGGACGTGCCTTCATGCTCCCGATCGCACTTTTGCCGATTGCCGGACTTTTGCTTGGCGTCGGCTCCTCGTTCACCAATTCCGCAACGCTGGAGGCCTATAATCTCATTGGTTTTATGGGCCCCGGCACGGTGATCTATTCGATCTTCACGGTGCTGGCATCGGTGGGGACGGTTATTTTCGATAATCTTCCGTTGCTCTTTGCAATGGGTGTGGCACTCGGCATGGCAGAGCAGGAAAAAGGCACTGCCACCCTCTCCGCCGCCATCGCCTTTTTCGTCATGCACAAAACCATCAACGCGCTGCTCATCATCAGCGGGATGATCGAGAGCGGTACGCTTCAAGAGGGTGCGATCGCCAACGTGGTGGGAATCCCTTCCCTGCAGATGGGCGTGTTTGGCGGTATTCTCGTCGGGCTTGGCGTGGCGGCACTGCATAACCGCTTCTACAAGATCCGCCTGCCCAACATCATCTCCTTCTTCGGCGGCACGCGATTCGTTCCGATCATTTCCACTGTGACCTACATTCTTGTGGGCGCACTCATGTTCTTTATCTGGCCCTACGTACAAAGCGGGATCTACGCCCTCGGAGATCTCGTCCTTCGTTCGGGCTACGGAGGCACGCTGATCTATGGCTTCATCGAACGCATCCTCATCCCCTTCGGTCTGCATCACGTCTTTTATCTGCCCTTCTGGCAAACCGGTGTGGGAGGCTCCGCGCTGATCGACGGCGTGATGGTCTACGGTGCGCAAAATATCTTCTTCGCCGAGCTTGCCTCCCCCTCCACCACGGTCTTCTCGGTTTCCGCGACGCGATTTATGAGCGGTAAATTCCCCTTTATGATCTTCGGTCTGCCCGGCGCGGCTCTTGCAATATACACCTGCGCCAAAGACACAAAAAAGAAAGTGACCGGAAGCCTTCTTCTCTCCGCCGCGCTGACATCGATGCTCACGGGTATCACCGAGCCGATCGAGTTCACCTTCCTCTTCGTCGCGCCGATCCTCTACGTGATCCACTCGATCCTCGCGGGTCTCTCCTATATGCTGATGCACCTTTTGAACGTCGGCGTCGGCATGACCTTCTCGGGAGGATTGATCGACCTGACACTCTTCGGCATTTTGCAAGGCAACGCGAAAACCAATTGGATCATGATCCCCTTGGTGGGCGTCATCTATTTCGCGATCTATTTCTTCCTGTTCCGATTCTTGATCCGTAAAATGAATTATAAAACACCGGGGCGCGAGGACGACGACGGTGAGGTCAAGCTCTATACCCGCGCCGATTACAACGCCAAAAAAGCAGGCTCGGACGGCAAGCACACGCAAGAGCCCTCGCACGGCGTCTCCATGATGATCCTCGACGGCCTTGGCGGAAAGGACAATATTCTCAACCTCGATTGCTGTGCCACCCGTCTGCGCGTGACGGTCAAAAACCCCGACTCCGTGAGCGAGAATCTGCTCAAGCAAAGCGGTGCCGCAGGCGTCATTCGCAAAGGTGGCGGCGTGCAGGTGATCTACGGACCTCAGGTCTCGGTCATCAAGAGCGAGCTGGAGGAATATATCGCTTCGATATCTTAAACGTAGTGTTTGTGGGGGAGGAGAACTTCTTTAAAAAGAAGCTTCTCCTCCCCCACACCCCCTCCTCTCAAGAAACTTTCTGACAAGAGAGCCGGAAAAAAGCATGACTCGGTTCGTTGCCGTGTCATGCTTTCTTGTTTTTTATGGGACGGACACAGAAATGCATCACCTGTGTTCAGAAAATACAATCAATTGAAAATTGTTGTTGATTGTAAAACCATTTTGAAACCGATAATTCAAAACTTGTTCATTTGGCCCGCAAAACAATTCAAAACCCTCATCGGAACTATTACAATCATAAATAACACCGTCTTTTCTTTTATATCAGAAAAGTTTTTGAGGGGGCGCATAAGCACCCCCTCAAAAAGCGATCAGCCCATACCGTTGTTGCTGCGGATGTTCACCGGTTTTCTGCGTTTTTTCGGTTTGTACTGATAGGTATAGGTACTTGCCTGTCCGTCTTCTGCCTCCAGGCGAAGGATCAGTTTGTCCGCAGTCTCCACCAAAGGAAGATTGTAACGGATCGTGGGTCCGCGCAGATTGCTGTTTGCCTCGGCTTGCGCGTTCCATTCCAAGAGCGTGACGGTCTCGTCGCCCAGAGTCAGAGATACCTTCACCTTGCCTGCGGCAGTCTCGGGCTTGTCATTGAGGAACCAAAGCTCCGCCTCGAAGGTATCGTTCATGAACCAGGTGAAGCAAGGGATCTTCGCACTGAACAGCGTGGGACGAAGCGCCTTTTTGACGTAATCGAGAGAGGGCTTTGCATAAGACGGAAATGCGATCAGCGTGTTGTTCGCCGCTGTTGTCCAGGGCTCGTTGAGGCACCAGTTGAGTGCCATGCTGCAATGCGGCCACTGACGGCGCGCCTCCTCAAAGATCGCGCGATAGCCCTCGCTCTGTAGCCAATTGGATTGGTCTACCAACTCCTCAAGCGAGCTTGCGGGACCGAAATATCTGTCCAGAACGTCGAGACACAACCACGCGTTTTTGCCCCACGCGTTGAATCCGTGGTGCGTGATCCAGGACTTGGTCATTTCGATTGGGAAGAGCTCGTCTGCGGGAATGACCTTCTTCAACAGCTCTGCATCTGTGATCGAGGGGAGACCGAACTCGGTGTAAGCCGTATAGTGAGAATGTTGGAACGCTCCGATCGTTTCGCCGCCCTGCGCGTTCTCCCAAAAGGTATAGTCTCCGTGTGCCATGCCGATCAGAGGAGAGGTGGCGATAAAGGGACGCTCATAGTCATTCTCGTAGCAAAGCTTGTTGAGCAGACGGAGGGCGTGAGACTGCTCGTCCATGCCCGACCAACCGTTATACAGCTCGTTGCCTCCGCACCAAAGCGCGAGCGAGGGGTGATGGCGGAGATCTCGGATCATCGCGGTCGCCTCGGACTCCAGCATTCCCATGTAGTGCGGGGTCGCGCGGTAGTTGTTGCAGGCAAGCGGAAACTCCTGCCACAGCAAGATGCCGTAGCGGTCGCACAGATCGTAGAAATAGCGTTTCGCTCTTCCCGATCCTCCGTGCATACGGAAGGAGTTCATGTTGGCATCGTGTGCCATGCGGATGTGTGTCTCGTAAATTTCCGCGTCCAAAAGTCCCCAGAAAAGCGAAGGGGCGACCCAGTTGGTACCCTTGGCAAAAATGCGTCTGCCGTTGAGCTCGACCGTCATGGGGGCGTCGTATCTGGTTTTTGGAAAATCGCGGGGATCGACCGCACCTTCGTTGCGAAGCAGCTTGATCGTGCGGAATCCGATATGTCCGCTTTTGCTCTCACGCTCGTTGCGGATCTCCCAGCGGTAAAGATAGGCGTCTCCCTGACCGTTACACCACCAAAGATTGGGATTTTGAACCGTGACCTTGCGGTCGGTTCCCTTCAGAACTTCATTGCCGTCGGCATCGTAGATCGCGGTTGTGCAAGGCAGCTCGCAGGAAAAATCAAAGGTGACCGTACCGCAGGTCAGATCGTCCGAAAGCGTGGCAAGCACCTCGCAATCGCCGATGTAGGAGACACCGCGGGTTTCGATGTAGGCTTCCTCCCACATACCCGAATTGAGCAAACGGGGATTGAAGTCCCAGCCGTAGGAAAGCGGAGGCTTGCAGCAGGCATCCGCCTCGTCGCGCGTGTTTGGTCTGCCGCCCGTGCTCTTGGGATGGGGGTAGATATGCACCGTCAGAACGTCATCTTTTCCGCCGAGATGCTCGGTCAGATCAAGCTCGAAGCCGCGGTACATACCCTCGTAGAAATAGATCTTTTTGCCGTTGATCAGAACCTCGTAGGTATAGTCGATTCCTCCGCTGACAAAGAATACGCGTTCGCCGTCTTTTTGATCGTAATTCAGAACGGCTTTGTATTCCCAATGATCGTCCTCCAGGGGGAGAAACTGTTCGTAGTTGGACGCGTAATTCCAATCCTCAAACTGATGAAAGATCGCAAAGTCGTGCTGGATATTCCCCGGCACAGACGCTTCAAACCATTGCTCGGGATTCTTTTGACAGTTTCTACCGAGCCACTTTTGATCAAATCTCATGTTTTTTCTCCTTTTGTTTTCAGGTTGGTCATATTTGTGTATATCTTTTTACCGTTTATAAACTCTCGGCATATCTCACGGCTTCCATCGCGTCCTTGCAATAGCGATCGGCGCCGATGCGCGCGGCGTAATCGGCGTTGAGCACCGCGCCGCCGACCATGATCTTGCACCACGGCGCAGACGCGCGCAGAGCCTTTACGGTCTCCTCCATGGCGGGCACGGTGGTGGTCATCAGCGCACTCAAGCCAACCAAGGGGGCATGCAGTCTGACAGTTGCCGAAACGATCTCCTCGGGAGAGACGTCGCGTCCAAGATCGGTGACGGCAAAGCCGTAGTTTTCGAGCAACAGGCGAACGATGTTCTTGCCGATGTCGTGAATATCCCCCTTGACGGTGGCGATCACAACGGCAGCCTTGACACTCTGCTCGGTCTTTTGCTCCAGCATGTGCGCCTTGATGCATCCGAACGCCGCTTTTGCCGCCTCGGCACTCATCAAGAGCTGCGGAAGATAGACGGTTTTTGCCTCAAATCCCTTCCCCACGCGGTCAAGCGCGGGAATGATCTCGTTTTGCACGATCTCAAGCGGTGCCGTCGTTGCCAACATCTGCTCGGTCAATTGCTCCGCCGATGCGCATCGTCCGCTCTCGATCGCCTTTTGCAACGCCGTCGCGTCTGCCGACGATTCCGTCGCGTTTTGGGTGGCGGGTGCCGCGCCCGTCACAGCCGCGCAGGTGGGCGCGAACGCGATATAATCCGCGCAATTTTCGTCCAAGCCGGCGAGCACACGATAAGCGTGATATGCCTTCTGCATCTCTTGGGAATCGGGATTCAGAATGGCGGCGGAAAGTCCGTTCGCCAGCGCCAGCGTGAAGAAACTGCCGTTGATGAAATCACGCTGCGGAAGTCCGAACGAGACGTTGGAAACACCGAGCGAGGTGTGACATCCGAGATCGTTGCGAATCCGTCGCAAGGCTTCCAGCGTCACCTTCGCCGCGTGTTGGTCGGCACTCACCGTCATGGCGAGCGTATCAAAGATCAGATCCTTTTGGGAGATCCCGTATTCGGCGGCAACCGCGAGAATTCTTTTTGCGATCGCCACACGCCCCTCTGCGGTGTCCGGAATCCCGTTCTCATCCAAGGTCAGGGCAACCACGAAGCCACCGTACTTTTTGACCAACGGAAAAACGGCACGCATGGACTCCTCCTTGCCGTTGACCGAGTTGATCATGGCTTTTCCGTTGTAACGGCGGAGTGCGCACTCCATGGCAACGGGATCGGAGGTGTCGATCTGCAACGGCAGATCGATGATCGCCTGCAGCTCGCCGCAAACCTGACGAAGCATCGCAGGCTCATCCACGTCGGGAAGTCCGACGTTCACGTCGAGCACGTGCACACCCTTTTCCTGCTGGCGCAGACCTTCCTGAAGCACGTAGTCAATATCCTTTTCGATCAAGGCTTGCTTGAATCGCTTTTTTCCGGTCGGATTGATGCGCTCTCCGATCAGGATCGGCGCGTCACCAAAGGTCACGGCATGCGTATAGGAAGAAACCACGCTCAAATGCTTTTCCGCAATCGGCAGAGGTGCGAGTCCGCGCGACTGCGCGGTCACGGCACGAATATAATCCGGAGTCGTCCCGCAACATCCGCCCGCAATGCGAACGCCCAAGCGAAGCATCTCTGCAACTTCGGCGGCAAACTCGGCGGGAGTAACGTCATAGACCGTCTTTCCTTCTCGGCTTTGCGGAAGTCCCGCGTTTGGCTTGAGCAGGATCGGCGTCGACGACACGGCGAGCATACGCTCGACCACACCGCGCAGCTGCTTGGGACCGAGCGAGCAGTTGACACCGATCGCGTCGGCTCCCATGCCCTCGAGCATCGCCACCATCGCCTCGGGGGTTGCCCCCGTCATCAGCTTTCCGTCCTCGCCGTAGGCATTGGAGACGAAGATCGGAAGATCGCAGTTCTCCTTTGCCGCAAGAAGTGCGGCTTTGGTCTCGTAGCTGTCGTTCATGGTTTCGATCATGACAAGATCCACGCCATAGGAAACACCGATTTTTATGGTTTTGGCAAACAGCTCCACCGCATCCTCAAAATCCAGGTCTCCGTAGGGCTTGAGCAGCTTGCCCGTGGGTCCGACGTCAAGCGCAATGAACTTGGGATGGTCACCCTTTGCGGTGTCTCGCGCGATCTTGGCGTTTTCCACCGCAACACGAATGACCTCCTCCAGCTCCTCCTCGGAAAAATGAAGGAGATTGGCGCCGAAGGTGTTGGTGTTCACCACGTGGCTTCCCGCCTCAAAATAGTCGCGGTGAATCCTTTGAATCACCTCGGTGTGCGTCAGGTTCCAGCGTTCGGGCTGCTCGCCGGGGGCGAGTCCCGCCGATTGGAGCAGCGTTCCCATGCCGCCGTCGAGATAAAGAATATGCTTTTTGAGAAAATCGGTAACGTTCATAAATAACCTTCTTTTCGATTGATTTTTTCAAGGAAGGGATCGTTCGATCCCCACGATCGCCGTCACCGATTTCGTCGGAGACATCAGGAGGCTGTCGTTGAGGGAGAGTCCGATCCTTTTCGGAGCGTCGAGCAGACGGAAAATATCACTTTGCATCGCAAGCGGAAGATCGCCGTAGCCCGGACTGAAGCGTGTGCGCGTTCGCTTCCCTTCTGCACAATAAGCTTCTTTCCAAGACGCGCAAAGCAGATCGCAGAGCGTCTCAATGCGCTCGGTGCCGATCGCTTGGAGGCAAAGAGCACGCGCGGGCGAGAGACGGCTGTATTTCGCGATCAGACGGTCGATCTCCAGCCCCACGGTCGCGGCAAAAACCACCGCGCGGTCACATCCCGCGAGATGTGCGGCAAGCGAGCGGCTTGCGACGCGGGTAAAGCCGAGATCGACTTCGCAGTCGCGACGCTCCACCGTGACCTCGCACCAACACGCGCGTGCGGAAAAGACCGATTCTGCCTCCGCGATCATCTCACGGAGCAGAGACAACACCTCCGCGGTGGAGTTCTTTACGTTCAGATAGCGCAAAGTCGCCTTCTGATCGATGGGCGGCAGCGCGGGAGACGCGACGAATACCCCGTCCGTCATTTGCCGAGAATATCCGACAGGTTGCTTTGAATCTTCTCGGCAACGTCGGGCTTGTTCATGGAATAAACGTGTACGTTGGTGATATTGTTCGCAAACAGATCGATGATCTGATCGGTCGCGTAGGCAATTCCCGCCTGCTTCATCGCGGCGGGATCCGAGCCGAACTTGTCCACAAGACTCTTGAAGCGTTGCGGCACAAACGAGCCCGAAAGCTTGACGGCGCGCTCGACCTGATTGGCATTCGTGATCGGCATGATGCCCGCGATCACGGGAACGGCGATCCCCGCCTCGCGGATCTTATAGAGAAAATTATAAAGCAAATGGTTGTCGAAAAACATCTGCGTCGTCAAAAACTCGCATCCCGCGTCCACCTTTTCCTTCAGACGCTTGATATCTTCCTTTTGATTGAGGCTCTCGGGATGGATCTCGGGATAGCACGCGCCGCCGACGCAAAAGCCCGCGTCGGATGCTTTCAACTCACGAATGAGATCGATGGCATAGCGATAATCCCACGCGCTGCGGTCCTCCTCCAAGCGATCCTGCGGAATATCGCCGCGCAACGCCAGCACGTTCTCGATCCCCGCCGCGCGCATCGCCTCGATCTTCTCTCTCACGGTCGCCTTGGTCGACGACACGCAGGTCAGGTGCGCCACGGTCGGAACACCGTGCATTTTCTTGATGCTTTTGGCAATGTCCAGGGTGTATTGACTCGTGCCACCGCCCGCGCCGTAGGTCACGCTCATAAACGCGGGATGAAGCGCGGCGATCTCCTCCACCGCAACCTTCACGCTCTCAAAAGCGGTATCGGTTTTCGGCGGAAAGACCTCAAACGACAGCGACAGCGTGTCTTGTTTCAGAATGTCAATCAATTTCATCTTTTCCATCTCTTTTCGATCAAATTTGTGCGCATGGCACAGATTCCTACTTTATATTTTATCACAGATAAAAAGCGTTGTAAAGGGATTTGGGAGAAAAAGGACGCCGCAAGATCAAATTTTATTATGATGGAAACACAAAAACAGCTCTACATTCGGTTGAGTCCTTCAATCGAAACTCAAATATTCGGTTATTGTTTTACCGAAGAAAATACGGTATAATATAAGCGTAGCTACAAAAACTTTGAAAGGTAGGATTTTGTATGGGTATCGATTTAGGAGAAAAATTAAGAACCCTTCGTAAAGAGAAACATTTATCCCAAGAAAAATTAGCGCAATATCTGAACATTTCGTTTCAAGCCGTCAGCAAATGGGAAAATGGAAGCACATATCCGGATATTGAGCTTTTGCCGAAAATTGCCCGATTCTTTGGCATCACGGTTGACGAGCTTCTTCAAGTGGAGCAACTCGACGAGAAAAAGCTCTATGAAGAATATGAGAAAAAAGCAGTCGAATTTTATCGCAACGGAGAAATTGCGATGGTTTTGCCAATTTGGCAAGAAGCGCTTCACAAAATGCCAAACAACGTAGCCGTTAAGGAAATGCTGATGTCTGCATATTTTGATATAGATAAAGTGACATATCAAAAAGAAATCGTAGAGCTCGGCACGGAAATCTATCACAGTGCGTGCGGTTCGTATTATAAAGGGCAAGCCATCTCGCAAATTGCTCGCACGTATGCAGCCTGCGGCAATCAAAAAGTGGCGGAGGAATGGGCTTGTAAAGCCCATCAGTTGATGCACTGTATGGAGATGCTTCTGATTCAAATATCCAATGACGGAAAAGATTTGACGGAGAATTTCAGCTTCGCCAACTACTGGTATTTGAACGAACTGTTCTTTATGGGCGCACGCATTGCAGAGTGCAAAAACATTCCCGGAGGCACGGAATACGCGCAAAGCGTAAGCAAAGCAATCGCATCCGTATATGAGTTGGTTTTCCCCGACGATGATATGAGTTTTGAGGACCTGAGGCGTCTGTGTGTGCAACACAGAATGATCGCGGAGGATGAAATTGCTTTGTGCAAAAAGGAAGAAGTCATCCGATACCATCTGACACGCGCTCTTGCATGCGCCGAAAAATCCGTATCGGTAAAAGAGCATGAACTAAAGCATCCCCTCGTCATGAATTGGCGCGTATATGACGCCCCATCTGACAATAAACAGGTGGTGCGGCTTTTGAAACAAGAGCTATCGTGGGATTGCTTTGATGCATACAGAACAACAGATTGGTTTGTCGGCATTGAAAATCAATTGAATCAACTACTCTAAAATCACAGCTCCCACCGAGGACAAATATCCTCGGTGGGAGCTCTTTCATTTTGTTGTTTTGTTCTCAAAATTCCAAGGTCTGTTCTTGCTCGGTGTCCCCCCGGTTGCTGTTGAAAATGACGTGGCAGCTGTTGGGAGAGAGTGTGTAAGCTCCGCCCCAGAAGGGATACTTTTCGGTCAGTCGACGGCGCATGGAAATCACCACCGAGCGCGAGCCGACCACCACGGGACAGGGCTGTCCCTTGTTGTCTCTCTCGCTTCCCACCTCGGAAACGTAAAGCAGATGACGGTGTCCGCAGAACATGACCTGCGGCTTGATATGCTCGCGCAAGAGCCTGCACCACTCGCGAAAGATCTCGTCCTCAATATCAAACGGAGGCGGAAAATCCATGGTGAACGGCAAATGACAAACCACGATACGGTTCTTCACGCCCTCTGCCTCGTATTCCTGCTTGCAATTCTCGATGACCTCCTTGAGAAACGCGGTCTCGCGCAAACGGAAATCGTGAGAGCAGACCATGCCGCCGTATTCCTCACAGTCATCACGCTTGTCCTCCGCCGTATCCATGACAACCCCCCACACGTGTCCGAGGCGGAAGGTGAAATAGGATCTTCCGCAATCGGTGGGCGTGTGATCGGGTAGCAGTTCTGCAGCCGCGCCGCGCGTATCGTGGTTTCCTCGTGCGAAAACGACCGGGATCTCGCCGCCCGTAACCGACGATGCGATGAGGTGGACGTTTTTGAAGTCCTCGACCGTTCCGCTGTGATCGGGAATGTCACCGTTGAGGATCAGAAGGTCAAGCTGATCGCCGAAATATTGCGCGGCGGCGATCGGCTCCTCGACGTAGGCGTGCGCGTCGGCAAGATGATAGATATGCACGGGCTCCTTCTCCACGGGACGGAAGCAGGACTCGTATGTCATCACGTCGCTTGTTTTTGACCAATAGGGCTTTCTCTCGTGAACGATGCGATAACAAATGGTGTATTTCTTTTCCTTGTCCAAAAGTGCCATCGGAACGATCATGCGGTGTGTCGAGCAAGCCGAGCGAAAAATGCCGTTGCAATCGTCGTAAAAACACCTCTCGCCCACCTGCACCCACATCACGGTCTCGCAGGTCACGGGAACAAAGATCTGATAGGTGTCTTTGACCGCATACACGATCGGCGTCGTCAAAAATTCACTTGGAATCTGCTTCATTTGAAAGGTCCTCCGCATGGAAATTGTTTTTTTCATTATATCATAAAAAAGCCTAAAAGCATACTGCACAATGTAACAAAAACACGGCATAATGTAACTTTTTACTATAAAAGAAAAAGACCTTGCGGAATTGCTTCCGCAAGGTCGTGATTTTATGGTTTGTTTTTGATTTGCCTATGATGCAATCAGCCCTTGATCGCAGCCTGAGCAGCAGCCAGACGAGCAATCGGAACACGGAAGGGAGAGCAGGAAACGTAGTCCAGACCAATGCTGTGGCAGAACTCAACGGACGTGGGGTCACCGCCGTGCTCACCGCAGATACCAACGTGGAGGTTGGGATTGACGGGTCTGCCGAGGGTAACTGCCATGTTCATCAGCTTGCCAACACCGGTTTGGTCGAGCTTTGCGAAGGGATCGTTCTCGAAGATCTTTGCATCGTAGTATGCGCCGAGGAACTTGCCTGCGTCATCACGGGAGAAGCCGTAGGTCATCTGCGTCAGGTCGTTGGTACCGAAGCAGAAGAAGTCAGCGTTTGCTGCGATCTCGTCTGCAGTCAGGCACGCACGAGGAATCTCGATCATCGTACCAACCTCGTAGTCAAGCTTCACGCCTGCTGCTGCGATCTCTGCATCTGCAGTCTCAACAACGACAGCCTTGACGTACTTCAGCTCCTTCACGTCGCCAACCAGCGGGATCATGATCTCGGGTCTGACGTTCCAATCGGCGTGAGCCTTCTGAACGTTGATGGCAGCGCGGATGACAGCGGTGGTCTGCATCTTTGCGATTTCGGGATAGGTGACTGCCAGGCGGCATCCACGGTGACCCATCATGGGGTTAAACTCGTGCAAAGAGGAGATGATTGCCTTGATTGCCTCAACGCTCTTACCCTGTGCCTTTGCCAGAGTTGCGATATCCTCCTCAGTGGTGGGAACGAACTCATGGAGAGGCGGATCCAGGAAACGGATGCAAACGGGGTTGCCCTCGAGAGCCTCGTAGAGCTTCTCGAAGTCGCTCTGCTGGTAAGGCAGAATCTTTGCCAGAGCTGCTTCTCTTTCAGCAGCGGTGTCGGAGCAGATCATTTCACGGAATGCCGCGATTCTGTCTGCCTCGAAGAACATGTGCTCGGTACGGCACAGACCGATACCCTCAGCGCCCAGCTCGCGAGCCTTCTTCGCGTCTGCGGGAGTGTCTGCATTGGTACGAACCTTCAGAGTACGGAACTCGTCAGCCCATCCCATGATGGTGCCGAAGTTGCCGGAGATCTCAGCGTCAACGGTGGGAATGATACCGTCGTAAATGTTACCGGTGGAACCGTCGATCGAAATGAAGTCACCCTCAACGAAGGTCTTGCCTGCCAGCGTGAACTTCTTGTTCTCCTCGTCCATTGCGATCTCGCCGCAACCGGAAACGCAGCACTTACCCATGCCGCGCGCAACGACTGCTGCGTGAGAGGTCATACCGCCGCGAACGGTCAGGATACCCTGAGCAGCCTTCATACCGGTGATGTCCTCGGGAGAGGTCTCCAGACGAACCAGAACGACCTTCTTGCCTGCATTCTTCCAAATCTCTGCATCCTCAGCGGAGAAGACGATCTGTCCGCATGCAGCTCCGGGAGATGCGCCCAAACCACGGCCCATGGGCTTTGCAGCCTTCAGAGCCTTTGCATCGAACTGCGGGTGGAGCAGCGTGTCAAGGTTACGGGGATCGATCATCAGAACGGCCTCTTCCTTGGTCTTGTGACCCTCTGCAACGAGGTCAACAGCGATCTGGAGAGCAGCGGGAGCAGTTCTCTTACCGTTACGGGTCTGGAGCATATAGAGCTTCTCATTCTCGATGGTGAACTCCATGTCCTGCATATCGTGATAGTGGTTCTCGAGGATCTCGCAAACCTTCTTGAATTCCTCGAATGCTGCGGGGAACTTGTTTGCCATCTCTGCGATGGGCATGGGAGTACGAACGCCTGCAACGACGTCCTCGCCCTGTGCGTTGGTCAGGAACTCACCCATCAGCTTCTTCTCGCCGGTTGCGGGATCACGGGTGAAAGCAACGCCGGTTCCGCAGTTGTCGCCCATGTTACCGAACGCCATTGCCTGGACGTTGACAGCGGTACCCCAAGAATAAGGAATATCGTTGTCGCGACGGTAGACGTTTGCACGGGGGTTGTCCCAAGAACGGAACACAGCCTTGACGGCGCCGATGAGCTGTACCTTGGGATCGGAGGGGAAGTCCTCGCCCAGCTTTGCCTTGTACTCAGCCTTGAACTGACCTGCCAACTCCTTGAGGTCCTCAGCAGTCAGCTCGACGTCG
>JAFWYJ010000016.1 GCA_017517745.1 Clostridia bacterium | reverse complement strand
TGGTGGTACCAAAACAGCCGCGGGAGCTACTGAAAGAGCGAGCGCACAGATAAACAATTACGTTGATACCCATGCGATAAAAGTTTTTGAAGAGTCCAGAGAAACTTTTTTCAAAAAGTTTCTCTGGTCGCCGAAGGCAAAGGGGTGTGGGGAAACTTTTCTCAAAAAGTTTCCCCACAATCGCGTCCTTTTTTTCAAAACGCGTCCTTTTCAGATCAGATCCGCGATCTCATTGTAGAGATAGAGCGATCCGAGGCAAATGAGAGGGCGGTTTTCATCTTTTGCCGCACGTCGAGCCAAAGAAACAGCGTTCTCACAGGTCGCGCAAGCGGTTGCCGAGACGCCGAGGCTCTCGAATTCTGCCGCCAATGCATCTGCCGCCATCGCGCGCGGATTGCTCGGTTTGACCGTGAAAACGCGGTGTGCCACCGATGCGAGGCACGAAACCATCTCGCCGTGCGCCTTGTCTTCCATAACGCCCATGAGGAGGATGACTTTTTGATCGTGGAAATAGGTTTTGATGCTTTCCACCGCCCCCGCAATGCCTTGCGGGTTGTGTCCACCGTCACAGATCACCACGGGATCACGACGCATCAGCTCAAAGCGAGCCTGCCAACGAACACGGGAAAGCCCCTCCCGAATCGCATCCTCGCTCACGTTCACACCCTCGCCGCGCAGAATGTCCAGCGCGGTGAGCACGGTGGCGGCGTTTTGCGGCTGCCAAACTCCCAGCAGGGGCAGATGCAGATTGCGAAGCACTCCAAAATCAAAGACCGTTCCCTCCAAAGAGGTTTCGATGACGCGCAAAGACGATCTGTCCACGTGATGAAAGGCAGATCTTTTTTCTTTGGCATTTTTTTGCACGGTGCGAAGTGCCGCACCGTCCTCGCCTCCAAACAGGCAGGGACGTCCCGGTTTGATGATCCCCGCCTTCTCCGCGGCGATCTCTTCCAGTGTGTTTCCCAGAATGGCGGTATGATCAAAATCAATTCCGGTGATGACCGAAAGCAGGGGAGAGGCGATGACGTTGGTGGAATCCAGGCGGCCGCCCAAGCCTACCTCCAGAATGACGACGTCGCATTTTTTTCGACGGAAATGCTCAAAGGCAATGGCGGTGATCAGCTCAAACTCGGTGGGCTTGTCCTCCATCGTGTCGGCGATGGGGCGCACAAGCTCGGTCAGCTCGATCAAAGCCTCGTCCTCGATCGGAACACCGTCGACTTGGATGCGCTCGTTGAACTGACGGATATAGGGCGAGGTATAGAGCCCTACACGGCGACCCGATGCGCGCAGGATCGAATCGAG
Organism: Clostridia bacterium; assembly: GCA_017517745.1. Lineage (GTDB taxonomy): Bacteria > Bacillota > Clostridia > Oscillospirales > CAG-272 > UMGS1865. Next base: position 3,236 of record JAFWYJ010000016.1, on the reverse strand, counting down.
CATGGCACAGACGCTGCCTTTGCCGTTGGTTCCGCCGACGTGAATGACCTTCAGCTCGCGTTCGGGATGTCCGAGTTTTTCGCAAAGCACGTTGATGCGCTCAAGGCCCGGCTTGCAGAAACTCCAATTGATGTTGTGAATGTACTCAAGTGTTTCGCGGTAATCCATACGGTCTCCTTAAATATTTCCAATCAGACGTTGAATGCTTTTTCTGCGAAGCAGAAGGCAAAGAAGCAGAATTTCCACCGAAGTGATCAAAAGATAGAGCGGAATGCGCCAAAGCACCAACACTCCGTAATACTGATACAATCCAATCGATTTGACGATGACAGAGCCGACCAGATGCGCGACAGAAGCCGACAAAATCACGCGCGGGACTTCGCGGCGGATCGGCAGGCGGGAAAGCGCGCCGGACAAAAAGCCGATCAAAAACGCGCCCGCCGTCACGATCAGATTGGGGGGATAGACCTGATTGGACAAAAGATAGCTGATCATATCCGAGGCAACGCCCACCAGACCGCCCACGAGAGGGCCGAAAAGCATTCCCGAGAGCAAGACGGGCAGATTTTCAAACGTGACGCGAAACAGACCGTTTCCGAAATTGAGAAAGTTTTTGCAAAAGATCCCGATGATCACACTGATTGCCGTCAGCATGGCGGCGACGGTGAGAGAACGGAGACTTTGGAAAACGGACGTCTTTTTTTTCATAAAAAATTCCTCCTTTTTCCACCCATAGGCAAAAGAAGGAGGATGATGATCCTGATCAACCCTATGAAGCGGGATGCAAAGCACGAACCGCAAGAATCCACCGGATTCTTTTCGTCCGCCCGACAACTCCCCGTTCAGGCGGCACTGCGGGATCCACTCCCAACGCCCATGCTTTTACTCTTCACGAAATACGGTTTTCGGAAAAATTTCAAAAACCGCTCACAGATATTATTATATAAGATTCCCTCCGAATTGTCAAGAAAAAAATGGAAATCCGAAAAACTTTTTTCTGCCGTAAGGTCGGCGGCGTGGCAGATTTTTTTGGTTTGTTGATATTGGGTTCATATTTTTGTTGTATCATGATAACAACAAAGGTCCACAGACAAGAACCCCACGGAAAGGAAGATGACAATGTTTCGCATTTTGATCGTAGAGGATGACAAAAACGTGCGCCGCCTGATGTCTGCGGTGCTGACGCGCTATGGCTACGAGCCGCTGACGGCGTGCAACGGCGAGGAGGCACTGGAGGTGCTGGATCACAAGCACGTTGATCTGATCGTGCTTGACGTGATGATGCCGCGCATGGACGGCTATGAATTTACCAACACGCTGCGCATGGCAGGCTCCACCATCCCGATTCTGATGGTGACCGCGCGTGAGACACAGTCCGACAAAAAACGCGGCTTCATTGCGGGCGCCGATGATTATATGGTCAAGCCCGTCGATGAGGAGGAAATGATCTTGCGCATTGCCGCCCTCCTTCGCCGCTCGCAGATCGCGGGCGAGCGCAAGCTGACGGTCGGACAAACCACCTTTCTCTACGATTCCTTCTCGGTCAAGACGCCCGAGGGCATGCTCGAACTGCCGCAGAAGGAATTTCTCCTTGCCTACAAGCTGCTTTCCTATCCCAACAAGATCTATACGCGCCGCCAGCTGATGGACGAGATCTGGGATATGGACAGCGAGAGCGACGAGCGCACCGTTGACGTGCACGTCAGCCGCGTGCGGGATCGCTTCCGCAACAATACCGATTTTGAGATCGTCACGGTGCGCGGTCTCGGCTACAAGGCGGTTTTGAAAAAATGAAACAAACCAACCAACCGCCGCTCTCCCCTCTGCCGCACGAGGAGTTGAAGATCCGACACACTCTGCGCTGGCGATTGACGATCTTCGTCTTTTTCATCATGATGCTGTCGGGGATTCTGACTTTTTCGGTCTACATTTGCATTCTGCTCCTCTTCCGCAACTCTCCCCCGATGCTCATGCTGACCGTGAACCCGCTCTTCTTCTGCATGATCTTGCTCTTGATCAGCGCACTGTTCGGCACGGTGCTCGCGGCTTTTTTTGGCAAATATTTTCTTCGCCCCATCAAACAGCTTTCCGATGCCACGCGCGAAGTCAAAAAAGGGAATTTTCGTGTGCGGGTGAACGAATCCTCCTCTCGCCCGGTCTCTGAAATGAGCGAGTTGGTCAAAAACTTCAACGAAATGGTGCATGAGTTGGAGGGCATCGAGCTCTTCCGCAATGATTTCATCAATAATTTTTCCCACGAATTCAAGACGCCGATCGTTTCGATTCGCGGCTTTGCGCGAGAGTTGGAAAGAGGCAATCTTGACGAAGCGCAGAGGGAGGAATACGCCAAAATCATCGCCGAAGAATCCGACCGTCTCGCACGGCTTTCGACCAACGTCCTCGAACTTTCCAAGCTCGAAAATCAGCAGATCGTCATCAACAAAAGCCACTTTTTCCTGGACGAGCAGCTGCGTCAGTGCATCCTGCTGCGAGAAAAAGAATGGACCGAAAAAAATCTCGACATCCTTCCCGAGCTGGAATCGGTGCGCTTCTTCGGCAATGAGGAGATCTTGGCGCATATCTGGACCAATCTGATCGGAAATGCCATCAAATTTACGCCCCGCGACGGCTCGGTGCGCATCAAACTGTTCGAAAACGATACTCACGTAACCGTTGAAATTTCGGATACCGGCATCGGCATGACCGAAGAAGTCAAGCAGCACATCTTTGAAAAATTTTATCAAGGCGACGCCTCGCATCACCGCGACGGTTATGGCATCGGCTTGACCATGGCGGCGCGCGCCGCCACCCTCTGCGGCGGAACCGTTTCCGTCGAAAGTGCCCTCGGCGAGGGCAGTACCTTCACGGTCGTTCTGCCGAAAGAACGCTGAACATCGCGTTTTTTGAAAAAGCGATTTTTATGGGACGCGATTGTGGGGGTGCTTTTTGAAAAAAGCCACCCCCACGCCCCTTTTTTGCCTTCGGCGACCAGAGAAACTTTTTGAAAAAAGTTTCTCTGGACTCTTCAAAAACTTTTATTGCATGGGTATCAACGTAATTGTTTATCTGTGCGCGTCATCCTTTCATTCGGAGCGTACAGATAAATGCTTTCCTTTTTTCCTCTGTCCGAAAAATTCTTGGGGGTGTGGGGGCTTCTTTCAAGAAGCCCCCACGATCGCGTCTTTTTTCAAACGCTTCCCCACAAAAAACGCCGAAGGCAAAAAGGGGCGTGGGGG
>JAFWYJ010000015.1 GCA_017517745.1 Clostridia bacterium | reverse complement strand
GTACCAAAACAGCCGCGGGAGCTATTGAATGGTCGAGCGCAGGGGTGAAAACATACCTTTATACCCATGCAATAAAAGTTTTTGAAGAGTCCAGAGAAACTTTTTTCAAAAAGTTTCTCTGGTCGCCGAAGGCAAAAAAGGGGTGTGGGGGCGGCTTTTTTCAAAAAGCGCCCCCACAAAAAACGCCGAAGGCAAAAAAGGGGCGTGGGGGTGGCTTTTTTCGAAAAGCACCCCCACAATCGCATCCCCACAAAAAACGCCGAAGGCAAAAAGGGGTTCAACGACTCTCTTACAGAAGCCCTTCCAGCTCGGTCAACACGCGGTCAAACTCGGCAAGGGCGGAGGCGACGGTATCTGGCCGGGTGAGATCGACACCGGCGATCTTGAGTTCTTCCAAAGGATAATCCGATCCGCCGGTCGAGAGGAAACGCAGATAATCGGCGGTCCCGTTGTTTTCGAGAATGTTTTTCGCGATCGAGACGGCGGAGCAGAATCCGGTGGCGTACTTGTAGACGTAGAAGGCGTTGTAGAAATGCGGGATGCGCGCCCATTCGATCTCTTGGAGCGGATTGATGACGGCACCCTCGTAATAGAGCTCGTTGAGCTTGCGGTAGATCTCGTTCAGGCACTCGGCTGTCAGAGGCGTACCGCTCATTTGCAGATCGTGTGCTTGGCGTTCAAACTCGGCAAAGAGCGTCTGGCGGAAGACCGTGGTACGGAAACCTTCAAGGAAGTGATTGAGGATATAGGCGCGGCGCGCGGGATCGGTCTCGGTCGCGAGCAGATAGCGTGTGAGAAGCACCTCGTTGACGGTCGAAGCGACCTCGGCGACCATGATGCGGTAGTCGTGATTCTGGAATTCCTGCGCGTGATCCGAGAGATAGGAATGCATGGCGTGTCCCATCTCATGTGCGAGCGTGAAGGCGTCGTCGAGGGTGTCGGTGTAGTTAAGCAGGACGTAAGGATGCACACCGAATACACCGCAGGAATATGCCCCCGCAGTTTTTCCCTTGTTCTCGTAGACGTCGATCCAACGCTCGGAAAATGCCTTGTCAAGCAGCTTTTGATAGTCCTCGCCGAGCGGGAGTGTGGCTTTTTTGAGCATTTCCTTCGCCTCTTCAAAGGACACTGTCATTTCGACGTTGGGTACGATCGGACAGTAGAGATCGTACATATTCAGCTCCTCCAGCCCCAACACGCGGCGGCGAAGCTCGAGATAGCGGCGCATGGAGGGAAGTCCCGCGTGGATCGCCTCGACCAGCTTGTCGTAGACCTCAACGGAGACGTTGTCGGAAAAGAGCGCGCGCTCGCAGGCGGAGGTGTAGCCGCGTACCTGTGTGTAATAGTTATCCATCTTCACGTTGCCCGCATACATCGCGGCAAAGGTGTTGATGAAACGCTTGAATTCTCCGAAATACACCTCAAAGGACTCACGGCGCACGCGCGGATCGGTGCTTTCGCGAAAGACGCCGAAGTTGCCGTGTGTCAAAGTGACGCGCTCTCCGTTTTCGTCGGTGATCTCGGGGAAGGTCATGTCGACGTTGCTGAGCATATCAAAGCTGTCGGAGGCGGTTCCGGCGGCGTCGGAAAGCATGGCGAGCATGGTCTCGGTTTGCGCGTCCTTGGTGTAGGCGCGGTTGCGGGAGGTGTCTTCCAGAATGTGACGGTAGGATGCGAGGCTCGGATGTTGCATCATTTCTGTCAATTTGTCGGCGTCGATCGCGAGGATCTCGGGATCGAGAAAGGCACAGGCGGTGGAAAATTTGACGTTGAGATTGATGGCTTTGCCCTGCATTGCCTGATATTTGGGATCGCCGTTGTCGACGTTTTTGCGGAGCATGGCGTAGAGGAATACCAGCTCCATCTCGCGTGCCGCGCGGTACACCGCATCAAGACCGCGGCGCAGGTCCTCCGGGGAATTTCCAAGCGTTCCCTTGACGGCTTCGACTGCGGCGATCTTTTGCTCTGCGGCGGCGTAAGCCGCCTCCCACGCCTCGTCGGAGGCGAAGATATCCGAAAAATTCCAGGTGAATTGCTCGTCGATTTCGTTTCTTTGCTTGATTGCCATGATCAAAAATCCTTTCCAAAAGCATCGTTGATAACAGTTTACCACAAATTTGTGAATATTTGTAGAGGTGTCGGATAAAATTTCTTGCTCTGTGTCAAGAATTTTTGAACGAAAGAATTTTGCAAAAAAAACGAGAGTGATTGACAAAGACGGGAAAGCGTGATATAATAAAGTATTACGATGCATGACGGTTTGACGGTCAAATACCGAGACGGAAGGAGGGGAGAGAATGGACCGCGACGAAAAAAAGAAACGCGCTGAGGATGTGGACCGATTTTGGGATATTGACGCGCTGATTCCGCCAAAGCGGGCACCGCGCTATCCGAGCGATACCGATCCCGTGGAGATCACGGTCGACGTGCCGGAAAAAACGGCGGAAAGTCGATCGCGAGAAATTCCGATCCCCGCTCCCGGGGAGGAGCCGCGCCGCCGTTTCATTCCGCCGCACACCGCGGAGGAGGAAAAGCGTCCTTCGGCAGACGAAGAGTATATTCCCGAAAACGCGCTGATCCACCGCGTCAGGCTCTTCCGCTGGCGGAGTAATTATCGCTACTACGAAAGCTTTGCGCGCGATGCGATGCGGCTTCGTGACGTCAAAGGCGTCGAGTGTCTGCGCGTTCCCTTCTTTTCCTACGTTCCGCAGTATTCGCAGATGTCGCGGCAGCAGCTCGAATGGTATCTGTGGTGGCGCGAGAATCTGCGGCAGGGGGATTGCCTTGCGTGCGATTACAGCTACGTTTTGCTGTTTGTCTATGAGATCATCAATCTGTCTGGCGAGACCGATGCAAGGCGGTCGCAAGAGTTGTTGTGCCGCGTGTGGGTGAATTATCGCAAAACCTATCCTCAGCTCGACAGCTGCCTGCCCGAGTGGATCTGCGACTTTAGTCTGATCCACCGTCTGCCGCCGCCCGAGAGTTGCGTGGGAAGCCTGCTTCGAGAGGTGATGTCGCATTGCACGCTCAAGGAGTTTTACGTTCCCGCGGGGGATGCGGACGTTACCGTGCGCGCGCTTTTGACCTTTTGCTCGAACTATGATCACCGCAAGAGCAAATTCTGCACGCCCGAGCGTCAGAAGACCTATGACAGAGCGGTTGCCTGCGCCCTGCGCGCCGTGGCATCGCACACCTCGGAGGCGGGAAAGCCTTTTCTCATGGTCGGCATGGATGACAGCAGACTTGTGCGCGACGCATACGCCGGAGCGCTCTGCTCCTATCGCATCAAGCGGCGCATCGAGGTCGAGTTCTGCTCGTTTTCCCGATCGCACGAGCTTCGTTATCTGATCACCGACGTGGTCAAATATACCGAAAACCGTCTGCGCGCGCATTTTGGAGTCCGTTCGCGCCTTTCGATCTACGCGCTCCCCACGGAAATCCGTGCGCTGTTGGATCGCGTGCTGGACGAGCTGTTGCCCGCAAAGGAGGCGGCAAGTACGAAAAAAAAGCGCGAGGAGGCGCGAGAGGCGGAATACGAGCGGCTTTACGATTTGCCGCGAAAGGATTTTTCACTTTCGGATGCGGCAGAGATCGAACGGCTTTCGTGGGACACCACCGAGCGCCTGGTCGAGGCGTTTGAGGAGGCGGCAGACGGTGAGCGCGCAGAGACGGCGACACAGCCGCAGATTCCCGCACAACCACCGATTGCCGAGGAAGCTCCGAGCGAGGACAGCGGGGCATGGAAGCCCTATCTTGCGCTCCTTGGCGCGATCCGCGAAGAGGATTTTGCGGAACAGCGCGCGGCAGCGAGTGCGGCGGGTGTGCCGCTTGAGGTGTTGGTGGACGAGGTGAATGCGCTTGCCGCCGATCTTTTGGGAGATATTTTGTTGGAGGAGAACGGCGAAGGCTACGCCGTGATCGAGGATTATCGGGAGACGCTTGCGGCGTTGATCGGGCAAGGATGATGACGAAAGGAAAGAGAGAATATGGAACGAATCGAAGAATATCAGGTTCCCAAGGTGCCGAAGCGTATTTTGACCTCGCTTCTGGCTTCGGTGTCGGCGGGTGTTGTCCCGCGCGCGGGTGCGCCTTATATCGCCATCGGCAGACGTGACGAGATCGCGGCGATGCTGTCGGATCTGGAGGCGGTGAACGAGGGGAGCGGTACGATGCGCTTTCTCATCGGACGCTACGGAAGCGGAAAGAGCTTTCTGATGCAGCTCATTCGCGGCTACGCGCTCGAGCGCGATTTTCTGACCGCCGATGCCGATCTTTCACCCGAACGCCGTCTTTACGGTACGGGAGGCAGCGGCGTGGCGACCTATCGCGAGCTGATGAAAAATCTCGCGTCGAAGGCATCTCCCGACGGCGGGGCGTTGCCTCGCGTCATCGCGCGCTGGATCACCACGCTTCAGGGACGCGTGGTCGCGTCCGGAATTTCAGCGAATTCCGCAGCCTTTTCAACTGCTTTGGAGCGCGAGGTGCTCGGCACCATGCAAGAGATCGAGTCTTTGGTCGGCGGGTTTGATTTTGCGCGCGTGGTCACGGCGTATTATCGCGCTTATACAGACGGAGACGACGAGCGAAAGAGTGCTTGCCTGCGCTGGCTGCGCGGAGAATACTCCACCAAGAGCGAAGCGAGACGCGAGCTGGGATTTCAGGTGTCCGTCATCATTGACGATGACAATTGGTACGATTTTCTCAAGCTCTGGGCGGCGCTTGCGCGCGCGATGGGATACCGCGGTCTGGTGGTTTTCATTGACGAGTGTGTCAATCTTTACAAGATCTCGCATCGCGTCAGCCGCGAGAACAACTATGAAAAAATCCTCTCGATGTTCAACGACACCCTGCAGGGAAGAGCCGAGGGCTTGGCGCTGATTTTGGGCGGTACGCCGCAGTTTTTGGAGGATACGCGTCGCGGACTTTTCAGCTACGAGGCGCTCCGAAGCCGCCTTTGCGACAGCCGATTTGCCCTGGAGGGCTTCAAGAATCTGATCGGTCCCGTCATTCGTTTGCGCCGTCTTTCCGATGACGAGCTGTTCGCGCTGATCAGCCGCGTGACCAAGCTCTACGCGCAGAATTACGGAGAAGAACCGCGCATCACACAGGAGCAGATGGTCGAATTTTTGAAGATCTGTCTCGGCCGTGCGGGGGCGGACAGCATGATCACGCCGCGTGAGATGCTGCGCGACTATATGACCGTGCTCAATATTTTGATGCAAAATCCAAACGCCTCGTTCGAATCGGTGGTGGGGAGCGCGGTGACGCTCAAAACCGACTCCGATGACGGTGAGAAAGAGGAAGAGGCGGAGCGTGCATCCGAGACGGCACCGAGGAAATATTCGATCGACGAGATCGAGTTTTGAGAAAAAATCCGCTTTCAGACCGAAACGAGGTTTTAAATGAGTAAGATATTTGAACGCTTTCCCGATTTCATCCGGGAATATATCTACGCGCACAATTGGGAAACGTTGCGCGAGGTGCAGGTCGCGGCGGCAGAGGTGATCTTTGACAGCGATGCCAATCTGCTTCTGACCTCGTCCACTGCAAGCGGCAAGACCGAGGCGGCGTTTTTTCCCATTCTGGCAGAGATTTGCGAAAATCCGCCCGCCAGCGTGGGAGTGCTTTACGTCGCGCCGCTCAAGAGCCTGATCAACGATCAGTTCTGGCGTATGGAGGAGCTTTTGGACGAGAGTGGGATCCCCGTGACGCATTGGCACGGCGACGTGGCGCAATCCCACAAAAAGAAGCTGCTTGCAAACCCACGGGGGATTTTGCAGGTGACGCCCGAATCGCTGGAGTCGATGCTCATCAATCGCTCCAATGACATCGTGCGCTTGTTTGGAGACCTGCGTTATATCATCATCGACGAGATCCACACCCTGACGGGCAGTGATCGCGGCAATCAGATCCTGTGTCAGATGGCGCGCATCGGCAGACTCATCGGACACCATCCCCGCCGCATCGGGCTTTCGGCAACCGTGGGAGATCTGCAAAAGGTGGCGGATTGGCTGGGCGCGGGAAGTGGACGCGAGACCGTCGCGCCGCGCTTCGAGGGAGGAAAGATCCGCTGGCGGCTCGGCATGGAACATTTTTACATTCAGAACGCCAAAACCATGCAGAGCGTCGAGCCGAAAGATGACGCCGAAGGACCTGCCTCGCCAGTCGCCTACGACGCGGGATATTCCTATATGTACGACTGTGTCCGCGACAAGAAATCGCTGGTCTTTTCCAATTCTCGCGAGGAGACCGAATATCTGTGCGCGACCTTTCGGCAGATTGCCGCAAACCGCGGAGACAGCGACGTGTTTCTGATCCATCACGGCAATCTTTCGGCATCGATCCGCGAGGAAGCCGAACTGAAAATGAAGGACGAGGACTGCGTTGCCGTCACCTGCGCGACGGTGACGATGGAGCTTGGCATTGACATTGGCAGACTTGAACGGATCCTGCAAAATCAGTCGCCAAACTCGGTCACGAGCTTCTTGCAACGTCTGGGACGTTCGGGCAGACGCGGACAGCCGCCCGAGATGATGATGGTCTTTCGTGAGGAGGATCCGCTTCCCAACACGCCGCTTCCGCAACTGATCCCGTGGGAGCTGCTTCGCGCGATCGCGATCGTGCAGCTTTATATCGAAGAGAGATTCATCGAGCCGCCCGCGCTGCGAAAATTGCCGTACAGTCTGCTGTTCCATCAAACGCTGAGCGTGCTGGCATCGTCGGGAGAGCTGACCGCAAAGAGGCTTGCCGAGCGCGTGCTGGCCCTGCCGCCGTTTGCACAGGTGCCGCGGGAGGACTATAAGGCACTGATCCTCTCGATGCTCAACAACGATTTTTTGGAGATGACCGAGGAAAAGACGCTGATCGTGGGACTCGCGGGCGAGCGGCTTTTGCGCTCGTTCAAATTCTACGCGGTCTTCAAGGACAGCGAGGACTATACCGTGCGCTGCGGCTCGGACGAGATCGGCACCATCACAACGCCTCCCCCCGTGGGCGACCGATTTGCGCTGGCGGGACGCGTGTGGGAGGTGGAGGAGCTGGATATTCAGCACCGACTGATCTACGTCAAAAGCGTCGCGGGAAAAATGGAGGTCTCCTGGCCGGGAGATCTCGGAGAGATCCACACGCGCATCGTGCAACGGATGCGTCGGGTGCTTGAGGAGGATACCGTCTATCCCTATCTCAAGCCCAACGCGCAAAAAAGGCTTGACGTCGCGCGCCACGTGGCGAGAAATACGGGAATGCTGCGACACTCGCTCGTGCATCTGGGCGGATATTCGTGGTGCCTCTTTCCGTGGCTCGGCACGCGCGGTTTCCGTGCCATGCGCAAGACACTTGCCCGACACGCCGCAGCGTTCGGGATCACGGGGATCGAGTACGAGGGCTGCTGCTTCATCACCTTCAAGATGTCGCGCGGCAGTGACGTCGAGCTGATCTCCTGCATGGCGGACGAGGTCAGAACGTGCGGGATCGACGCCGAGGAGCTGGTGGCGGGCGGAGAGATTCCCGTGTTTGAAAAATATGACGATTACGTCCCGTCGGATCTTTTGCGGCGAGCCTACGCCCTCGACAAGCTCAACGTCAGAGAGGTCGAGGCACGGCTTCTTGAGATCGAGCGGGAATACGAAACCGAAGGAGAAATGTTATGAAAAAAGAAGTCACCGCTGAAACCAAGAGGGTTTTGATTTTTCTTTTGATCAATTCCGTCATTATGATCTTTCTTTATTTTTGGCTTCCGACACAGTGGCACTTTGAATATTTGCCGGCGATCTATCTGGTCGTGGGTGTGATCTTTGCGCTCTATTACGTGATCTACAACCGCGGCTTCGTGTTCAAGAACGCCACGCCGGAGATGCCGCCGTCACACCTGAGCATGATCGAGAAACAGAGGTTGATCGAGGATGCCAAGCTGCGCGAGAAAAAGTCGCGCTGGACACTGACTTTGGTCGTGCCCATCCTTCTGACCTTTTTGGCAGACATGGTTTATCTGTTCATTTTTCCGTATTTTGAGAGGATGTTCGCATGAAGGAGATTCGGATTGTATCGCTCTATTCGGGATCGCAGGGCAACGCCTGCCTGATCTCGACCGCGGAGGGGAGCATTCTGATCGACGCCGGAAAAAGCGCGAAGAAGCTTTGCGCGGCGCTCGCTGACGCGGGGGTGTCTCCCGAGGAGCTGAAAGCGATCTTCATCACTCACGAGCACAACGACCACGTCGGCGCGCTCGCCGTGCTTCTCAAACGGCATAAGATTCCGGTACATCTTCCCACGGGTTGCGCCTACAAGCTTTCCTGCGAAGAAAGAGTCGCGCCTTGTCTTTGTGAGCATCCGCCGATCTTTTGCGAAACGGTGGCGGGCATGACCGTCACCTCCTTTCCGACGCCGCATGACAGCCGCGCCTCCGTGGGCTATCACATCGAGATCCCGCGCGAGGACGGAAGCGTCTTCCGCATCGGCTACGCGACCGACATCGGCTACGTCTCACGCGAGGTTGAAGCGGGGCTTTTGGGCTGTGAGGCGGTGGTTCTGGAGAGCAATCACGATCCCGATATGCTGCGAGACGGGCCCTATCCCTACGATCTCAAGCTGCGGATCTCATCGCGTCGCGGACATCTGTCCAATCCCGAGAGCGCGGCGTTTGCCGCTCGTCTTTGCGCCGCGGGCACGAAATATCTGATGCTGGCACACTTGAGTCAAGAAAACAATACCCCCGATACTGCCTACGACGAATGTATCGGTGCCGTTGGGGACGAGGGCGTGCGCATCTGTGTGGCACAGCCCGACGCGATTACCGAGCTGATGGGAGGGAGCATGCTTTGATACAGGTCACGGTCATCACCGTCGGCAACCTGAAGGAGTCCTATTGGAGAGACGCGGTTGCCGAATATGAAAAACGCCTTTCCGGCTTTTGCAAGCCGAGCATCGTCCAGCTCAAGGAGACGAAGCTTCCGGAGAACCCGAGCGAGGGAGAGATCCGTGCGGCGCTTGCCGACGAGGCAAAAAGGATCCTTGTCGCCATGCCGCAAAAATCCTTTCGCGTGGCTCTTTGCGTGGAAGGGAAGCAGCTTTCGTCCGAGGAGCTGGCAAGTCGACTCGAGAGTGCCTTGAACGAATGCGGCAATCTCTGCCTTGTCATCGGCTCGTCGCACGGACTTGACGAGGAGGTCAAGTCGGCTTGTCAGATGCGCCTGTCGGTCTCCAAGCTGACCTTTCCGCACCAGATGATGCGTCCCTTGCTGCTTGAGGTGCTTTACCGCTCCTTCTCGATCATGAAGGGCACGCGCTATCATAAATAAGGAAAAAATTCGAAAATCCTATTGAAAGAAACCGATTTGCATGCTATAATATAAGCATCACATGGAAATACTAACACAAAGATACGCCGAAAGCGGCGTTGGAGGTAACCTTTGATCGTTGCATTGGAAGACGCAAAATACAAATTGATTGGAATGCGAGAGAGCATCGAAGAGCTTGGCTCGGCACTCCGCATTGAAGAGACCAGGGAGAATCTGAAGGATCTGGAGGCGCAAACGCAGGCGCCGGACTTTTGGAACAATGCCGACAAATCGAGCAAGGTCCTGCAGGTGATCAAGCAGGGACAGGATAAGGTTTCGGGCTACGAGCGCCTTTGCGCTCGCTTGGAGGATGCCATCGCGCTTGCCGAAATGGCAATCGAGGAGAATGACGAGTCCTTCATCGAGGAAGTGCAGAACGAGCTGGCGGAGATCACCGCCGAGGAGGAGCATCGCCGCATTGAGGTCCTGCTCTCCGGAGAATATGACAAAAACAACGCCATCGTCTCCTTTCATCCCGGAGCGGGTGGCACCGAGGCGCAGGACTGGGCGCAGATGCTTTACCGCATGATCACGCGTTGGGCGGAGAAGAGCGGATTTCAGGTCAAGCTGACCGACTGGCTCGACGGCGACGGCGCAGGCATCAAGAGTGCAACCGTCATGGTCAACGGACTCAACGCCTATGGATATCTCAAGAGCGAGAACGGCGTACACCGTCTGGTGCGCGTCTCTCCCTTCGACGCCAACGGCAGACGTCAGACCTCCTTCGCGTCGATCGAGGTCATGCCCGAGTTTGAGGATGTGGATGCCGTCGTTCTGCGCGACGAGGATCTTGAGATCACGGCGCACCGTTCGAGCGGTGCGGGCGGTCAGCACATCAACAAGACCGACTCCGCGATCCGCATCGTACACAAGCCCACGGGCATCGTGGTCGGATGTCAGACCGAGCGCTCGCAGCTGCAGAACAAGGAGACCGCGCTGCGCATGCTCAAATCCAAGCTGATGGAGATCAAGCTGCAGGAGCGTCTGGACACCATCGAGGACATTCAGGGCAACAAGACCAACATCGAGTGGGGCGCACAGATTCGCTCTTACGTATTCATGCCCTATACGCTGGCAAAGGACACGCGCACGGGCTATGAAACGGGAAATATTCAAGCAGTCATGGACGGAGAGATCGACGGTTTTATCAATGCCTATCTGAAGATGATCTCCAAATAAATTTTGGATCATAAAGGGGAAGAGAACCGTGAAAAAAAACACTTACGCATGGATCGGAGCGGCAAGCGCGGTGGCATCGACGGCGATGATCATCGGATACGCCCTCCGCAGAAAAAAGAATGAAGCGGTTTGTTCGGGCGTATTGCTGGCAGGCATCGCGGGGCTTCTCGGCGGAGCTTTGATCGCTTACGAACCCGAGCGCAAAAAAAGGATGCGCCTGACCGTGCGCGAGCTTTTGGATGAAGCCGACGCGCGTATGTGTGAGGCGAGTATGGAGGAATTGCTCGGTGACGGCACGCTTGCCGAGGAAGAGACCGAAACCGTATAAAGAATCAAAAAACCGGCTCAAATGCGTTCGCATTTGAGCCGGTGCTTCTTATCTGGGCGGACTGCCCTCATTTTTGACGTTCATACTGTTCTCCTTTCGGCACGTGAGTTCCGCCTGTGGGCGGTTACTCTGCTTCGGGTACGATCAGACCGTATGCACCGTCACGCCGCGCGTAAACCACGCAGGTCGCGCCGGTCTGGTCATCTTTGAATACAAAGAATTGGTGTCCCAAAAGATTCATTTGCAGAATCGCTTCCTCGGGGGACATGGGCTTGGTGTCGTAGGTCTTGGTGCGCAGGATCTGTTCCTCGTCGAGGGGAGTGTCGTCGAATTCCTCCTCGGAGGGAGGGATGAAGCTGCCCTGGCGCAGTCTTTTTGCAAGTTTGGTCTTGTTTTTGCGGATCTGACGCTCAATGTTGCTGACTGCATCGTCAAGTGCGTCGCGGAAGCTGTCGGCACCGACCTCACTGCGGAAGAGGGCACCGCCCGCGGAAATCGTCAGCTCGATATATTTCTGATTATGCTTACAGGAAAGTGTGACCGTCGCGTCACCCTCCCCGGCGAAGAATTTGTCAAGCTTTTTGAGTTTCTTTTCGATGAGGAGCTTCATTTCCTCATAGACGTTCATTTGTCTGCCAACTACGGTAATCTTCATGCGGCTTCCTTCCTTTCAATGGGACTTGCAGGACTCTGGGATCCTTGCAACTTTATTATACCATATCCGCGCGTTCTTGTAAACATGAAACAAATGATTTCTCCGGATTGACGGAGAGTTCGTCATTTTGGATAAAAAATTTTTGAAGAAAGAAAAAAGAGGCATTGACAGAACGGAAAAAATTTGGTATAATAATAAAAGAGCGTGCATAGAGGACGCTTTTTTTATTCCGATGCCGAAAGCGAGGAAAAGAACATGACACAGATCGCCGAAAAGATCCGAAAGTTGCGGGCAAAGCTGCTGTATCACGCCAAGCGTTATTACGTGGACGACGACCCCGAGATCTCGGATTATGAATATGACCGCATGTATGCGGAGCTATTGCAGCTTGAGGCGGAGCACCCCGAGCTGTACGATCCCGCCTCTCCCACCCAACGCGTGGGAGGCAAGCCGTTGGACAAGTTTGAAAAGGTCTCGCACACGGTGCAGATGAACTCGCTTTCCGACGTGTTTTCGTTTGACGAGCTGAGAGATTTTCTTGCTCGCGTGGACGAGAGCGTGGAGGCACCCGTCTACTCGGTGGAGCCAAAAATCGACGGTCTTTCGGTCTCTTTGCGCTATGAAAACGGGATTTTCGTGCAAGGCGCGACGCGCGGTGACGGATTTGTGGGTGAGGACGTGACGCAAAATCTGCGCACGGTGTTCTCGATCCCGATGCAACTGAGCGAGCCGCTGACGCTGACTGTCCGTGCCGAGGTCTATATGCCGAGACGCGTCTTTGAGCGTCTCAACCGCAAGCGCGAGGCGGAGGGACAGGCACTGCTTGCAAACCCGAGAAACGCGGCGGCGGGCTCGCTTCGTCAGCTCGATCCCGCGGTGGCGGCGGAGCGGTCGCTCGACGCTTTCATCTTCAATTTGCAGGAGGGTTCGCTCTATGCCGACGGCAGAGAGGCACGCTCTCACACCGAAACCCTCGATCGCTTGACGGCGCTCGGCTTCCACGTTTTGGAGGCGCGCACCTGTGCCAAGACCGCCGATGAGATCGTCGCGCACATTCAAAAATTGGGAGAAATGCGCGAAAATCTGGCGTATGACATTGACGGAGTTGTTGTCAAAATTGACGATCTTTCGCAAAGGATCCGCCTCGGAGAGGG
Source organism: Clostridia bacterium (assembly GCA_017517745.1). GTDB lineage: Bacteria > Bacillota > Clostridia > Oscillospirales > CAG-272 > UMGS1865. The sequence goes on along the minus strand of JAFWYJ010000015.1, from coordinate 25,700 downwards.
TACGAACACCCCCAAATGGGCGGTTGCTTACAAATTTCCGCCCGAACAAAAGCAGACGAAGCTTGAGGACGTCACGGTTGCCGTCGGTCGGACGGGCGTCTTGACGCCCACGGCGGTGCTGTCTCCCGTGCGACTTGCGGGTACGACGGTATCGCGCGCGACGCTTCACAACCTTGAATTCATCAGAGAACGGGACATCCGCATCGGAGATATCGTCACCGTCCAAAAGGCGGGCGACATCATCCCCGAGGTGGTGCGCTCGCACAAGGAGCTGCGCGGAGAGAACACGCGTGAGTTCTGTATGCCCGCGAACTGTCCTTCTTGCGGAGAGCCTGTCTTTTACGATGCCGACGAGGGCGCGGCGACGCGTTGCACCAACAGCCGATGCCCCGCGCAGCTCTCGCGCGGAATCGAGCATTTCGCCTCCAAGGATGCGATGAACATCGACGGACTCGGACCGCAGATCGTCGATGCGCTGCTCAAAAATCATCTGATCGCCGACGCGGCGGATCTCTATTCGCTCAGAGCCGATGAGATCGCCGGCATGGAGCGCATGGGAGAAAAATCGGCAAAGAATTTGATCGACGCCATCGAGCGTTCGAAGGAAGCGGGACTTGAGCGTCTGATCTACGCGCTCGGTATTCGCAACGTGGGCGAGGTCGCGGCGGCAGCTCTGGCGGCGCGCTACGGCACGCTGGAGGCTTTGCAAAACGCAACCGTCGAGGAGCTTTGTGCCATTGAAGACTTCGGACAGATCACGGCGGAATGTGTGGTGAATTTTTTCTCGCATTCGCAAAATACGGAGCTTTGCGAGCGGTTGCGCGAGGCGGGATTGGTCACGGTCGCCACCGCAAAGCCCGCGGACGATTTTCTCGCGGGGCTGACCTTTGTGCTGACCGGCACGCTTCCCATCATGACGCGTGACGAGGCGGCGGCCATGATCAAGGCGGCGGGCGGCAAGGTGGCGGGCTCGGTCTCCTCCAAGACCTCGTTCGTGGTCGCGGGGGAAGCTGCGGGTTCCAAGCTGACCAAGGCACAGAATCTCGGTGTGAAGATCATCGACGAAGAAACGCTTTGCCGCATGATCGAGGAAAAAAGAAGAGACTGATTGATTTGGAACACCCGAATTTGTAGAGAGGAGAACTTCTTGAGAGGATGTTCTCCTCTCTCTCGTTTCCTTCTTTTGAGGCGTTGCTTGAAAACAGGAGAAGCGCGATTTTTAGACGCTCTTTTCCGTGAAATTACGTGATTTTCTTGAAAAAGCAAGAAAAAACGATCGATTTCTCTTGGGAATGGAGGCTTTGGCGGCAATTCTACCGAGAGTAGAGCCGCATTTGAAGCTCTCTACTCCCCCGTGGCGGATGTGTAGACAGAATTTGCGAATGATTAGATTGACTTTTCCGAGCAAATCGGATATAATGAGATCGGATACAACAAATCAAACCGAAGGAGTACAGCAGATGCGCGAAGAGATCCCGATTTTCTTTTCCACCGATGACAATTATATTCCCTTTCTTGACGTGGCGATCCTTTCTTTGATTGAGAATGCAAGCAAGGATTATCAATATCGCATCATCGTTTTGCATACGGGGCTTCTATCTGAAAACGTTTTGCTCGTCAAGGCAAACGAGCGTCCCGGCTTTTGCATTGAGTTCATTGACATTTCGCACGACTTGGCGAAGATCAAGGACCGCTTCAAGAACGTATATCATTTTTCGATCGTGACCTATTACCGTCTTTTCATCGCCTCGCTTTTCCCGCAGTATGACAAAGTCATTTATTTGGACTGCGATCTCGTGGTGCTGGGTGACGTATCCGAGCTTTATCACGTGGATCTGGGAGACAATATTCTGGGGGCTGCACCCGAAGAGTTCGTGCAAAACACGAAAGAATTTCGCCAATATGCCGAAGTCGCGTTGGGCGTCGATCCCGACGGATACGTCAACGCCGGTGTCCTTCTGATGAATCTCGCCGCGTTCAGAAAAAACAACATTGAGGACAAATTTGTTCGACTGATCACCGAGCACGACTTCGATCTTCTCGATCCCGATCAGGCGTATTTGAATTATTTGTGTCTGGGCAAGATCCTCGTTCTGCCGAACGGATGGAACAAGGAGCCGATGCCTCTGCTTTGCGAAGGCAGGAAGAACATCGTGCATTATGCACTCTACAAAAAACCGTGGCAATACGATGACGTCTCGGACGGTGAGCATTTTTGGCATTATGCCGAGCGCTCCCCATTCTATGAGCAGATCCTCGCCAAAAAGCAGAGCTTCGGGGATGCCGAGCGGGCAAAACGAGAAGCCATGGCGAAAGAAATCATCGCGCACGCGCTGAGAATCGTCGAATCCGATGAAACGTTCTCAAAAACGCTTTGCGAAAATTGAGGTAAAGGGAATGGAACAATCTTCTCACAAGCTGGAGCTGATGCGCCGCATTGCCGAGCTCGAAAAGCAAGAGAGATGGCATCAGGACGTCGAGGACGATCCCGAGACCTATCCGCTGATGCCGGATCAGGTGGACTATCTGAATGAAAAGCTGTCAAGCAAAATCAAAAACAAAATCGCCAATATCGCGGGTGCTCGCTTCTTTGACAAAATGATCGCCAAGCGTCAACTGATCGTCAAGGAAGTGCGCGGCATCGAGCATTTTGACGCGGTCGAGGGCGGAAGAATCGTGACCTGCAATCACTTCAGCGTATGTGACAATTACGCGGTTTGGGTGGCGCTCCGCGAGCACATGGGCGGAAAAATGCTCTACAAGGTCATTCGCGAAGGGAACTATACCAACCCGCCAAAGCCGTTCGGACTTTTTATGCGCCACTGCAACACGCTTCCGCTTTCGAGTCAGACGGCAACGATGAAAAAGTTTCTGCGCGCCTTCAAGGTGCTCATGGAACGCGGCGAAACGGTTTTGATCTATCCCGAGCAAAGCATGTGGTGGAATTATCGCAAGCCCAAGCCTCTGCAGGACGGGGCTTTCACGTTGGCGGTGCGAAACAAAGTCCCCGTTGTGCCGATTTTTATCACGATGGAGGACAGTGACGTTCCGGACGGCGACGGATTTTTCGTGCAGGAATACACGATCCACATTCTGCCTGCCATCCATCCCGACGCGACACTCTCAAAGAATGAGGCGAAAGAAAAAATGAAACGGGAAAACTATGAGGCGTGGGTAAAGGTTTACGAGGAATTTTACCAAAAGCCTCTTGTTTACGGTGAAAAATGAAGCTCTATCTTTCCATCATCGGGATCGCCATGGCGATCATTTCCGCGGTCAATATCGCGTTTGGCACAGCCGCGTGGCATTACGTCATCCTCGCCGTGATCTGGTGTACCGCCCTGCAGTTCGCGTTTGACGGTCTGCTTGCCTTTCTGATCAATAAGATGCCCGACAAATGGTTCGGGGTGGACAATCGGCTCTACCGAGTTTCCCAAAAGGAGCGGGATCTTTACAAAAAGCTGAAGGTTCGCCTTTGGAAGGACAAGGTTTGGGAGCTTGGAGGACTGGGTGGCTTCAGCAAAAAGCACGTGAAGGAGCCGAGCAACCCGAAATACATCGAGAAATTTATCATCGAGTGTAACAAGGGGGTTCTGACGCACCGGCTTTCCTATCCCATCGGATTTTTGGCGATGCTGACGCTCCCGAACGTCTGCTCGCTGACGCTCGCGCTTCCCGTCGCGACCGTCAATTTGTTTCTCAATATCCTGCCGACGCTCGCACTCAGATATAATACCCCGAAGTTGCATTCCATGCTCAAACGATTACGGAGAAAAGAGAGCAACCAAGTCGCATAAACCTCAAAAACAGCCAAGGGGCATCCGATCGGATGCCCCAAAATCATACGGATGGGAAAATGATAAAAAGACTTTACAAAGGGGCGGCTTACAGGGAGTTTATCAAATCTGTAAGAATTGAAGACGGCGTCACGAGCATTGGCTATTTGACATTTGCGAATTGCACGGGCTTGACGAGCATCACAATTCCCGACAGCGTTACGATCATTGGGTATTCTGCATTCGACGGTTGCACGGGCTTGACCAAGCTGGTCTACTGTGGAACGGGTGAAGAATGGGATGCAATATTTAAAGGAAGCGACTGGAACAAGGATGTTCCCGCAACAGTTCAGTTCCATGATTTTGAAAATTACGTGTGTACCGCATGTGGGGCAACGCATGAACATGAGTGGGATGACGGTGTGATCACTACGCCTGCAACCCATTTGAGCGAAGGCGTGAAGACCTTTGCTTGTCCTTGCGGCGAGAGGAAAACCGAAATAAATATCCACCCGCTATGCGGGTGGATATTTATTGCCGATGAAGGCGGACGTGCAATGCACGCCCCTACAAGATAAATTGGGATTTATCGGTGTCTCATTTCAACGAACGAATGAACGAAACACCGTAGGGGCGATTCGTGAATCGCCCCTACAAGGCTTGTGCGAACAAAGTGTGCGACAAATCAAAATTTGAATCACAAAAGCCAAATCCAAACAACTTTTCTTGCCATTTTGGGTGGAGAAGTGATGTTTGCCTTCAAAATGTGGCGAAGCCGCGCCTCGTTCGGCGAAGCCAACATCTCTTGCCGAAGGCAAACATCGTTCGGCGTGCCTGCTATCGCAGGTCGCCGCCGGCCGCGGGAGCGATTGATTGGTCGAGCGTACAGATAAACAATTACGTTTCCACCCATGCAATAAAAGTTTTTGAAGAGTCCAGAGAAACTTTTTTCAAAAAGTTTCTCTGGTCGCCGAAGGCAAAAAAGGGGGTGGCTTTTTCAAAAGCCACCCACAAAAAAACGCGTCCCCACAAAAACCCTTCTACAAAAACTGTTTTCTTTTCAAGAGATCATTTTTTGAATAAAATCAATATAAAATGCGCATAAAGTGTTGACAAAGTGTTTGTAATATGTTATAATGATGTGGAAAGGAGTGACGAGCATGGCAAAGGTATCGACAAACATTACCATAGATTCCGATACCAAGGCGAAGGCGCAGGAGTTGTTTGCGGATTTCGGCTTGGATCTGTCAACCGCCATCAATATATTTTTGCGTCAGGCGATTCGAGAGAATGCCATTCCGTTTCCGATTTCGCGCAAGACGCCGTCGGACGGCACTCCGATGAAAAAGGACGAGACGGAAGCAGAGTCGAGGAGGCCGCAAAATGGCGAACAATGAGCGAATCCGCCTTCTTGCCGTCGTGGGACCGACCGCGAGCGGAAAGAGTGCTTTGGCGGTGGCGCTTGCCGAGAGGCTTGGCGGCGAGATCGTTTCTTGCGACTCCATGCAGATCTACCGTCGCATGGACGTTGGCACGGCAAAGCCGAGTGCCGAGGAGCGGCGGGGGATCGCGCATCATCTGATCGATGCCGTGGAGCCGCAGGAGAGCTTTTCTTGTGCCGATTACGTAACGGCGGCGAGGGAGATCATCGCACAGATCGCTTCGCGCGGAGCGCTTCCGATCCTTTGCGGAGGCACGGGGCTTTACCTCGACGCGCTTTTGCGCGGCGGCGGATTTGAGGAGACCGAGGGGGATCCCGCGTTGCGCGAGAAATTGTTTGCTCTCGCGCGAGAACAGGGGAATCACGCGCTTCATGCGCGGCTTGCTGCGGTCGATCCCGAAAGCGCGGCGGCAATTCACGAGAACAACATCAAGCGCGTGGTCCGCGCGCTGGAAATTTTTGAAACGACGGGCATGACCAAAACGCAGGCGGATCTGCAATCTCGGCAAGCGGATTCGCCGTATGATGCCACGGTGATCGGACTTCGCTATGAGGATCGTGAGGTCCTTTACGCGCGGATCGACAAACGCGTTGACGCGATGCTGGCGGACGGACTTTTGGAGGAAACGAGATCGCTTTTGGTGGAGGGCGTGTTCGAACAGAACGCAACCGCGGCACAGGCGATCGGCTACAAGGAGCTTCTCGGGCATCTTCGCGGCGAGCAAAGCCTTGCCGAGGCAACCGAGGTGCTCAAGCGTGCAACGAGACGCTATGCCAAGCGACAGCTCACGTGGTTTGGCGCAAAGGATTACGTCAAGTGGATCGACGCGCTTGAGAATGGAAGCATATTGCCGCCGGATGCGCTGCTTGAGCGGGCGATCGCTTGCTTCCGTGAGGACGAGTTCTCGCCGGGAAGGGCGGTGGAGCCTTGACACGAAGAGCTTTTTTGGAAAAATATCTGATGCGCTTCGCGGTGTCTCTGACACTTTTGGGGCTGATTGTTTACACGGTGTATCACGTCTTTTCTTCTGCCGAGGGAAGCTTGATGAAGCTACCCGTGCAAAGCTACACCGAGCGTCTGACAGCGAGCGGAGAGGCGTATTTGTTCCGTGATGAAGAGGTTTTGAAGACCTCGAACGCGGGGCTGATTCACGATTTTGCCGAGAGCGGTATCAAGGTGAGCCGCAACGTCAAGCTGACCGAGGTCTACTTTGGCAGAGATGCGGAGGGGCTTGCGGCGGCGCAGACCGAGCTGGATGCCATCAACCGCCTGATCGGCGTGTTGGAGGACGGCTTGCAGACGGATGGATCGCTTTCCTCCGCCGACGGATTCCGCGCCGAGGCAAATGCCGATTATTTGGCAATCTGCCGTGCCGCACGGACGGGAGATTGGAGCGGGCTTTCCGATTGGAGCGATGCGATGCAGATCGCGCTCAACCAATACGGCGTGCTGACCGGTTCGTCGGAGGGAATGCGCGCAACGCTTGCTTCGCTCAAAGAGGCGAGAAGCCGTCTTTTGACGGGAACGCCGCTGACGCTTTACAGCGAAAAATCGTCGGGCTATTTTTATGACCGCACGCACGTAGACGGTTACGAAAGTCTGTTTTGCACCGCGGCACTTGAAAATTTGACACCGAGTCGCCTGCAAGAGCTTTTTGAGACACCGCACGGTGCGCAAGAAGGTTTTGCGGTTGGGAAAATGGTGTATGATTTCGATTGGTATCTTGCGATCGTGCTGACGGCACAATCGGCAGAGCTTTTGGAGGAGGGAAGGAGCTATTCGCTCCGCTTCCCCGATAACCGCGACGTCACCCTGCGGATGCGCTGCGATCGGATCTCCGAAGAAGAGAACGGCTCGTTCGCCGTGATCTTTCACAGCGATGAGGTGCCGACGGAGTTTCTCTATCTGCGCCGACAGCGAGTGGAGATCCAGGTGGGAAGCCTTTCGGGATACTACATTCCCGAGAGCGCGTTGCACGTGGAAAACGGCGTCGAGGGCGTTTACGTCTTTTCTGACAGTGCCGTACATTTTCGGCGTGTGGAGATCCTTCACCGCGGAGAAGGTTACGTCGTGGTTGCCGAGCAGGGGGATCGCGGCAAAGAGTATCTTGCCCTGCATGACGTGTTGGTGACGGCAGGTAAGGATTTGTATGATGGGAGGGTGTACCGATGAACAGTTCCGAATTGCAATACATGGATCAAAACGTCGCAGAGATTCGTGAGCGGATCGAGGCGGCGAAGCAAAGACGCGCGTCGGAGCACAGCGACCGCGAGGTCACGCTGTTGGCTGCGATCAAATATACCGACACGGCACACGTCAATTATTTGCACCGTGTGCTGGGGGTGAATGACGTGGGAGAGAACCGCGTGCAGCAGTTGCTTGCCCGTTGGGAGGAGCTGGACCGTGAGGGCCTGCGCGTGCATTTCATTGGAACGCTTCAGACGAACAAGGTCAAATACATCATTGATAAGGTTTCCATGATCCATTCGCTCGACAGCGAATCTCTTGCCAAGGAGATCGAAAAGCAGGCGGCAAAGCATGGGATTGTGATGGACGTTCTGGTGGAGATCAACAGCGGGCTGGAGGAGAGCAAAAGCGGACTGCATCCCGACGAGGTTGCCGCATTTTGCGAAAAGCTTTCCCAATATCCGCACATTCGACATCGTGGATTCATGACGATGGCGCCAAAATGCGAGAAAAACGAGGACTATCGAAAATATTTTCAAAAAACTTATCGACAATGTCTTGACATTTGGCAAAAAAACCTCCATAATATAGGTAAGCCGATCATGTCGATGGGAATGTCGGAAAGCTTTGAGGCGGCGATCGAGGAGGGAGCCGACGTGGTACGCGTCGGACGTGCGCTTTTTGCCGAACCGCAAGGCGAACCATCAATCTTTTAAAAAATAAAAAATAAACATATCATAATTTGAACGGAGGATGACAAAATGAATTTGTTGAAGAAATTTGTCAGAAATGACAACGCGGATCTGGAAGAGGACTATGACGACAGCGATATCTACATCATGCCGGAGGATATCAAAATGGAAATGGATTCCGACATCGCAACGGACGTTTCCGCAATGGACAGCCCGGCGCGCAAGGAGTCTGAAATTCGTCCCGCAAGCCCCGACAAGGTCGAGGTGAAGCTGCTTCAGCCCAAGACACACACCGAGGGAACCAAGATCGCGGACAAGCTCAAGGAAGGTTGCATCGTGATTCTTGACATCAGCAATCTGAGCAAGGACAAGGCGCACCGTTTGGTCGACTTTTTGGCAGGCGTTGCTTACGTTTTGGGCGGCGAGATGATCATGACCAACAAGAGCACCATTGTCGTTTCTCCCGCAGGCGTGGATATTTCGGGATTCGCCCCCGATGAGACGCCCGAGCCTGCTTCTCCCGCAGCTCCCGAAGTGCCTGCCGCTGAGGAGTTTGAGACGTACGAAGAGGAGATCTTTGTCGACGGACAGGCTTGATCCGTTGAAACGGAAGTGCTACGGTTGCGCGTTTGCTTGCATCCGTGGCGCATTTCGCGAGAGGCTGTCTCAAATGTGAGTTTGGGACAGCCCTTTGATGCTATTATGGTTTGATTGAGGAAAGGAGAGGATCGGATGAACACCGGGGCGATCGTCTTTTTTGTGTTGCAGAGAACGGTTGACGTTCTCATCAGCGGTTTGCAGATCGCAATGCTTTTGCGCGCCATCTTTTCGTGGTTTGATCCCATGCAAGAGGGACGGATTTCGACGTTTTTGCTGATCGTGACCGAACCTGTGATCCTTCCCATACGGGCGCTTTGTCAAAAGATGCATTGGTTTGAAGGACTTCCTTTGGATATCCCGTTCCTTTTGACGTGGATTCTTCTGTCTGTGCTCCAGACGTTGGTGATTTCTTTGTGATGGGGGAACGAGACAACGGCGCGGCGATGCTTGCGGCGCGACTTGGCGATGCAATCGAAAAAGCGGCACGCGGTGAAGTGGCGGTGCTTCCGTTTCTGACACCCGCACAGCGAAAGCAGGCGGAGCGCGAATTGCGCGTCCGCGGGGCTTGGGAGGCGGCGTGGTTTTTCGGCGGATACGGTACTGCCGAGCGCGCGTGCCTCTTTTTGTTGCCGGATTATCTGACGCTACTGTTGGAGAAAATTCCGACCAACTGCGAGGATGAAGCGGTTCTTGCGCTGATCGAGGAGGATGCGGTACGCGCGGTCTCTGCCGTGCGGATCACGGGAAGCGGTTTCCGCAAGCTGACGCACCGGGACTATTTGGGAGCGATCCTCGGCTTGGGACTTTCTCGCGATGCGCTTGGCGATCTCGCCGTGCAAAACGAGTGCGAGGCGGTCCTCTTTTGTCCACAGACCTTGGCGACTTTCCTGGTCGAATCGCTCTCCAAGGTCGGCTCCGATACGGTCAAGTGCCGTTTCTATACGCTCGACGCCTCCTTCACCGACGGAAAGGTCTACGCGCCGATTTCCTCGACGGTAGCATCCGCTCGGCTTGATTGTGTAATCGCATCGCTGACAGGGCTTTCGCGCGAGGACTCGCAAAGCGCGATCCGTTCCGGTTTGGTCGAGGTCGATTTTGAGCCTTGCGAGCGTGTCGATTTGACGCTGACTCCACCCGCAACCATCTCAGCGCGGGGATTCGGCAGATTCATTCTTCGCGCCTTTGACGGCGAAACAAAAAAAGGCCGCCTTCGTTTGCGCGCCGACAAGTTGATTTGACGGTATGCCTTTTTGTGGGGAAGCTTTTTGAGAAAAGCTCCCCCTTTTTTTGCCTTCGGCGACCAGAGAAACTTTTTGAAAAAAGTTTCTCTGAACTCTTCAAAAACTTTTATCGCAGGGGAGCAATTGCTCATTCGGAGCGTACAGATAAAGCCTTTCCTTTTCCCCTTACCCGAAAAGTTCTTGGGGGTGTGGGGGCTTCTTTCAAGAAGCCCCCACGATCGCGTCCTTTTTCAATAGCGTCCCCACGATCGCGTCCCCCGCGATCGCATTTTGAACCGATCAACCATTTGACACGCTCTGCATCGCTTTCACGAAATCGCGGTAGTGATAGTCGTTTTTGGCGAAGACGGTGATGCCTTCGGGCGCATTTTTGGTATAGAGTGTCAGTTGTGCCACAGCCTCGCTCTTGGCGTTCGGATCCGACTCGATGCGGAAGGCTTCCAGCTCACTCGGATCATGCAGTTTGATCAGCTCGTAGTCGGTCGGTGTTGCCTTCAGGAGCGACTTTTTTGCGATCATCAAGAATTTCTTGTCTCCGTGCTCGGCAAACACAAAGCTTGCAAGATGCGGATAGATCACGTCGCGACCGACGCGGCGGCGAAGCTTCATGGTACCCTTTTTGCGATAGGCGTGAAGGATGACAAACTTTTCTTCGTTGCGAATCTCGCATCTGTCTCGCATCTGTCGTTTGGTTTCTTCGCGGTGTTTTTCGATGACGCGCAGCATTGTTCTGTCGGCGGGGGCGGGAATGACCGTCAGGATCAGGGATATCACAAACAGCACAAGACACACGTAATATGCCGGCGGAACGAATCTTGTGAGCATCCAGATCAAGGGGATGAGCGCGATTCGTCCAATGGTTGTGAAGGTTCCCATGTTATAAAAGAATAAAATGCCTCGTTTCATGACGTGATCTCCTTGTTTTCTTCAAGATTTTCAAAATTCGGTACTGCCGCCGCGTCGCAACCGACGCAACGCGTGCTCTCGCGCGGCATGATATTGCCGCAAATGGGGCAGAGGGCTTTGGTGTGGCGTTTGAGATTGATCGGATAGGGCACTCCGGCGAGTCGCAGAAGCGTGTCGCCCTCGTAAATGCACTCGTGGAAGCGCGCTTCCAGCTCGATCTTTGAGATGCGGACTTTTTCGTCCTCAAGCTTAAAGACAGCAAACTGTCCATAGTTCGCGCCCAATACCCAGTTGTCTCTTATCCAGCCATGTTGTGATTCTATGTGTCTTTGAACGATCTTGACCTCAACGACCTTTCCCAGCCGCACGCCAAACACAAAGAATTTGTGTGCTTTCAGAACCAAGAACGGCAACAGAAGCGCCAGCACAACACCGACGGGAATTGCGGCGACCACTCCGTGCGCAATCAAGGTTGACGTGAGTGCGACCACGACTGCCTCGATGGCTACCAGCTTGACGAAAAATGCCGTCAGCCGTCTGTTTCGAAACCGCTTGACGTCGGGATTCTGCGCCAATACGGCGGCTTTGATCTGTTTGATGTCTTTCATGAGAAATCACTCCTTGTTTTTGTAACTTCTTCAAAATTTCCAAGCGTCTGCACCACATCGGCGTCACAGCCGACGCAACGCGTGCTCTCGCGCGGCATGATATTGCCGCAAATGGGGCAGAGGGCTTTGGTGTGACGCTTGAGATTGATGGGGTAGGGAACTCCCGCCAGGCGCAGAAGCACGTCGCCCTCGTAGATGCAGGCATGAAAACGCGCTTCCAGCTCAACGTAGGAGGTATGTCCTTTTTCATCCTCGAGCTTAAAAACGGCAAACTGTCTATCGGTCATGCTCGCATATCCCCAGAGCCAACCTCTTTGCGAGTCCGCCCTCCGCTGAACGATCTTGACCTCAACGACCTTTCCCAGCCGCACGCCAAACACAAAGAATTTGTGTGCTTTCAGAACCAAGAACGGCAACAGAAGCGCCAGCACAACACCGATGGGAATTGCGGCGACGATTTTGTGAGAAAGCAGAGCAGCCGTGAGTGCCACCGCCAAAGCCTCCAGTCCTGCCAGTTTGAGGAAGAAAACGGCTAACTTCTTTGCGCGAAATCGCTTGAGGTCCGGATTTTGCGCCAATACGGCGGCTTTGATTTGGTTGATGTTTTTCATTTGATCCCACCTTTCTTTTTGCAACCGCTTGTTGCTTTTTCTAAATTATAACATATAATCAAATGATTGTCAATAGTAATTACAAAAAAATATCAAATAATTTCAAAATTTTTCGAAAAAATAAAAGAACCACCGTTCGGAGGGGGAACGGTGGGATTCGATATCAAAGAAATGCATCGGTAAACGGCGTAATATTCGGTTCGCCGTAAAGCGCCTCGTAGTCCTCGCCGAGGTAGCATCCGAAGGTGGCGATCAGAGAAAAGCCCGCGTCGGCATAATCGAGAACCTCGGCTTTGACCTTTTCGGGATCGGCGGAAAAGGGCTTGGGAGGCTTCTTCCAGTGAGAGAAGAGCGAGTTGTCGAGCCAATATTCCAAGACCTTGGCGTCCTCTTTGCCGAAATAATCCAACAAAAGCGGCATCATGCGACGCTCCTCCTCCTCTCGCGTGCGGTCGGGGCGGTCTTTATATTTTTCGATCGGCGCGAACTCCAGAAAGATCCCCTCCTCGGGCTTGACTGCGTGCGGCACGTCGATGCAATCGAGATAGGCGATGTGCGCCATTTTCGCGTTGGGAATCGTTTTGCGGATTTCGCGGATCATGCGGTTGAGTGCGGTCAGCTGTTGCTCCGCGACAGACAGCTTGCGGCACGCGGGACAGTGGCAGGGCTTTTCGCGGATGTCGTCCATCCAGAAATAGTAGGCGGGGCGACTGCGATAGAGTCTGTGCGCCAGCTCTGCGGCGCGAGCGGCAACGATCTCAAGTCCCTCGGAATTGGAAACGCAGAAATTGTAATCGGCGACACGCTCGCCGTCCTCGTTCATGCGGAAGTATTCCGGATGCGTCTCAAACAGCTCGCGCGGGAGCAGATAGCTTGCGGCGTGCATTTCGTATTCAATTTCCAGACCGCATTCTGCGGCGTAGTCCAAAAGGATGCGGAAAGAGGGCTGTTCAATTTGCGCCAACAGTCGGTTCAGGGAGTCGACGGCACTGTCACCGCCCACGGGATGGAGTCCGAGCACGTTGACACCGCGCGACGCCATGCGGTCGATCTGCTTTTCGGTCAGTTCTTCGGGATGAATCAAAATTTCACTTTTCATTTGCAAACCTCGCTTTCCTTGAGTTGCTTTATTGTATCATGCGGATTGACGTCAAGTCAAGTTTTTTCAAGCAATTCGCAAAATATTTTTAATTTTTTCAAAAAAACCCTTGACAAACGTCTCAAAGTCTGTTATAATACATGAGTCGCAAGACGCTGGTATGGCTCAGTCGGTAGAGCACGTCATTGGTAATGACGAGGTCATCAGTTCGATTCTGATTACCAGCTCCAAAAAATCCCGCACAATCGTGCGGGCTTTTTTTGTCGCAATTTTTTGTTGATTTTGATTTTGAAACGTAGGGCAGCAAGCCTGCCCTACGCGTCTTATTCGGTTTCTTCTTTGTAGCAAGTGAAGATCTCTTCCACACGCTCTTGTTCTTTCGCCTTGTTTTTTGTCAGCAAGCTGACAACGGGAACGACAACGAAGGAGATCGCCATTGCCGCAACGCCCATTTCAGGCGACTTGGAAGCAGCCGCACCAAAACCGGAGTTCAGAGAGATCACAAGAGTTGCACCGCCAACGGTGAGCAGTCCCGAGAGAATGCCCGCATACGCGCCGATCTTGGTGATCTTTTTGGAAAAGAGTCCCCAAATGTACGGACCGATGAAGCAACCCGACACGATTCCCCAAGAGAAGGACATCAGGCTGACGATGATCGGAATGTTCTGCGTTGCGAAAACGAACGAGCATGCCACGAAAACAAGGCAAAGGGTTCTCGTGAGAAGCATCTGCTTTTTCGCGGGAATTTCTTTTTTGCTCACGGCAGGAATCAAATCGACCGCGACTGCGGAGGCGGAGGTCAGAACCACCGCTTCCAGCGTGGACATAGACGCGGAAAGAAGCAGGATCATGATGATGGCAAGCAGGATGATGCCGAGCGTTCCGCCGCCGAGAACCTCCATCAAAAGCGCGGGAATAACGGCATCGACTCCGCCCTCGGGAAGCTGACCGCCGAGGATCAGACGCGAGGTGCTTCCAATCAGGTATGCGCCGCAACCGATCACGATGCAGAAGATTGTGGAAATAATCGTACCGCGCTTGATTGCCGCGGTATCCTTGATCGCGTAGAATTTGCCGATCATCTGCGGAAGTCCCCACGTACCGAAGCTTGTGAGCATAATATTGAAGCAAAGGAACTTGAAAGACGAGCCGCCGAAGATGTCGGTCAGCTGTGCGCCCGTTGTGGGATTGGGATCTGTGGGAAGCGACTGGAATTTTCCCAAGTTTTCAATCAGTCCCGAAATGCCGCCAACCGCATCGTGAGAAAGTACGGCAACCACCAGACAAATGACACCGACAAGCATAATAATACCCTGAATGAGATTGGTATATGCCGTTGCGATGTATCCGCCGGCGACAAGATATACCGCGGTAAGACACGCGATGATCAGCATCCACACCCATGTGTCAACGCTCGGAAATACCGCGCTGAACAAAGAGCCGAGTCCCTTGTAAACGGCTGCGGAGTACGGAACGAGAAAGACGAAGATGATTGCCGCCGCCAAAATTTTCATTCCCTTGGAGGCATATCTTTTTTCAAAGTAATCCGGCATGGTTCGTGCGTTCAGCTTCTTTGTCATCTTTCGGGTTTTGTTTGCAAACAGAAGCCAAGAAAGCAAGCATCCGATAACGGTGTTTCCAATTCCGATCCAAACGGCGCCAATGCCGATATTCCAACCGTGTTGACCTGCATAGCCAATGAATACAACCGCAGAAAAATACGCGCTGCCGTAAGCAAAAGCGGTTGACCATGCGCCGATTTTTCTTCCTCCCAAGAGAAATCCGTCGAGCGTTTTGGATTTGCCGTAGCTGATACAGCCAATCAAAGCCATTGTCACGGCATATATCGCGAGTGCAATGACGGTGTAGAGTTGTGGGGTTGTCATTGTTTGTGTTCCTCCGTTGTCCGTCCCCGTTTTTTTCTTTTTTGAAAAGAATTTTTCTCAAAGGACTTGTTTTTTGTGTGACTTTATTATATAATACTTCTCAGCATTAGTCAAGCGAATGGTTTTGATATTTGCCATCGATTTTTTCGATGATGGAGGTATATGATGGAATTAAGAAATCTGATCACGTTCATTCACGTTGCCGAGCTTGGCAGCTTCACCCGAGCGGCGGAGCAACTCGGCTATTCGCAATCCACGATTTCCTTTCAGATCAAGCAGCTTGAGGAGGAGCTCGGATGCCTTTTGTTTGAGCGCATCAATCACACGATCACGCTGACCGAACGCGGGCGCGAGTTGGTGTCCTACGCGCATCAGATCCGCGCGCTGACAGACAGCTTCAAGGAAAATCTCAAGAAAGAGGAAGAAAGCAGCGGTCACATTCACATTGTCACGCCCGACTCGGTCTGCGAGAAGATCATCAACTCGCACTATATCGATTTTCACAACAAGTATCCCAATATATCGGTAAAATTTACAACCGCGGACACCGCGGTCATGTTCGAGATGCTCGACCACAACGAAGCCGATGCCATCATGACGCTTGACAGCCATTCTTATAGAAAGGATTACGTGATCGCCCGAGAAGAACCGCTTTCCATGCACTTTGTCGCAAACGCGAAATCAAAATTCGCCGGCAGGCGCAATCTCAAAATGGCTGACATCGTAAACGAGCCGTTCATTCTGACCGAGTACGGTCAGGGCTACCGCCGCGTGTTTGACAAGGAGCTTGCCAAAAAATCCCTGGACATCACCCCCGTGCTCGAAATCGGAAGAACCGACATGATCACACACGTTCTTGCCCAGAGTGATATGATCTCCTATCTCCCCGATTTTGTGACACAGGATCTCATTGAAGCGGGAACGCTTTGCTATCTTGATGTGACCGACATGAATACCGAAATTTGGAAGCAGCTCATCTATCATAAAAATAAATGGATGTCAAAAAGCTTGAGAACCTTCATCGAATATATCCAGGCCAATGAGTTTTCCCGCTGAGTCTTGTCGAGAGGTGCGGAGGGCGCTTTTTCAAAAGCTCGCACACAAAAAACAATTGCGGAACCTCCCGACAAATCCGCGGTTTCTTTCCTTTTGAAGCGTTTTTTGTCGACACACGGGTGACTCTACTCCAAGTAGAATGCCATTCTACCGGGGTTGGAGGTGCTGTGCGAAAGAGTAGAAGATGATTTTGGGATCGGGGGTTGTTTTTTTGCGCTTTTTATATTATGATATAGGTAAGAAATCAATATTTTTTCTAAAATTTTCAATTTTTTGAATTCTTTTTCTCTCTTTGGCAGAAAAATGTTGACAAGTAAACATGATTGTGTTATAATATAGACGGAGATGTTCACTTGTTAACATCTTATTCATTGAATCAACAAACGGAGGTTGATGGTCATAGGATGATTGCGGAAAGATTTTATCTGTTCACGCTTTTGATCGACGGAATCCATAAATGTATTCACAAAATCAAGATCGACGTTGCTCCGGAGTTCGGAGTGAAGAGCGTTCATATTTTTTGGATTTATGAGCTTCATGCACACCCGGAAGGCTTGACGGCGGCAGAGCTTGCCGCAAAGAGTAAGATCTCGCGCTCATTGGTATCCCGTGAGATCGAGATGCTTTTGCGAGAGGGCTACGTTCAAATGCCCGAAACGGGACACGGCAAGCGAAAGAATTACAACGCGCGCATCACACTGACCGAGAAAGGCGAGCAGCTCGCACGCTCGATTTCCGAGGAAGGCATGGAGGTGCAGGGGCGCGTTGCCGCCGGAATTTCGGCAGAGGAGCTTGCGGCTTTTTATGACACGCTGCAAAAGATCTATCACAATTTCAGACTTGTTGCAGACGAGCGCGATTGCACGGATCATCTCGTAAAATTGACCGATTCGGAGGTCGGAAAAACCTGAAATTTTCTTGCTTGAACAGCAAAAACGATAAGATCATGCCGCCTATGCGCGGGGACAACGGAATGCGCCTGCGGGTTGCTCGCAAAAAACGGTGCGCTTCCGATGGAAAGGAGTAAAATTTTATGAGAAATTATGTGATTGTTACCGATTCCGCCGCGGATCTTTCGATTGAGAGAGCCGAACAACTCGGCCTGCGCATCGTTCCGCTCGGTGTGATGGTGGACGGTGTGGAGAGACAGGCGAAAAGCACCGATGACGTTCGTGCGATTTATACGATGTTGCGCGAAAAGAAGAGCGCGACGACCAACGCCGCGAACATCGAGCAGTTTTTGGAGTTTTTCGGTGAGATCCTGAAGGAGGACGTGGATCTGCTTTACCTCGGATTTTCCTCGGCGCTCAGCGGAACCTTTTCCGCGAGTTCCGTTGCCCTGCAGGAGCTTGCCGAGCAATACCCGGACCGCAAGCTTTACGCGGTCGATACGCTCTGCGCCTCGATGGGGCAGGGGCTTTTGGTTTGGTATGCCGCAAAGATGAAGGAGAACGGTTCGGATATTGACACCGTGAAGGATTTTGTGGAGAACAACAAGCTCAATCTTTGCCATTGGTTCACCGTGGACGATCTGTTCTTCCTCAAGAGAGGCGGGCGCATCAGCGCGGCGACCGCCGTTGTCGGTTCGTTGCTCAACATCAAGCCTGTCATGCACGTGGACAATGCGGGAAGACTGATCAACGTTTCCAAGGTGCGCGGCAGAAAAGCCGCGATCGACGCGATCTTCCAAAAGGCAAAGGAGACGATGCTGGAAGGCAGAAACGACGTGATGTTCATCAGCCACGGCGACTGCGTGGAGGACGCGGAATATCTGGCGGGACGCGTGCAGGCGGAGCTTGGCGTCAAGCAGGTTGTGATCGATTTTATCGGCCCCGTGATCGGTGCGCATTCCGGCCCGGGTACGTTGGCGCTGTTCTTTTTGGGAAGTGAGAGGTAATTTGACATGGTAATTGACGGACATACGCTGTGCAACATGGTCATCTCGGCGGCAAACGCCCTGGATAACAACAAGGTTGTCATCAATAATATGAACGTGTTTCCCGTTCCGGACGGAGATACGGGCATCAACATGACGCTGACGATGGTTTCGGTGCGCACGCTGAGCGGCTTTGACGGCACGGTGAGCGATTGTGCCGAAAAGATCGCCAACATGGTGCTTCGTTCGGCACGCGGAAACTCGGGAGCCATTTTGTCGCTCTTTTTCCGCGGAATCGCGAAATCGCTCAAGGGATTGGAGACGGCAACTGCGGCCGACATCGCGGCGGCACTCAAGCGCGGAACCGATGAGGCTTATAAGGCGGTCATGAAGCCGACCGAGGGAACCATTCTCACGGTCATGCGCGTCTGCGCCGAAAAGGCGGTCGAGCGCGTTTCGAAGGGACGCTATAAGGACGATCCTGCGGGACTTTTCGGATACGTATTGAAAACCGGTGAAAAAACGCTGGCAAAGACCCCCGATCTGCTTCCCGTGCTGAAGGAAGCCAACGTGGTTGACGCGGGTGGCTACGGATTTTTGTTCCTGATCTCGGGCATGCTTGCTGCGCTCAAGTTCAATCCCGTGGTTGCCAAGGAAACCACCGGCGCGACCGAGGCGAGCGCAAATTTTGCGGATTTTGACACAAGCTCCATCGAGTTTGCTTATTGCACCGAATGCATTGTCGCAAAGAAGGAAAAATACCGCGGCGAAGGTACGGCGACCGATTTCCACGATCTCGTCTGCGGCATCGGAGACAGCGTGGTGTTTGTCGATGCGGAGGATATTATCAAGCTGCACGTCCACACCAACCACCCCGGTCAGGTGATCGAAAAGGCACTGGAATACGGTGAGCTGGAAACCTTGAAAGTCGAAAACATGCGGTTGCAA
This sequence comes from Clostridia bacterium, assembly GCA_017517745.1. Classification (GTDB taxonomy): domain Bacteria; phylum Bacillota; class Clostridia; order Oscillospirales; family CAG-272; genus UMGS1865. The sequence goes on along the minus strand of JAFWYJ010000015.1, from coordinate 6,772 downwards.
CATTCGAATTTGGTTGCAAGTGAAGCGGGAAAGAGCGAGGAAGCGACGTCAGCTGCATCCGAGGCGGTTGTTGCAAAAGCGGAGAAGGAATTCGGCTTCGTCAGCATTTGCATGGGAGACGGGATCCGCGATGCGTTCCTTGATCTTGGCGTTGACGTCACGGTCTTCGGTGGTCAGACGATGAACCCCAGCACACAGGACATCATCGACGGCGTGAATCGCACGCCGGCAAAGAACGTCTACGTGTTGCCGAACAACAAAAATATTCAGATGGTTGCCGCGCAGGCGGCGGAAATGATCTCCGACAAAAAGGTGATCGTGCTGCCGACCAAGAGCGTTCCGCAGGGAATTTCGGCGATGATCGGATTCAACCCCGACGCCGACGAAGCGACCAACACTGCCCAAATGCTGGCGGCGATCGAAACGGTGCGAACGGCGCAGGTTACTTATGCTGTGCGAGACACCTCGATTGAGGGCATCAAGATCAGCAGCGGACAGACCATGGCTTTGGTGGACGGCAAGATCATTTGTTCTGCCGACAACAACGCCGACTGCTTGGCCGCGATCGGAGAGAGCTTTGCCGACGCTTCCTATGTGATGGTTTTCTACGGCGCGGAGATCGACGAAGCGCGCGCGGAGCGTGCGGTTGCCATCCTGCGCGAGAAGATTGGCACGGGTGCCGAGATCGTTTGCATGTCGGGCGGTCAGCCGATTTACGATTATATCATTTCCGCGGAGTAACCGAGCGCGGAAACCGGAGAGGGGAAAGCCTTTTTGCGGCTTTCCCCTCCGTTTTTTGATTCAGTGATCCTCCATACAGGAGACGTTGCGCATCGCAGTGCCGACTTGATACAGAATTTTGCTCGTGCGCTTGACGGCACGCGCAGTGCGAAGCTGCTTGGAGTTCCAGACGGCGACAGCTGCCGCGCCGAGCAGTGCCACGCCGCCCGTTACGCCAAGGGCGATATAGATCGCGGTTTTGTGTTTCTTCATGGCACAAATCATATCCGAACCTTTTGTTTCGTTCATCATCCTCAAAAACCTCCCTGTTTTTTTGATTAGTATCTGCAAAAAACATGTTTTTATGCTTTCGATGGTTTTTGTGGAGAAGTTTTTTGTGGGGAAGCTTTTTGAGAAAAGCTCACCCCGCACCTCGCAAAACGCGCTCGCGAATTCCATTTCCGAACAAAACTCACGGTTCCAAAACCCTTTCTTTTTTCAAAAGGAAGGAGGCTTGGAGGAGTCCTTTTTGGAGGAGGCGATAGCCGGTGCGGCGGGATATGCCGAGGAGGTTTGCGGCATGCTCGATGCTTTCGCCGCGGATGTAGTGATAATAAAGGATGAGCTTTTCGCGCCCGTTTTTCATGCTTGAGATCAGCGTGCTGACTTCATACATTCTCGCGCGCCAGAAGGCTTCGTTGCCGAGCAAAATGTCTTCGCAGTCGCACTCGTCCGAAAAGGCTTTCGTGCGACGACGCTCGTATTTTCTCAGATTGAGCATATCCAGACAGAGCTGGTATCCACACAAAAAATTGCGCGTGCGCTCGATTCTGTCATCGGTCGGGATTTTCTTTTGGGGTTGTTTGGTCTCGATCATATTACCTCCTGCATGAAAAATGCTTTTTTGACATCTCTTTTGGTCACGAATTTCGAAAATGCGAACTAAAAAAACAAAAAACTTTCCAAAAAATGTTTTGTTATGTACGGAAATCCGATTGCTTGTCTATTTGTCTTTGTTTTCCGATATTGATGCGCTTTTTTGTCGAAAAAAGGCTTTGCTTGCATGATGTTGTAGAAAAAATAAAAATATTTTGCTTTTTTCCTTGACATTTGGAAGGAAATCCGATATAATGTACTTGGGTGTATTCATTATATCGCATTTCCGAACTAATGTCAATAGATATTTCGGAAAACAGAAATATTCTGTGAAACTGTACAAAAAGCAAAGAATTTTTTGTTTGTTTGAACGGTTTTTTTGCACAAGGCGTGTCGAAAGGAGTCAATATTATGGAATACGTGGCATTTGAAAAGCTTCTTCGATCACACAACGTCACGGTCTATCAGGTGTCGAAGGCAACGGGGATCTCGGCGTCCACCTTCAGCGATTGGAAGAGTGGGCGGTCAACGCCCAAGGCGGACAAGCTGGCGCGCATCGCGGACTATTTTTCCGTCGGCCTTGACGAGCTGCTTGGGACCAATGAGGGAAAGAAGAGTGCGGAGGCGTCCTACCTTGCTCTGCGCGCGCAGAAGATGGTTCCCGTGATCGGGGTGATCCGCGCAGGTGCGCCGATCGTCACCGACGAAACGCTTCTGGGGCGTGAATTTGCCGACGTGGAGGACATCGAGGACTATTTCTATCTTGTGGTCTGCGGAGACAGTATGAAAAACTGCGGCATCGTTGAGGGGACGTACGTCCTCTTTCACAAACAGCAATACGCCGAAAACGGCGACATCGTTGCCTGTCTTGTGGACGGAGAGAGCGCAACGGTCAAGCGCTTTTTCAAGAAAAATCACAAGATTTTGCTTCAGCCCGAGAATGATGCTTATAAGCCGATCACGCTGTCCCCCGAGGATTTTGAGATCGGACGCGCGCGTATTTTGGGCGTTGCCATCGAGGCAAAGACCAAGCTTTGAGAGGGGGATTTTGCAGATATGTTGGCAATTAGCATTAACAATCTTTCTCTCTCCTACGGCACCGTTCCGATTCTGGAGAAGGTGACCTTCTCGCTTGAGGAGAACGACAAGCTTGGCATCATCGGCGTCAACGGATGCGGAAAATCGACGTTGTTTCGTCTGATTTTGGGCGAGGAGACACCGACGGAGGGCGAAGTCTATTTATCAAAAGGAAAGACCGTCGGCGTCCTGACGCAGGACGGTGCGTTTGACGCGGGTGAGGAGACACAGACCGTGCTCTCCAGGATGTATTCCGCGTTTCCGCATCTCTTGGCGGCGGAGGCGCGTCTTTCCGAGCTTGAGCCAATGCTGAAGGACGGCACGGCGGAGGTGATCCGCGAATATACCGATCTGCACGAGCGATACGTGAGCGAGGGGGGCTTGGAGTTTCGCTCCCGATGCGCGTCGATCCTGCAGAGATTGGGTTTTGACCGACTTGCCATGGAGCAATCGGTTGCCACGCTCAGCGGCGGACAGCGCACGCGATTGGCGCTTGCCGTTCAGCTCTCGCGCGAGCCCGACGTGCTGATGCTTGACGAGCCGACTAACCATCTCGACATCGCGACGCTTGCATGGCTGGAGAGCTTTTTGGTGTCCTATCCGAAATGTGTCATGGTGATCTCACACGACCGCTATTTTCTTGACCGCGTGACGAACAAAACGCTTGCCATCGAGCATCACCGCGCCAAGCTTTACAACGGCGGCTACACCAAGAGCATGGAGCAAAGACGCATCGACCGCGAGATCGCGGAGCGGCATTGGAAGAATCAGCAGAAGGAGATCGCGCGGCAGGAGGCTTATATTGCCCAGCAACGCGCATGGAATCGCGAGCGGAACATCATCGCCGCCGAGAGCCGTCAGAAGCTGTTGGACAAGATGGAAAAGCTCGAGCGCCCGCAGGACGCGCCTCGCGCGATCCGCATGAAGTTTTCGGAGTCGCTGACGTCGGGAAACGACGTGTTGGAGGCACGCGGGCTTTCGATGGCATATCCGGGACGGCAGTTGTTTTCCGATCTTTCTTTTTTGGTCAAGAGAGGGGAGCGCGTGCTGATCATCGGCCCGAACGGCTGCGGGAAATCGACGTTGATCAAAATCATTTTGGGGCGGCTGGCACCGACGGGAGGCGTGATCGAGACGGGATACAACGTCGAGATCGGATATTACGATCAGGAAAACCAGAATCTTACTGCGGAAAACAGCGTCTTGGAAGAGCTTTGGTCGACCTATCCCACCATGAATGAGACCGACGTGCGCAATACGCTTGCCATGTTCCGCTTTACGGGTGAGAGCGTGTTCAAAACGGTTTCGGTGCTCAGCGGCGGCGAGCGCGCGCGTCTGACGCTTGCCAAGCTGATCCTGTCGAGGATGAATCTGTTGGTGCTTGACGAGCCGACCAACCATCTTGACATCGATTCGCGCGAGGCGTTGGAAAGCGCACTGGAGCAATTTGAGGGTACGATCGTCACGGTCTCACACGACCGTTATCTGATCGACAAGCTTGCCACGCGGATTCTCGAGATCAAGCCGGGGGAGGCGTTCTCCGGGGATCTGTTGGATTTTCACGTTGACCGTGCGGGCAGGGCCTACACCGAGTTTGGAGAATACAAGGCGGCGCGGATCGCAGAGAGAACGGCAAGCGGCGAGGCGAGCGTTGCATCGGCTCCGCTCTCATCGGGCAAGGAGCAATATCTCAAAAACAAGCAAGCCGCCGCCGAAGCGCGGAAAAAGAACGCGCGTATGGAGCGGTTACGGAAAGAATGCGCGGAGCTGGAGCGCGAGCTGGAGCGATTGGAGGAAGAGCTGTTCGGTTCTGCCGCCGCAGACTACGTTCGCGCCGCTGAGATTGACCGAAGAAAGAACGAGGTCGAGGAGCGGCTTTTGGAGATCTACGGAGAATTGGAATGAGATCGGAGGGCTTTATGAAAGAACAAAATGGAAGCGCGAAAGCCGTCACGGCAAGGAGACTGGTTCGTGAATTTTCTCGCCGCGGGATCACGGTGGGGAGCGCGGAGTCCTGCACGGGAGGGCTGATTGCCAAGCTGATCACCGACGTTCCCGGCAGTTCCGCGGTTCTTGCGGGGGCGTTTGTGACCTATACCAACGAGATCAAGATCGGCGTGCTGGGGGTGGATGCAAACGTCATCGCACGCGACACCGAGGTCAGTGCCTCGTGTGCCGCCGAGATGGCATCTTGTGCGAGAAAACGGTTGGGAACAACGCTTGCCGTGTCGGCGACCGGATTTGCAGGTCCCGGCGGCGGGACCGATGACGATCCCGTGGGGACGGTCTATCTCGGTGTTGCCTCTCCGAACGGCGTGACGGTCGAGCGCTTTTGCGCGCCCGCGGGAGCGACTCGCAGACAGGTACGTACCGCAGCCGCGGTGCGCGCGCTGGATCTTTTGTGGAATGCCGTCTGCTCGACGGAGGTTTGACTTTCCCTGATTTCGTTTTCGGGGACGCACTTGGTTTGGAATGACAAAAAACCGTCCGAGTTTTCAAAGACTCGGGCGGTTTTTGCTTGTTATTCGTTTTTCGAGGCGTCGATCACCGCTTGCTTGCGTTGCATTTTCAGCCAGTTGAAGAAGCCGTAAAGGTCATTGAAGAGGAACATCGAAAAGCACGCCACCATCGAAAGAGAAGAGGCGTCGGTGAGCGATGCGATCACCCAAAGGACGATCAGAACCACGTCGTTCAGGGCATAAGCCAGCGCATAATAAGGACTGCGCAAAAAGAGAAGCGATGCCGCGAGAAAGCTGGTGCTGACCGAGAAGGTACTGACGGCAAGCTCGGCGGTGTCAAGCGCGCGCAGGACAAAATAGAACAAAAGCGTTGCCGCCGCCGTCGCGGCGAACAGAAGGATCGTTTTGATGGGTGTCATCTTTGCCACGCGAACCTCGTTTTTCTCCTTGTCAAAGGGGTGTCGGATCCAGGAGACGATGCTGAAGATCGAGGCGGGCGCGCTCATGAAAACGTAGGTGATCATCTCGCCGTAATATTGCTGTTGCAACGAGACGATGCCGTAGAGCGTGGCGAAAATGACACACAAAAACTGTCCCGTGACGTCGCCTTTTGCGACGAAGATCAGCGCGGTCACGCCCAAAAGAGAAGCGATAAAAGAGAGGATACCCTCGCCGCCGCCAAGAAAGAAGGAGGCGGTCACCACTGAGAGCGAGGTGCCCCAAAGAACGTATTCAAACGTGTTCAGATAACGAAAGGGATTTCGGATTTTCATGATGGGATTCCTTTCCAAGAAAAAACACCCGTCACACGTCTTCCAAGACCTAACGACGTGCGCGAGTGCCAAAGCACGCTACCCGGTGGCAGCAGATGATTGATTACGGAGGTATTATACCATATCCCGAGCTTCTTTTCAATAGCTTTTGAAAAAATAATATGAAATTGTTCAAATAAACGGCGTGAGGAGCGGCGAATGCCGCTCCTCGGATTTTTATCAAACCTTATTGCTTTTTCTTTTTGCGAAGCATCAGACATGCCGCGCCGCAGAGGGGAAGGATGAGCGCAATGCCCGAGACGGATGCCGCGCAGCCGGATGCCGATTGCTTTCCGCAGACGCCGCATGCACCGTCTGCCAACGTGTGATCTTCATAAACGGTATCACCGCACGCGCACACCTTTTTGTGCTGCGTGTCGTTGTGATTTTCCCAATCACCGTGGGTATGCTCTGCCGTTTTTGCGATCGTTTCCGCGCGCGTCACACCACAGGTACAGGTGTAGATCTTCGCGCCTTCGGTCAAGTGGGTGGGATTTACGACAACAACACCCTCATCAAAGCTGTGTACGTGCGCGGGGAGCTTGTCGATTTTCTCAAGCTTAGTTTCACCGCAAGCGCAGGTGTAAACCTTGACGCCCTCGGTAAGCTCGGAGGGATTGGTAAGAATTTCGCCATCATCAAACGTATGAGTATGCGCGGGGAGCTTGTCGATCTTCTCAAGCTTGACTTCACCGCAAGCGCAGGTGTAAACCTTCACGCCCTCGGTGGTCTCGCTCGGGTTGGTGAGAATCACACCCTCGTCAAAGCTGTGAACGTGTGCAGGGAGCTTGTCGATCTTCTCAAGCTTGATTTCACCGCAAGCGCAGG
>JAFWYJ010000014.1 GCA_017517745.1 Clostridia bacterium | reverse complement strand
TCGTTAGTTAACTGAAACACCTGTAAATAGTCGGGCGAAAAAGCCAGTGCGTCAATGCACTGCCATAAAAATAATTGAACGGCGAACGGTATCTCTCGACTTACCGCCGCCGTTGCGTAGCGTTGTGGTGGGAACATGTGTGCCTCCTTTGATTTTTTCTTTCTGGCGTTATTGCCTATTCATTTTTATATTGTGTAGTTTAGTTATTGAAAAAATACAAAACGAGGCAAGTCCTGTTTCCTAGTTTACAAATTCGTTCAAAAAACAAAAGGCAAGAAACAAATCGTTATCTGTTTCTTGCCTTCGTAGAATAAATATTACTTAGCATTTATATTAAAATGATTACGAACTACTTCTGAAATGACCTCGTCTTTTAAATTCGAGTCTGATATTGTGTGTATAAGAAACAACATTTTATCAAATTTAGACGATTCACTTTCTGCATCAAAATACGACTTTTTGGATTTTAATGTTGAATTGAACATCCCTGCTAAAACCCCTAAAATTGCATCAACAAAACCACCTGTAATTAACGAGATTATTGCCCCAGAATTTTTATTATAAAATGAAAAAACTGCTACTATAATTATTGTTAAAAAAGATACCCACCTAATCAGTGATAATATAGTATTGATAATCTTATTAACGTTTTCAATTTCACTTTTGTGATATTCCCAAGTAATAGGGGATGATAATTCGCGTAATTTCTTAGCATATGCGTCCATCCACTGCTCATCGGGAATATCAGCAGTGTCTGGATCGTTAGTTTTTTTAATAGTACGTCGATTAATAACCGCTGTAGAATTGTCAATCTCTAATTTTTTGGCAAAAAACTCGTCTTTGCTTTCGGACAAAATTTGATCAATTTCAGTAGTGTTTTTATCTTCTGGACAAGATGTGGTATGGTTCTTTTTAGCCGTCATCTCTCAAATTACTCCACGCAATATATCTTACGATCACATTCATCAATATACGGCAATTTTAAATATTTTAATCGTTCAGCCATAACATTAACTGATACCGCAAACGTTTCAGCTAATTTTGTTACCTTTGGCAAAGCGTTTGGGTATTCATTAGAAAGTATTGTTCGCAGTTCTTTTGTAGGTATTAACAATTCCCCGGCAAATATATTTGCATCAATTTCACATTTATCTGTAACTACTCCATCATGTCGATATTCAACATATGGTATGGTTTGTTCATCTAAATGAGCCAAACAACAATGCGCCAGTTCGTGAGCCAAAGTAAATCTATTTCGATTTAGAGATTCGCCCTGTCGATATAAAAATGCAATATCCTTTTTGTTTGCCACCATAGCACCGAGAATTTTTCTTTGAGAATCAGATTCATCAAATTTAGAAAAATCATATGGATATACACGGATTCCCATTTTAAAAAGTATTGTAGCAATGTCTATTGGATAAACATTGCGTTCGACAGACCAATACTTATTCAAAATCTCTTCTGACGTTAATCCGTTTACCTCTTTTAATTTGTCACACATTTTAAAATCCTTTATGTTGTTGTCATAATTTGACTCTATCATACTTTTCCCCTTTATGAAAACAACTTTGATATATTATATGCTAAAATATATCAAAATATATGAGTGTGTATAATAAAGCCTTAAGTTTTTGACCGATTGGTGCACAATAAGCCCCGATTTGTAAGTAAAAAACGCCAGTCCGTCAAGGGCTGGCAAAATATCCTTGCTTCCCTCGGTAGGATTTTAAGCTAACGCTCCTACTGTCTCAGGTACTTATTTGCACCAATAGTATACCATAAAATTGGCTGAATGTCAACCCCCTATTTTATCAATTTAGATTCAAATTTATCAATTTAGATTCAAATCAATAATCAAGAATTTCGGTCACTATTATGTTCTTTATCAATGATATTCCTATCAATATATTCATCCAGCGCTTTGCGCGGGATTTTCCATTTGTGTCCGACACGGAAGCCTTTTAACTTCCCTGTATTCAGCAGAGTATAGATGGCATTTCTGCCAATATTCATATATCGCATAACATCTTCGGGGGATAAGATTTCATTTTCAGTATTCATCATATATAAGTCTCCGTTCTGTTTTATTTGGAAAATTCTTTGTAAAGTTCAATCAGTGATGGGATATACCCGCAATCAAATTTTTTCAAATCTTCTTTGGTTGCCGTGATTGGATTTACATCGATATCATTTAACCGTATCAGCAGTTCATTGATTACCTTTTTACTATGGCATTTCTTGAATATTTCAATAGTTTTAGAAACACTTCTAACAGTATTTGCGATTTTGACAAAATCCCAAAGCAACTTCTTAGTGTTCTTACCATATTCGCTTTTTGCAATTCGTTCCTCTGCATCTTTCAATGTTCGTATGGTGGCATCAGATGCGATTTGTGGTAGATAGTAATTGAAAAGCTCACTACCGATTTTATTTGCTCGATTAAAGAACGCAGAGAGTGAATCCAATTTATACTTCTTTTTGAGTTCCTTGATTTTTTCTTTTTTACAACGGATCTCAATACGGACAATGTTTTTTGCTTCCTCCAAATTCTCGTTAGAGTATGTATCTTCCTTTTCCTTCATCATTTGAGCGTATTTGTTGTAGATAGATATTTCCACATTATCAAAGCTTTTCTTAGAATGCACGGTCATATCGTCCTTTGTCGGCTTAACTCTTTTTGAAAATATATCATATACTTCAAATCGCTTCATATTTCTTGGAGCTTTGCCTCTACGCATAGTATTGATATATGCCTTTACTTGTGATTGGTTGTCCAATACGGCATTGACACAGAAATCCAATCTACTTAATTTGCATTTATTTACCTTGGGAAGAGCTTCACTTTTCGCTTTTAACAAGGCGTTAACCTTATCAAATAAATCCGAATAATTACGGATATTAAAAAGCCGAACATAGTTATCATTGTTCATAACTCGTTCGGCAGAAATAATATATTGTACTTGATAGGTATGATAATTCTTTTTGTTTATGAGGAATGTTCTAATTAAAATTCCTTTATTGGATAATCCGAAGTATAGCATACCATTATCTTCGGCTTTCCAACAGCTCTTATCCTTCCTCAGATCTTCTTGTATAACTTTGCTTTTCTTCTTAGGCAGTTCGTACGTTACTTCAAAGGTATGTATATACATAATATCATTTTCCTATATTTATTTGCCATACGCATTTTCAGATTCATCACTCTGTATTATTTTGAATCCATAAGGTTTATCTTTATATCTTATTTTACTTTTGGTTCTCCACAGAGTATTTCTTTCCCCTGCTTATATAGCTTATATAGAATGGTATCATCCGAAAGGGGATTAAAATGCATAGGTTAATATTATGTTATACAAATTTTAAATTTAATTTGGGTACAAAAGGGTATTATTGTTGTCTGTTTTGTTTTTTCAAACCGTTATAAGTCTGCAAGGGTCAACGTAAGGGTCAAATCCATATCCGCGTACAACAAAAAGTGAGAGAAAAAGAGAAAAAGCCCTAAAATCTTGCGATTTCAGGACTTTTCTTTGGCGGAGAAGGAGAGATTTGAACTCTCGCGCCGGTATAGCCGGCCTACACCCTTAGCAGGGGCGCCTCTTCGGCCTCTTGAGTACTTCTCCGTGTACTCATCGCGATCAAGCCTTTGCATCGGATCTGCGACATTCTATATTATACACAGTTTTTCCCCGTTTGTCAAGCCCTTTTTGAAAGAACTTCTTTCTTTTTTTCTTTTTTTGATGGACTTGTGCCATCGAGGATTCTCTCAGTCGGTATTATGGTGCAAATGGAAATAAGTATTCCGAAATTCGGTAGCCGTCACGCCCTCAGCATTGTGAAAGGCTCTCATGAAATAATGCTCGTCGCGAAATCCCACCGCCGCCGCGATCTCCTTGACGCGCAGGTCTGTATCAAGCAGCAGCTTCTTGGCTTTTTCAATCCGTACCCCTCGAAGATAGACGCAAACCGTCTTGCCCGTCTCCTTGCGGAAAATACTGTTCAAATAATCAGGGTGATAACCAAACGCCCGTGCCGCCGACTCCAGATCGATCGTCTCGCGGTAATGCAAGCGCAGCCATTCCTTCACGTTCGCGATCAACCGCTTCCCCTTGTCCGTCTCCTCTCGCAGCAAAAGCGAGGTATCCGAAAGAAGCTCTCCGAGAATGATCTCCGTATAGGCATCGCAAACGCGGCGGCGCACCGCCTCGTCGGCATATTTTCCGTATTCCGCATCGATCAGCTGGCTGAAGAGCAAGCGATATTTATCATTCGACGGCAATCTGCCGTATTCCGCGATCCCGCTTCCCTCTTCCTCTGTGACAACGGGACTGTCCACCCAAAAATGGCACCAGAAATGCGACTGCTTTCCCTCCGTTGGCGCGATACCGCCATGCTTCTTCCCCGCAAACAGAAGGAGATAGCTCCCCTCCTCCAGGACGTATTCCCTTCCGTCATGCCGAATGCGGCTTTTTCCGTCGATTCCGATCAGCAAAACGAACTGATCCAGAACTCTGTGCGGATGCACCGAACTTCTCATGGAAACGAATTTTCCGGAAGAAGCAAAGCGCACTCTTCCGCCGCGCAAAAGATCCAGTCTCAACATCTCGGTTTTGTCCACCTTTTTTGTGATTTCGAGTATTTACAATACATTTTATCTATGATAAAATATACATTGTATAGATTTATTATATCACGGTGCGGAGCCTCTGTCAAGCCCTATCCGCTCCGCCGCAATTCCATCAAAAAGGAGTCGATCTTATGAGCAATCAAAAAACCATGCGCCCACAAGTTCGCGAGGTTTCTCTGCAAGACGCTTTTTGGAAGCCCTATCTTGCCAAGATCCGCAGCGTGACGATGCCATACGTCTTTGACAAGCTGGAGGAGAAGCGCTATTTCAGCGGTTTTGTGAAGGTACGCGACGGCATTTTCGGTGATTTCGACCGCGTTCCCTTTTGCGACGGCTTGGTCTTTGAGTCGATGCGCGGCGCGTGCGATTTTCTTGCACAGGAATACGACGCAGATCTCGACAAGCGTTTGGACGGTTACGTTGAGCTGGTTCAAGCGGCACAGGACGCCGTGGGTGACGGTTATATTTGCACCAAGGTCACCTGCCTGACGCCGGATTGGCGCTGGGGACGGAACGGTGGAGACATCGTCATTCAGCACGATCTTTATAACCAAGGCGCGCTCGTCGAGGCGGCGATCAGCCACTATCTTGCCACGAAAAAGACCACCCTGCTTGCCTGCGCCGTTCGCTCGGCAAACCTCATCTGCCGCGAAATGGGCGAGCCTCCCAAGCTCAACGTCATCCCCGGTCACTCCTTGCCCGAGGAGGCGTTCGTCAAGCTCTACCGTCTCTTCCGCGACCATCGCGAGCTCGACACATTCGCCCGGGAAAACGGTGTCAATTGCGAGGATTATCTGGAAATGGCGCGCTTTTGGTACGACAACCGCGGAAACTACACCGACCGCGACCTCTGCCGCGATCCCCGCTTCCCTCCTCGCTACAATCAGGACCATCTCCCCTTTGCCAAGCAGCGCACGGCGGAAGGACACGCGGTGCGTGCCGCGCTTTGCTACACCGGCGCGGCAATGGTTGCCTACGAAGCCGACCGCAGTGATTACAAAGAAGCGCTCGATGAGATTTGGGAGAACATCGTGAACCGCAAGCTGCACATCACCGGCGGCATCGGCACGCGCCACGACATCGAGGGCTTTGACGTCGATTTCAATCTGCCCCACGATGCCTATCTTGAGACCTGCGCCGCCATCGGGCTTGCCTTCTTCAACGGAGAGATGGCGTTGCTCTCGCCTCATGGAAAATATTTTGACGTCTTTGAGCGTTCTCTTTACAACAACGTTCTTGCCGCCGTCGGCGAGGACGGAACGCACTTCTTCTATCAGAATCCGCTGATCTCCGACGGAAACGTGGAGCGCTGGGATTGGCACGGATGCCCCTGCTGTCCGCCCATGCTCCTCAAGCTCTTCTCCTCTCTCGCGACCTACGTCTACGCCTACTCTCCCGACACGCTCTACCTCAATCTCCACCTCGACAGCAAGCTCGACACCGAAACGGTTGCCGCCACGCTGAACGAAGGCAAGCTGCGCGTGGACTCGAAGGGCAAGGAAATGACGCTCTGTCTGCGCGTTCCCGCCTATGCAAAGAAATTCGCACTGTCGGTCAACGGGGTGCCGCAAGCCCTCAAGATCGAAAACGGCTATGCCGTTCTGCGCGGAATTTGGACAACAGACACCGAAATCAGCATCGATTTTGAAGCTCTGCCGCAGCTCATCGTCAGCGATCCGCGTGTCGAAGCAAACCGCGATCTCGTCGCCGTGACGTGCGGTCCGAAGCTCTACTGCGCCGAAGCGATCGACAACAACGGCAGCGTCGGCTTCACGGTTGCGCAGAATCCCTCTCTGTCCATCAGCGGCGGTAACGTCGTCGGAAAAACCGCCGACGGCTCCGAGTTCACGCTGATCCCCTACTACCGCTGGTGCAACCGCCACGGCGGCGCGATGCAGGTATGGTTCCCCTATGCCGCGTCGCTTCCTACCCCGACAGAAGGAATCTTGTATCAGGAAATCAAAAAATAATAAGCTGTTGCCTTCGGCGTTTTTTGTGGGGACGCGGTTTTTTGTGGGGACGCGGTTTTTTGTGGGGACGCGTTTTTTGTGGGGGCGCTTTTTGAGAAAAGCTCCCCCACACCCCCGCAAAAACTTTTATCGCAGGGGTATCCATATAAAATTTTATCTGTGCGCGTCACCCTTTCAATAGCTCCCGCGGCTGTTTTGGTACCACCACCCAAAACAGCTTTTATATTTGTTTTGCCCACGGAAAAGGGAACGCAAAATTGGGATTTGTCGGGGGGCGTTCCAACGCACAACGAACAAATGAACGAAACAACGTAGGGGCGATTGCTCATTCAGAGCGTACAGATAAAGGCTTTCCTTTCCCCCTTACCCGAAAAGTTCTTGGGGGTGTGGGGGCTTCTTTCAAGAAGCCCCCACAAACCGCGTCCCCCACAAACCGCGTCCCCCACAAAAACGGAGTCCCCTGCGAAAGAAAAAAACGACGTTCCTCTTGACGGGCGTTTTTTTTTATGATAAAATAATAAAGATAATACCGAACGAAGCTGTGCGCGTTTTAAAAAGGAGTTTGGATATGACAAAAGAAACGGCGAAAAAAATTCGCTTGATATACGGCTTGGTGCTGTCCGCGCTGTTGGTTTGCACGGGGGTATGCCTGATTGTGGCGTGCCTGTCGATCTACCGAAGCGGCGACGCGCCCTTCACACGCGAAAGCATTGGCGCGTGGTTCTCAAAGATCGCCGTCCCCGTATGGCTGACGGTCGCCGCCATTGTGGGAGGCGGTGTGCTTTCCCTCGTGCTCCCCTCGGACGAGCCTCGTTTGCGCGGCATCCGAGACGGACGCGCGCAACTGAAAAGCCTTCGAAATCGAGTGGATTTTGCAAAATTTGACGATGAATTGACAGCGAAAATCCACAAAGAGAGGAAATACCGCCGTCTTCTTTTGATCGTCACGGTCGGAGTGGGTGCGGTTTCCGCCCTTCCTTTGGTTCTACATCTCTTCTCTCCCAACAGCTTCACCCCGGCGCTCAACGAAAGTGTCATCAAAACAACCGTCATGGCACTTCCCTTCCTTTTTTGCACGGTCATCGGGCTTTGGGGCTACTATTTTCTGAGTGCAAAGAGCATCGAGCGAGAGACCGCGCTTCTCAAATCCGCCATGATTGCGGGAGCGATGCGCAAGCCCGAGGCAGAACAAGCCAAGAACGAAAAAAACACCGCCCACACGGTGTTGGCGGTACGTCTTGTGATCCTCGGCGCGGCGATCCTTCTGATCGTGCTGGGTATTTTTAACGGCGGCATGCGCGACACGCTTGGAAAAGCCATCAAAATCTGCACCGAATGTATAGGATTGGGTTGATATGAAACACGAAAACAACGAAACGAAAAAGAAAAGCGGTCGCCTGCGCGCGCTGATCCCCACGAAGCGTCGGTTGATCCAGCTCTACGCGGCACTGCTTTTTAACGCCAATCTCAAGGGTTTTGCGAATGGATACATCTACCGCGGCCCCTTGAAAAACATCTGCACGCCCGGACTCAATTGCTATTCCTGTCCCGGCGCGTCGGGGGCGTGTCCGCTGGGATCTCTGCAAAACGCTCTGGCGGCAAGCAACAAACGCGCGCCATACTACGTGTTCGGCATCATTCTGCTTTACGGCATTCTGCTCGGTCGCTGGATCTGCGGATTCCTTTGTCCGTTTGGTCTGATCCAGGATCTTTTGCACAAGATCAAGACACCAAAACTCAAGAAAAATCGCTTCACACGGGTGCTTTCCTACCTCAAATACGTGATTTTGGTGCTCTTCGTCTTCTATATTCCCCTGGTCTACGTTTATGCCAAAAACCCCGCAACCCTCCCCGCTTTTTGCAAATACATCTGCCCTGCCGGAACGCTGGAGGGCGCGGTCGGATTGCTTTCCAACAAGGGAAATTCCGATCTGTTGTCGATGCTCGGCCCGCTCTTCACCTGGAAATTCCTGCTGATGATCGGTATTCTGGTGGCGGCGGTCTTCATCTACCGCTTCTTCTGCCGTTTCCTCTGCCCGCTCGGAGCTTTGTACGGTCTCTTTAACAAGATCGCCATCTGCGGCATCAAGCTTGAAAAGCCGAAATGCACCGACTGCGGACTCTGTGTCAGCAAATGCAAAATGGATATTCGCGAAGTGGGAGATCACGAGTGCATCAACTGCGGCGAATGCATCTCGGTCTGTCCCACACAAGCCATCACCTGGCGCGGTTCGAAATTCTTCCTGCCTCCGAACGAAATCGGGGAGAGCGAAGCCGACCGTGAAGCAGTCGCGGCGCGCAATGAAAAGATCAAAAAGCGCAACCGCATCATCGGCATCGGTGTCACCGCCGCCATGCTGGCACTTCTTGGTGGAGTGCTGATCTACTATAACTTCATCGACAAGGCACCCGTGGTCGAGACGCCGCCGAGCGAGGTTGAAACCACCGATCCCACTCTCCCCACCAACCCAAGCACCCCTGCGCCCGACGCGCCGAAGCCCGGGAACAGCCAAGGCACGCTGTGCTACGGTGCGGATATCACACTGGTGAACGCCGACGGCAGTTTTAACGTGCAGAACAATCGCGGAAAAATAACGGTGCTCAATTTCTGGTATTTGGATTGCCAGTCTTGCAAGGAAGAATTGCCACACTTTGACGAGATTGCAAAGGAATACGCCGAGAGCGTTTCCGTGGTCGCGATCTGCGCCTATTTCGACGCCGAATTCGTTCCCGACTTTGTGGAAGAGAACTATCCTGATTACAACATCCTCTTCGGCATCGATCTGCCCGATGAGGCATATTACAGCCAAATGGGCGGCAAGGGAACCTATCCCATGACCGTTATCGTCGACGAAAACGGTGTCATCGTCGAAAAGATCCACGACAAGCTCTCTTACAATGCCCTTAAGGCAGCCATCGAAACCGCTCTGGCGGATTGAAAAACAAATGATTTTGAAAAAGAAGGAAGCCCTCTTTCAAGAGGGCTTCCTTCTTTTGAACGGTGACGTCGAATCCATTTTGGGTAAGGGAGACAGTCGCCTTCCCCCGCAATCTGATTTCTATATTATTCCAAATACAACGCGTCGGCGTTGAGAAAGGCGTGCGCACTCAGACTCGAATCGGTGGGAATGAAGCGCGACGCCGCACACTTGCGACAACTGACGCGAACGCCCTCATCGAGGATTTCGGCATCGTACTGCCTGCCGTTGTCATGAGGATCGCACTTGCAAAAGATCCTCCCCTCCGCGTCAAGATCATTGATGACGAACATCACAATCTCCCGCACTTGCGGGTCGGAAAGCATGGGATCGTCGGATTCTCCGTCCTGCTTTTTGCCGAAAAATTCAGCGCAATCAATCCCGCTCTGCTCAAGCATATCCAAAAGTGCCAGCTCCTCACGTGCCAGCTCCGCCTTGACCTGATTGATCTCGCCCAAGCACGCGATCCCAAAATCAGAATAGGGACACTGCATCGAAAAAAGCTCCTTGCCGAAGAAAAGCGAGGAATTGAGCGTGAAGGTGTGAGGCGTCGGGCAGGTCAGGCAAGGTACGGTAAGGCGCACCTTGCCGTCCTTTTGCGAAACGACGGTCATCTCGCTTTTTCCGCAGGTGCATTTCAGCTTGACCATGTCTGCGGAAAGCGAAAAAATATTGACCGCGCTCATCACACCCGCGCCGCACTCGGGGCAACGGTAGGCAACCGTGGTTTGTTTTGCATCAAGTATCATACTGATCAATCCTTTTCTAATGTCGGTAATACAGTATATTCCCGGGGTTGCAAAATGGCACGGAAAAATCCATGCCATTTTGTGTTTTTATGTGTACTCAGCCCTGCGCCGGAGCAGTGGTTTCTTCGGGAGCGGGAGCTGCGGTGGTGGCAACCGTGGTGGAAGGCTCGCCAAGCTTGGCAACCGCCCTTTCATTCACCCGGTAGTCCTTTGCAAGACCGTCCACCCAATTCTGCATCTGTTCGCTGACGTAGGCGTTCTTGGCATTGTTGTGCCAAGCTTCGCCACTCTCAACAAACACCGCAACGTAGCTTCCCGTACCCGTCGTGTTCTTCACAACGGCAACCTCGTTTGCCTTGCGATCTGCCGAGAAGAGCCATGCCTTCAGATTTGCATCGGTGATCGAGCTCTCCAGCAACGTGTAGGAGGATGTTCCGCCCAACGAAGAGAGGGCGCTCGCCAATGCCGCGTTCGTCTTGCCGGCAAGATTGTTCTTTGCAGTCTCGGCATCGGTCGCATGATTGCTGGAGCTATACAAATAGTAACCGCCGTAAACCACCTTCGAGGTGTCCAGATACATCGTCTTGGTGACCATATAAACACTGTGAGTGGTCACATTATCCTTGGTCGTCTCAAAGGTCTTGGTCTCGTTTTCGGTGCGCGCGGAAGTCAGCGTGCCCTCGTTGAGTACCGAGATCCAAGCTTCAAAGGAATCTGCAGCAGCGTCCTTGGTGTGGTTGATCGACTTGACAGTAGGATAGATCTTATCCAACGAAGTGGTCAAATCGGAAATGACCTGATAGTAAAGATCGGATTCAAAGGTAACGTAGGTGATCTTGGCGGAATCCGAGCCGATCGCCTCAACGTAAACAACGTAGGAAGCATTCGTTCCTTCCAC
Organism: Clostridia bacterium; assembly: GCA_017517745.1. Lineage (GTDB taxonomy): Bacteria > Bacillota > Clostridia > Oscillospirales > CAG-272 > UMGS1865. The sequence goes on along the minus strand of JAFWYJ010000014.1, from coordinate 7,743 downwards.
CTTCAGGATATCGTTTGCGGCAACACCCTTCTCAAACACTGCCTTTACAACGGCTTCGGGATGCGTCTTGTCGGTCGACTTCAGTGCATCCACGGTGGTCTTGTTTTCTGCCGCCGCCAGAATTGCGGCAACGTCAGCACCCTCTGCCTTCAGCGTCTTTTCAAACTCTTCAGCCTTCTTGGTGTGCATCTGATAAGAGACCTCGGGATAGGTTTGGGTGGTCTTATACTCCTGCAAATACTTCAGGACGTTGTTCTTGAACTCGGTATCCTCACCAACGGTGATGCCGTCCTCAAATTGATAGAACTTCTCGCGCACGCTGACGGTTGTCTCATTGTTCTTTTCGGAGAAGAATGCAAGAACGTAGATGCCGTCTTCGGTCTCCACGCTGCCAACCTCATGCTGCTTGCGCTTGGCATCAAACAGCCAGGACTTCAGTTGGGCGTTCAAGCCCTCGTCGGTGGAGTTGTAGGTCTTTGCTTCCTCAAATCCGAGCGTGTTGAGCGCATCGGTCAGAGCGGTGCCCGCATTGGAATCGGTCTTACCCTTCAGATCTGCCAGAACCTTGGCAACGTCCTTTTGAACGGTGAACTTGTTATAGGCGGTCTTGTAGTTCTTGTCAAAGTGATTGTTCAAAACCAGAGCCTTGAACTCCTCGGGAGTCTTGCAGGCAGCCAGCTGATCAGCCAACGCCTTGTCCTCGGTGGCGAACGTGAAATAATCGTTCTTGTAGTAATCCTCGGGGTTTGCATCGCGGAAGGTTTCCAGATCCTTGAGCGTGGTTGCCGTCTCAAAGGAGACCTGCTTCTCGGTGCAATAAGCATCATAGACAGCGAGCATGGTGAGTGCTTTCTCGACGTCGCTCGCCTTCAAACCCTTGACCAGCACGTTGCTCAAAAACGCGTCGACAGAAGGCCAGTTGTTGCTCGTACTGATCTTTTCAAACTGCGCGAACTGCTCGTTGACCGATGCTTTGATCGCGTCGCTCTTGTGATAGTTTTTGTCTTCCTCATACGCCTTGTCGCAAACGGCAACGTAGATCTTCAAGCTTTCCAGCACGTTATCAATGCTGTCGCGCAGGTTGTTTTCCAGGGCAAACTGCGCCGCTCCCAGCGCATATTCGTCTGCGGTCTTATAATTCTTCGTGATATCGTAGGTATCTTCTATAAAACCATAGGAGCAATAGGTCCAATACGTTGCGGCGTTGGAATATTCGTTCTGCCATGCAATGAACTCTGCGGTTCGCTGATTGACGTCAAACTTTCCGCTCTTGCTGTCAACCAAAATACGGTTGCGCTCAATAATGCTGTTGGACGAAATGATGTAGGCAGCAACGCCGATCACGACTGCCACCAAGAGCACCCACGCAACGAGTTTTCCAACCCATTTGGGCATTTGCTTCTTTTCTTTGTATTTTTCGGGGTGATCCATTCTGTCCTGCAAATGGATCTGTCTGTTTCTGCTTCCTTTTCCCATGTTGGGGACTTCCTTTCTTTACATAAAATCTGCTGCGACAAAATCGCACTTTAATATTATAACTTTGTAGTGTGACATGCTTGTGTCTCGATTATGAACAAAAACGAAACTTTGCGCCTTTTTTTATAATTTGCGAGAAATCACAAGCAAAAATTTGGTCAAAACCAACGGAACTTCACACGTTCATGATGACGGGCAGAATCATCGGCTTGCGCTTGGTCTTGGCATACAGGAACCTGGTGAGGTCATCCTTGACACACTTTTTGAGCTGCATGCGGTCGACCTGATCGAATTCATAGAGCGTATCCGCCAGAGCCTCGTAGGCGATCTGTCTGACCTCCTCCATCAGCTCCTCGGCTTCGCGAACGTAAACAAATCCGCGCGAGACGATGTCGGGGCCCGAGAGGATCATGCGCTCGTCAATGTCGACCGTCGCGACGACCACGATCAAACCGTCCTGTGCCAGATGACGGCGGTCGCGCAGAACGATGTTGCCCACGTCGCCCACGCCGTAGCCGTCCACGAGGATCTTGCCCGCGGGAACCGTTCCGCTCCAGCGCGCGCCGTTCTCGTCGATCTCAAGCACCTTTCCGATTTCGGAAATGAAAATATTCTGCGGATTCACGCCCATGAATTTTGCCAGATCGCGGTTTGCCAAGAGATGGCGGCTTTCTCCGTGGATCGGCATAAAATATTTCGGCTTGGTCAGTGCTTGCATCAACTTGAGCTCCTCTTGGCAGGCGTGTCCGGAGACGTGAACCTCGACAACGGCATCGTGCAAAACCTCGACCTCGTTGCGGGAAAGCTCGTTGATGATGCGTCCCACCAGCTTTTCGTTTCCGGGGATGGCACTCGACGAAAGCACGACCAGATCGGTCGGTCCCAGCGTGACCTGACTGTGATCCGAAAACGCCATGCGATAGAGCGCCGACATCGGCTCTCCCTGGCTTCCCGTGGTGATCAGCGTCAGCTCTCCGGGCTTGTACCGCTTGATGTCGTTGATATCCACCAGAACGCCCTTGGGAACCTTCATATATCCCAGCTCAATCGCCGTGCTGACGATGTTGAGCATGCTGCGTCCCGTGATGGCGACCTTGCGCCCGTGACGTGCGCTGGTGTCGATGATCTGCTGTACGCGGTAGACGTTTGACGAGAAGGTCGCAATGATGACGCGCTTTTGCTTGTGCGTGGAAAAAATATATTCCAACGACGCGCCGACCTTCTTTTCGGAGGGGGTGTGTCCCGCTCTCTCGGCGTTGGTCGACTCGCACATCAGCATCAGAACGCCCTCGCGTCCCAGCTCTCCCAGACGGACGATGTCCATCATTTCCCCGTCGATCGGAGAGGTGTCGAGCTTGAAGTCTCCCGTGTGGATCAGCGTTCCGAGCGGCGTATGGATCGCAAGCGCGCAGGCATCTGCGATCGAGTGATTGACGTGGATGAATTCCACCGACATCGCGCCGGCCTTGACCGTGTCGCCGGCTTTGACGGTCTTCAGATTCGGCCTCCACGGAAGCACGTGCTCCTCCAGCTTGTTTTTGATGATTCCGAGGGTGAGCGGTGTTCCGTAAACAGGCGGGTTGATCGAGCGAAGCATATAGGGAACCGCGCCGATGTGATCCTCGTGTCCGTGTGTCAGAAAGACACCGCGAATCCGCTCCTTGTTGCTTTCCAGATAGCTGATATCGGGGATGACGAGGTCGATGCCCGGCATGTCGTCATCGGGAAATCCGAGACCGCAATCCACCACGATCATCTCGTTCTCGTACTCGATCACCGTCATGTTTTTTCCGATCTCGCCCAAGCCGCCCAACGGAATGATGCGAATCTTGCCCATCGGTTTTGTTTTTTTGGGTTTTCTTGGCATTGTAAAATCCTTTCTTCAAAATTTGTGATGTATCTCTATGAAAATTTCAACGTTGCAATGCAAAAAAGACGGGAGTGCGCCCCCGGCGCTTCTCTCGGCAAAGCAACGGCAGATCGACCCCTCCGACGGAACTCACGCCCCTTCCGCCGAAACCAAAGTCGACTCTTCTATTCGTAAAAGCGCTCCGCCGCAGGCTTTCGCCGTCGGGCGGATCAGTTGTACGGTCCATATAGATAGATATATTATACTACTTTTTCCATAAATTGTCAATAGCTATTCCGAAATTCACAATATCAGCAAACAAACGAAAGCCGCCACCGCGCCACCGCAAAGAATCCCCGAAAAAAAGAAGCAAACGCCTCTCGGGATCCTTTTTCTCGGCGGACGCGGAGAAAGTTCGCAATCGTTCAGAATTCGATTTGCCTCGCTGATCATTTCACTCTTATCCTCGCGCCGCGCATTGACGTCGCGCCGCAGAACGAAGTAAGCCTCGTCAAAATATCGGCTGTCCGAGGTTCTCACCACGATCATCTGCTTTTGCGCACCCTTCATCATATCCTTTTCCTCCGCATCTCAAGGTCCTTGCCTGAGTATTTGCCAACAAATCCTCAAAAAAACCACAATCTGCACAAGAAACAAGAAAAAAAGATGCAAAACAGCATGACGGCAAAGGCGCAAGGAAACGCCCAGCGTGTCCGACGGATCCCGACCGACGAAAAATAGACGCTGATGACGTAAACAACGGTATCCGAGCTGCCGAAAATCACCGAGGCGCACATGCCGACAAAGCTGTCGGCTCCCACCTCCGACAGCAGCGTGCTGTAAGCCGCGGTGGAGGCGCTTCCCGAAAACGGACGCGTAACGAGAAGCGGCAAAAGCTCCGACGGAACGCCCAAACGCTCCGCCGGCAGTGTCAGCACCTCGGAAAGCAAATCCACCGCTCCCGATGCATTCAGTATCGCCACCGCAACCATCAAGGCAACCATGGTGGGGAGCAGCTTGACTGCGGTATGCAACCCCTCGCTCGCGCCGCGCGTGAACGCTGCGAAATAATCGCGCTTGCCAAACAGCATGAAAGCCCCAACCAAAGCCGCCGCCAAAGGCATGGCAAGCGATGCCAACCGCTCAGCCACGGCGATCCCCTTCGCCTCTGCGCGCCCCCCTCTTGATCCATCCGGGGATCGAGGTCAGAAAAAGCGCCATTGCCGCCGACAGCACCGAACAAATCCAAACGGGGACCAGAACGGCATAAGGACGCTCCGAGCCCGCCGCGCGTCGGAGGGCAAGCAGATTGGCGGGAATCAGCGTGACCGATGCGGTGTTCAGCACCGCGAGCGTGATCTGGTCGGAGGTTGCGCGATCGGGATGGGGATTGCTTTTCTGCATTTTTTCCATAGCGGCAAGCGCGAACGGCGTTGCCGCGTTGCCGATGCCCAACAAATTGGCGCTGACGTTGGCGCTGATCTCCTCAATCCCCTCCCCCGTGCGATGGGCTTGAGGAAAAAAGAGCCGCAAGAACGGGGAAAGCAAGCGCGACAGTCCTCGGATCACTCCCGCCTCCTGCAAAACGCGCATCATGCCGCACCACAGACACATCATGCCGCAAAGAGAAAGCGTGACCTCAACCGCGCGGCTCGCACCGTCCAGCACAGCGTCCCCAAGTGCCTCCGTATTCCCCGTGAACATTCCGAACAAAAGCCCTGCGACCGACAAAACTCCAAAAATTTTTCCAAGCATCTCACCACTCCCCTTGTTATACAAAACCTCGACCAAATTTTACATTTTTTTCCAAAAAAGGATTGACATTTCCAAAAAAAAGAGTATAATAGAGTTATTCCGACAAAAAACTTCTCATCAAACCCAAAAATCAAACGCAAAAGGAGCGCAAACCAGATGAAATCAACAGGCATGGTCAGAAAAGTCGACGAATTGGGACGCATCGTCCTCCCTGCGGAAATCCGCCAAAGCATGGATATCAAAGTGAAGGATTCTCTTGAAATCTTCACCGAAAAAGAGCGCATCATCCTGCAAAAATACAGTCCCTCATGCATTTTTTGCGACAACGTGGACAACGTCATCCTCTTCCGCGAAAAGCGTGTTTGCGCCGAGTGCTTGCAGGCACTGAAACGTCAGATCTAACCCTACTTTATGTAACGTTCTCCTCAAATATGACGGGCGGCTCACGAGAAGTGAGCCGCCCGTCGTTTGTTTTTTGATCAGCAGCCGCAACCGCAGCCGCCGCCACAGTTGTTGTAGCCGTTGTTGCCGCAGCAAGAGAACAGAATGATGGCAAGAATGATCAGCCATACCCAGTTGTCGTTAAACAGATTGCAAAAACAGTTGTTCATACCCGTGCCTCCTAATGTTTTTGGAATGGAAAAGCAACGCCGTTGCCTTCGGCATCGCTCCGAGAGGGGGTTCCCGCTCTCTGTTATCAGATTATGCCGAAGCAAGCATTTTGCGCACTGCTTTTGTCGAAAAATCATTCATTTCCAAAGAAGCGCAGGAAAAGGGACAGAGAAAAGCAGAAGAGCGCCAAGCCGTCACCAGCACGAAGCAAAAAGTAGACCGCGGTCGACCAAAGGAGAAAGAGGAACAGAAAGGAGCAAAGGACGCCTCCACGTTCCGCCGCCCGCGTTCCGAAGAAGCGCGCGAGCATACAGGAAAGCATCCTACCTCCGTCAAAGCTTTGGATCGGCAACAGATTGAGAAGCCCCAAAACCAACGATGCGCAGGAAAAGGCGCGCGCCACCTCAAAAGATCTCCAAAGAGGCGCGGCAAGCGCGGCGGCGCAAAGGCTGGCAAACGGTCCCGCGGCGCATAGCAACCACTCCTCGCCGTAAGACATCACGCGTCCCGACACCTCAAGCCGTGCCCCGAGAAAGCTCATCCGCACGCCCGAGATCGGAATCCGCAAAAGCCGCGCTGCGATCAGGTGTCCTCCCTCGTGCAACAGTGCCGCGACAACCGTTACGAGACAAAGTCCGCTGCGGTCTCCGAGAATCATCAGCAAATAGACAAGTGCGACCTGCGGCGAAATCCCCGGCGTTTTCTTCTTCATCGAGCAATCCTCCCGACAGATCTTTTTTTGAACTATATGCGACGCCGTGTCTCCTCTATACCCTCTTCTTTTTTTTTTTTTTGCGCGGGGGATTGTATTTTTTCTCCAAATATGCTACAATATAAAAAACGAAAGGAGCGTGAAACCCATGACTCAGGCAACCAATGAAAAAATGAATCCGTCGGCACTCTTTCGCATCGGATACGGTCTCTACGTCGTGACCTCGAACGATGGAAAAAAGGATAACGGACTCATCGTCAACACCGTCGTCCAGCTGACCGACTCGCCCAACCGCGTCGCCGTCACCATCAACAAACGGAATTATTCACACGAAATCATTCAAAAAACAAAGAAAATGAACGTCAACTGCCTCTCGGTCGAAACTCCCTTTGAGGTCTTCAAGGCGTTCGGATTCGTCAGCGGCCGCGACGTCGATAAATTCGCAGACTGCACGCCGCCGCGCTCGGACAACGGACTGATCTATCTGCCGCGCTATATCAATGCCTACCTCTCTCTGGAGGTCGAGCAGTATATCGATTTCGACACGCACGGAATGTTCGTCTGCACCGTCTCCGAAGCCAAGGTCATCTCCGACCTCGAAACCATGACCTATACCTACTACCAAAAGAACGTCAAGCCCAAGCCCCAGCCCCCCAAAAAGAAGGGCTACGTCTGCAAAATCTGCGGTTACGTCTACGAAGGAGAAACCCTCCCCGAAGACTTCGTTTGCCCGCTCTGCAAGCACGGCGCCGCCGATTTTGAAGAGATTCAGTAATTAAGACACGTTTTGTGGGGAAAGGACGCGTTTTGTGGGGGCGCTTTTTGAAAAAAGCCGCCCCCACACCCCTTTTTTGCCTTCGGCGTTTTTTGTGGGGAAGCTTTTTGAGAAAAGTTCCCCCACCCCCCTTTTTTTGCCTTCGGCGACCAGAGAAACTTTTTGAAAAAAGTTTCTCTGGACTCTTCAAAAACTTTTATCGCATGGGTGTAAAGGTATATTTTTACCCCTGCGCTCGACCATTCAATAGCTCCCGCTGCCATTTTGGGACCACTAACCCAAAATGGCTTTTATATTTGTTTTGCCCACGGAAAAGGTGCGCAAAATTGGGCTTTGTCGGTGTCTCCCCCTCTCAGTCACCTTACGGTGACAGCTCCCCCAAAGTGGGAGCCCAATGATAGCCTCTCCCTCTGGGAGAGGTGGCGGGCGTAAGCCTGACGGAGAGGGCAATCTCCCCGACAAATCAAAATTTGAAACACAAAAACCAAATTCAAACAACTTTTCTTGCCATTTTGGGTGGAGAAGTGATGTTTTTTGCTCACGCAAAAAATGATGTTACTCGCC
>JAFWYJ010000002.1 GCA_017517745.1 Clostridia bacterium | reverse complement strand
TCAAAGCTGTGAACATGTGCGGGGAGCTTGTCGATCTTCTCCAGCTTAGTTTCACCGCAAGCGCAGGTGTAAACCTTCACGCCCTCGGTGGTCTCGCTCGGGTTGGTGAGAATCACACCCTCGTCAAAGCTGTGAACGTGCGCGGGGAGTTTGTCAAGAGATTCCAGCTTGGTTGTGCCACACTCGACACAGGTGAAGTGCTTCAAGCCCTCGGTCGTTTGTGTGGGTTGGAGCAACGTCGTACCCTCGTCCCAAGCGTGATCAATATAAATCACGTCGCCGCAAGCACATTCTTGTTTGTGCTGGGTGCCGTTGTGGAACTGTTCTTCACCGTAGGTGTGCTCGGGGAGCTTGGCGATTTCCTCGGTTCGGGTTTCTCCGCAATCAAGGCAGGTGTAGAGCTTGGAGCCAAACGTGAGGTGTGTGGGGGAGGCGGTTTCCTCTCCCTCATCCCATGCATGACGCCAAACGAGTTGACCCATGGAAATCGCGCTGCCATTCGAATCCAAAGAACCCCAATCTTGTTTGCAGGAAAGCTGCACTTGAGTCAGGCTGATACATGCATAAAATGCATTGGAACCGATATCCGTGAGACTGTCGGGCAACGTAATGCTTTGCAAGCGTTTGCAATCCGAGAAAGCCGAGTTGCCAATGTAGTGCACACCCTCGGGAATTGTGACACTCGTCAAGCTTGTGCAACCGCGGAATGCATAATCATGGATTGAGGTAACGGTGTCGGGAATTTCAAGCTCGGTGACAAGCACGTTGTTCAAATACAGGTTGGCTCCATACCCCAAGGGAGTGGCGTAATAGCTGGCTTGGCCAAACTGATTGAACGAAATCTTGCACCATGCTGCGACATCGGTGATATACACGGATTTCAAGTTCGGGCAATCTTCGAACGCATTAGATTCAATATTCGTGACGCCGGTTCCGATCGTGATGCTCTCAAGGCTCGTGCAAGCATAGAACGCAGCATTTCCAATCCATTCGACACCGTTTCCAATTGTGACGTTTGCAAGGCTCGTGCATTTGGCGAAAGCATGACTGTCAATGATCGTGACGCTGTCCGGAATCGTGATGCTTGCAAGGCTCGTGCAACCGTAGAATGCATAAGAGCCAATGATCGTCACGCTGTCTGGGATCGTGATGCTCGTCAAGTTCGTGCAATGTGAGAATGCAAACCAGTCAATGCTCGTCACGCTGTCCGGGATCGTGATGCTTGCAAGGCTCGTGCAACCGTAGAATGCATAAGAGCCAATGATCGTCACGCTGTCTGGGATCGTGATGCTTGCAAGGCTCGTGCAACCATCGAATGCTGCATTGCCAATGCTCGTCACGCTGTCTGGGATCGTGATGCTCGTCAAGCTCGTGCAATCCTCGAATGCAGAAGATCCAATACTCTTGACGCCCTCTTCGATCGTCACCGATTGAATGGCACTTGCATGAGCTTCCCACGGAGTGGAGGATTGACTTGTAATCAGTTCCATTTCGCCGTCGCCGGAGATGGTCAGCTCGCCGGTTTCTTCGTTGTAGGACCAGTCGACCCGGGGGATATGAATTTTTTCCGAAATTGCCTGATAACCCTCATCTGCCTGAATCGTTTCCTTCGAAACGCCGTATTCGCAGGTCGCGAAGGAGGTCGCAATGTCACCGATGCCCGAGGTAACTTGCGCATCGCTCAACGCCGCACTGATCAAGCCTGAGTAAATCGAAGAATTGAAACTTCCGGCTTGCGCATTATAGTTGCCGGCATATCTATTTAGAGGGCCATAGACGTGGTCGGTGTAATTAAACGCGACGCTGTAGCAATGCTCAAAGGTTCGCGTTCCGGTGGTTTCGTCGGAATGATCTTTGACATATCCCGCGATGCCGCCGATTGCTGTCAAAGTCGACGCGGAACTGTTTCCGTTATCATAATACGCACTTCCGAAGCCCGATTGCAAATTATAGCAATGGGAGTAGGTCATGTTGGTGATGGGGGATCGGTTGTCGTTTCCGATGATGCCACCGATTGCGACGCGGTTTGAACCGCTGCCGGAGGGTTGCTTGGAAGTCGAAGAAACCTGCGCACCGACCATATTCATACGATAATTCATACAATAGGAGATCGAGCAGTCGGTGTTTTGAGGGTGATTCAGCGGCGCACCCATGATGCCGCCGACTCCCGACCAACGGGTGAAGGTGAAGTGGCTTACGTTGCCGTAGTTGATACAATAGGAAACGTCGGTGTTGTAGCCAAAACCGACGATGCCGCCGGTCGCCTGATCGGCGGAAACCGTTGCGCTGTTGCTGCATCTTGTGACGGTGCCGCCGTTCACGGGCATGCCGATGATGCCGCCCGCCGCATAAGAGGCATACGCCACACACGAGGCATCGGTGATGCAATTGCTGATCGAAGCGTCGCCGTACGTTGTGCCCGCAATGACGCCCGCCACCAAAAGATCATAGGCGTTGCCGGCTGACGTTGCGGAGATATTCAGCGTGCCGACTTGAACGTTGGACGCGCGGAGGTTGGACACCGACGCGCCGGCATCCAGCACACCGAACAGACCGCCGGGACGGTAGCCGCTTTCCATCATCGTGGTGAAGGAGTAAAAGTTTGAGGGAGTTGCTTCCCCTTCGCTTGTTTGCGTATGGATGACGGCGTTGGAGATCGTATGGTTATCTCCGTCATAGTGTCCCGCAAAGGCAAGACGATCGGCTTCCGATTCGGCTTGCTTGGGACCGATGGGGGTGAAGAGTTGACCGCTCAGATCGATGTCAGCGGTTTGAAGAAAATATTTCCCTTGGAAGCTTTCTCCCGCCGCGACCTGTGCGGAAAGCCAGGCGAGATGCTTCGCGTTGGCGATCAAATAGGGATCTTCTTTTGATCCGTCTCCCACGTCGGGTGCTTCCGTGGTGGTGCCGTCCCACGCCTCCGCACTCGCGCCGACCGAAAAGACGGGAAGCACGCAGACAAGCAAAAGCATGGTGAGCAACAAGATGGACAGTGTTTTTTTCATTGATTTTTCCTCCTTTTTTGTCCTTCATATAATAAAAGTCGCATTTTTGGGCTTCTTTGAAAGAAAAAATGAAAAAGTTATCAGTTTGTTCATTTTTTCAAACAAAAAGTGCGCCAACCGAAGTCGACGCACCGAAAAACGCAAACCCCAATTGTCGCCAAACAAAAACAACGATATGGGAGTGACTCTCCATAATAGATGCCGGAATTTGCGCTTTTGCTAAATTTCAGCATCTATTTCTGAAAATAGGGACAGGAAAAAAGCCCTCTATCCAAAAAGAGAGTTCACCCATAGCATCGTGATTCGTTTTTGTTTGGCTCTTTCATTATATCACCTTTTTTCTGATTTGTAAACCCCCGACGGCGAAAAAAATGGCATTCGTTTCCTTAATGATCGATCTTTTCCGCCGTGACAATCGTTTTTTGCGGTGCAAAAACGCCGAAAAGCGAGTCGAACGATGCTTTCCGTGAAAGAATCACAAGAAAAAAATGATTTTGCCGATGATTTTTGGGAACTTTTTTTCAAAAAAGACTTGAAATTTGATCGCAGATGTGATAAACTATATGGGTATATGGATGAAAACCGTGCGCACCCTCTCAGGCGCCGCTTTTCAAGCATCATTTTCTTTCAAAATCTAAAGGGAGGTGAACACAAATGCCGAATATCAAGTCTGCAAAGAAGAGAGTAAAGGTTATCCAGACCAAGACTCTGCAAAACAAAATGCACCGTACCGCACTCAAGACCGAGATGAAGAAGTACGAGGCAGCTCTGGCTTCCGGCGATATGGAGGCTGCAAAGGCAGCTTACAAGGCCGCTGTGAAGAAGGTTGATCAGGCAGCAGCTTACGGAATCATCCATAAGAATGCCGCAGCTCACAAGAAGAGCCAGTTTACCAAGAAGCTCAACGCGCTGAACAAGTAATCCAACACGAGGCGATTAACCCACGCACCGTGCAGAAAATACGCAATGATTTCGGTCATTGCGTTTTTTCTTTTCTGTTGACAAATCGGCGGCTTTGTGGTATGATAGTAGCGTACTTCGAAAAGAAAGGAAGTAAAGATCAATGAAGATTGCACTGATTGCACATGACAAAAAGAAAAACGAGATCATTGAGATCGCGAAAAAATACAAGGACGTGCTGGCAGAGCACGAGCTCTACGCCACGGGTACGACCGGAACGCTGATCATGGGAGAGACGGGACTTTCGATCCACCGCATGAAGAGCGGACCTCTGGGCGGCGACCAGCAGATCGGAGCGATGCTTGCCAACGGAGACATCAATCTGATCATTTTCCTGCGCGATCCGCTCACGGCACAGCCGCACGAGCCTGACGTCTCGGCGCTTCTCCGCCTTTGCGACGTGCAGAGCATCCCGCTTGCCACCAACGGCACCAGCGCGGTGATTATGCTGGAAGCCCTGAAAAACAAAATTTATTTCAAGTGATTGCTTGAAAATATCATGTGGGAGAGCTTTTCAAAAAAGCTCTCCCACATCTCTTTTTTGCCTTTGGCGACCAAAGAAACGTTTTGAAAAAACGCGAATGAGGGGGCTTCTCGAAAGAAGCCCCCTCAAATAAAGGGTTTTGAATTTAAGCGGTGGGTGCGGCAGGTGCGGTGGGGGTGAAGACGTCATGTGCGGCAAAGTAGAGACTGCCGTCGGAGGTTTTGAAGATGTACCACTTGTAATAGTTGATGTCGCCTTCGGCAACAATGGTGACAGCCTCGCCCGCCACAAGCTTCTTGGCAACGTCGGTCTGGTTTTCGGGCTTTGTATTGCAGTTGACCGACTTGGTGGCGTACTCCACTCTCTCCTCGCACTTGGTGAACGCGGGGTAAAGTTTGATCAGCTGTTCCAGCGTCAGAGGGACTTCGTCTCCCTCGGGATCGGTGGTCAGATAGCTATAGCTGACGAAGTAGTATTCACCTTCGCCGTAATGAATCATTGCCCAGACGATCTCATCGCCATCACCGATGGCAACAACCGTGACGGCATCCTTGGTGGTCAGGGTAGCCACGATGTTCTCATCCTTCTTTTCGGGGATTGCGGGAGTCGAGCGGACGTGGAGGTCGATGACGGGGCGATTTTCCTCGGCGCCCTTCTTGACGTACATCGTCGTGGGAGCGGGGAGGAGTTCGAAGGTGTTGTAGAGTGCCATCATTTCGTCCAGCGTCATTGCCGAGCCGCCGCCCTTGGTCTCACTCAGACAGTTGGAAGCAACAAAGCCAACGTAATTGCCGCCGCCGGTACCTTCGCCGGCTTCCATGGGAACCAAAATTTTACTCCACTCCAAGCCGTCGACCATGACGGTGGCGATGACGGTGACTTTGTCCTCCTTCTTCAGCGTCACGCCGGGAACCTCATCGGCACGCGTGGAAGGTGCCTGACGGCATGCCAACTGCGAGGTGGAGACATACATGCTAACCCATTCCTCTTTGGGAAGATCGGAGATGGTGGGATAGTTGTTAAGATCGTTGGGGTCAGTCACGGGGGCTTCCGAGAGGAGGGAAGCGAAGACGTAGTAGAGATTGCCGTCGGTGTAGCGGATGCGATACCACTTTTCGCTCTTGGCGACAACGGTAACGGTTTCGTTGACTTTCAGTGTTTTGATGACGGTCGAGAAGGAATAGGACGAGGTGGCATATTTGCGGATGTTTGCCGCGGTGTTGGCGTACATCACGGTTTCCGCGCAATCAACCATGTTTTCGCCCTTGATGTCCTCGGTGGTGAGATTAGCGTGATCGGCATAATACTGCACGTTGTCCTTGACGACGATGTCCTTTTTGTTGGATCCGACTTTGATTCTCTTGAGCTGTTCCAACTGCCTGACGACAGCGGTGGTCGAGGCGTTTTCCACGCTGACCAACGTCATGGCAGAGGAGGTGACGTAGACGGTTTCGTCCACTTCGGTCCATGTGACGGGAGTGACTGCGGTCGTGTCCTCACCGCGTGTTTGGAACTCCTCGGTGCCTCCTGTGGATTCGTTGTCGTTTCTTCCTCCGGATGTAACGCACGATGCGAGAGATGCTGTCAAAATGCCTGCGAGCAACAGGGCAAGAATTCGTTTTTTCATTTCTGTTTTTTGGTTCCTTTCCTTCTGTTTTTTCAATTTATGGCAATCGGGAGCGCATGCTCCGCTAATACTCCAAGAATAGTATATCATACAAAAAATCGCTTGTCAATGCATTTCTTCGGTTTTTCCGGAAAAAATTTTTTTCCTCTTTTTTTATATGTTTAAAAGTATGATTTGAAGGGATTTTGTCATACTAAAAGAAAAAACTTCCGAAAGGAGCTTGGCATGGCAAAGGAATGGATCGAGCTCGCGGCGGCGGTTCTCGCGGCGGCGAGTGCCGTAGGAAAAAAAGAAAGTGAGGGACCTCTTGGGGAGCTGTTTGACCTTTGCGACAAGAGTGACCGCTTTGGGATGAATACGTGGGAGGCAGCCGAGGGCGAGATGCAGAGAATGGCGTTCAATACCGCGCTTGCCAAGGCGAAGCTTCACGATCAAGATCTTGGCGGGCTGTTCGCGGGAGATCTGCTCAATCAATGTGTCGGATCCGCCTATGGGTTGCTTGATTTCAACGTGCCCTATTTCGGGCTGTACGGCGCTTGCTCGACCTGCGCCGAGGGCTTGATGCTTGCCGCGACCTTCGTGAGCTGCGGCGCGTTTGACCGTGCCGCAGCCGTGACCTCCTCGCACTACTGCGCCGCGGAGCGGCAATACCGAACGCCGATCGAGTACGGCGGTCAGCGTCCTCCCACGGCCCAATGGACGGTGACGGGTGCGGGGGCATTCATTCTGGGCGCGCCGGAAGCGGGGAAGCGGCAAGCCGTCATCCGCCGCGCCATGCCGGGGATCGTGCGGGAGCGCGGGATCAACGATGCCAACAACATGGGCGCGGCAATGGCTCCCGCCGCAGAGGATACGTTGGTTCGCTTTTTCTCTGCCACCAATACCACCCCGGACGATTATGATCTGATCGTCACGGGAGACCTCGGCTTTGAGGGAGGAGAACTGCTCTGTGAGCTGCTTCGCACCGACGGCTATCGGATGGGGAAGAACTACACCGACTGCGGCCGCTTGATCTATCGTCGCATCGAGCAGGACGTTCATTGCGGCGGCTCGGGCTGCGGTTGCTCGGCGGTGGTTCTCGCGTCCTATCTGCTCCCAAAGTTCGCCAGCGGTGAGCTCTCTCGCATTCTCTTCCTTTCCACCGGTGCCATGATGAGCCCCGACAGCATCAAGCAGGGGCAAAACATTCCCGCCGTCGCGCATCTTCTGGAAATCTGCGGGGAGTGAGGGGACGCGTTTTGTGAGGGCTTTTTTCAAGAAGCCCCCACACCCCCAAGAACTTTTCTGGGAAGGGGAAAAAGAAAAGCCTTTCTCTGGATGCTCGACCAATCCATTGCTCATTCGGAGCGCAGGGATAAACAATTCCGTTGATCCCCATGCGAAAAAAGTTTTTGCGGGGGCGTGGGGGCGGCTTTTTTCAAAAAGCGCCCCCACAAAAAAGAACCAGCAAGGAGAGAAAAAATGGAAAGCATACTTCCGTATATTCGTGCGTTTTTGGTTGGCGGCGCGCTTTGCGTGATCGCGCAGATCCTGATTGACAAGACCAAGCTGACGCCGGCAAGAATTTTGGTGGTTTACGTTGTGGCGGGCGTGATCCTGGGCGGACTTGGAGTTTACGAGCCGTTGGCGGATTTTGGCGGAGCGGGAGCGACGACACCGCTGACGGGGTTTGGCTATCTGATCGCCAAGGGCGTCAAGGAAGCAATTGATGAGCAAGGGCTTCTGGGGGCGCTGACGGGCGGCTTGCGCGCCGCCGCGGGCGGGATCGCCGCCGCGCTGGTGTTCGGTTATCTTGCCTGTCTCTTTTTCAAGGGCAAGCCCAAGCCCTGAAAAAATCAAAAAATATCGCGAAAAACTTGACTTTCGGATCTTTGTTTTGTATAATATTGGTAACAGATTTTTCAACAAAGGAGAAGGTCAAGTATGGATTCGATTTTTGCACCCTATCTGACGCGCGAGCCGCAGGTTCGCCTCTGCCCGGAACAGAATGCGACGGGCGAATTTGAGGGGATTGAGGGACTGATCTACGAGGGCGCACCCCTGAAGGGAAAGAAGACCAAGGTGTTTGCCTATCGCGGCTATCCCAAAAATGCGGAGGCGAATGAGAAGCTTCCCGCGGTGGTGTTGGTTCACGGCGGCGGCGGAGTCGCGTTTCTTCCGTGGGTGAAGCAGTGGAATGAGCGTGGCTACGTTGCGATCGCAATGTCCAACACGGGAGATTTTCCCATTGCCGAAAACGCGGGATATACCGAGTCCGACACGATCAAGCAGCTTTGGCACCACGGGCTTTGCGGCGACTTTTCGGAAGAGGGATACGCGGACGCTCCGGGAAACGACGGAATGAAGCATTCCGAAGCTCCCGTCGAGGAGCAGTGGATGTATCACGCGGTGGCACAGACCATCCTTGCGCACAACGTATTGCGTGAGGATCCGCGCGTGGACGCGAGCCGCATCGGTATCGTCGGCGTTTCGTGGGGCGGTATCATTACCACACTCACGATCGGATACGACAACCGATTCGCGTTTGCCGTTCCGATCTACGGCTCGGCATATCTTGCCGAGGCAAGAGGGCCGGAACCTGCGGTTTATTTTAAGGAGGGCAGAAATCCCGAACTTTGGTTGGCGGAGCATCGCCTTGACAACGCCAAAATGCCGATTTTGTGGCAATGTGAGACAGCTGACATGGCATTTTCGCTCAACAGCAACAATCACTCCTATCTGCACAGCCGCTCGAACAATCCTCTGACGCGCATGAGTGCCGTTTACGACATGCATCACTCGCACAAGCGCGCTTGGGTTCGCCATGAGGCACTGGCTTTCGCCGACGCGGTCTGCAAGGGTGCGCCGATGCTCCCGACGCTCGTGCAAGAAAAGGGCAGGGTGGTTTGCGACGATCCCGCGGCAGAAATCGTTTCGATGCGGGTGTATTATCTGACCGAGCCGATGACCTACGAGCGCAATGAAAAGAATCAGATGATCATGCAACAAAAATGGCAGTGGCAGGATCTTGCTGTCGCGGACGGAGCCGCCGAATTTGCAGTGACCGACGGCATGTTCGATCCCTATTTCGAGCTGATCTTCCGCATCGGCGACGAAACGCTGCTCACATCCATTCCGTACGAGAAATAATTTTATCTGTTTGTTATGGGGGAACTTTTTGAGAAAAGTTCCCCCATAACCCTGTTGCCTTCAGTGACTTCGCTCACGATGACACGCGGGAGGTTTGTCAATTTTTTAGGGGAACAAGGTAGCAGAGGCGTACATTGCGCATCTGTCTATCAACACAAAAAGAGCATTTCACGGTGCCGCACCGATGAATGCTCTTTCTTTTTCCTCTTGTCAAAAAAAGTTCTTGAAAGGATGGGGGGCGGGGGAAGGAAAAGCTTCTTGCAAAGAAGTTTCCCTTCCCCCGCAATTCTAACATTCCAATCATTTTCCCGCGACGCTGAGGTTGCGAATGAGGACGTTGGGAGAACCAAAGACGGTGAAGCTTGTGGGAATGCTCCACTTGAGCTCGTTGCCCACAGCCTCGATCTGTTTGAGAAGATCGAAGAAGTTTCCTGCAACCGTAAAGCCCTTGATCGCGCCGGATTTTTTGCCGTCGCGGATCAGGAAACCCGCACATTCGATCGAAAAATCTCCCGTCACGGCATTGGCACTGCTGTGGAAGCCCTTGCACTGGGTGACATAAAGTCCGTTGCCGAGGGTGGAGAAGAGCGTTTCGTCATCGGCCTCTCCCGGGCAGATCGAGAAGTGATAGGGCGCGATGGCGATGGGAGCGGAATAACCGGCTTTTTGTCCGTTCCCCGTCGAGGCAACGCCGGCTTTTTTGGCGGTTGACAGATCATAGAGCAGGGTTTTCAGAACACCGTTTTCGATGACGTTGCGGCGAGCTGTGGCAACGCCCTCGCCATCAAAGGGCGTCTGCATGCAAGCTCCCTCACGCATGGGATCGTCGACGACGGTGACACAGGGCGAGGCGATTACCTCGCCCTCTTTTCCCGCCAGAAGAGACAGCCCGTGCTGGGCTTGCTTTGCCGAGAATACGGGGGAGAAGGTCGCAAGAAATTGTCGGAATTGCGTTCCGTCGAGGATGACGTCGTATTTGCCGGAGGAAACCGTCTCGGCGCCCAGCTTTTCCAATGCCTTTTGCACCGCCTTCTCGGGAAGCTTTTTCAGTTCGTCATAAGAGACACCCTCGTCAAACTCAAAGCTTTCCTGCGACTCCTTGCCATCGGTGACAATGGGGTTGACGTATGCCCCGCTCATGCCGACGCGATTTTGGAGGGAGAGACCGTGAGAATTGGAGATCGCGATCTCTGAGATGAGGGAGATCGCGCAGCTTTGCGTTCCGTCCGTGACGTGCTCGCTTTCGGCGTAGAGTGCTTTTTGCAAGCGGAGCGCGGTATCGCGCACCGTTGCGGCATCGTTGAGTGCGATCTCTCGCGCGGGGAGCTTGGTATAGGAAGGAGAGCCGCCGAAGAGGAAGACCTCGTCCTCGCTGTCAATGCAGGCGGCGTTTGAGATCGCCTGCTCGACCATTTCCTCGAGCGCTTCCTCGGTCATGCGCTCGCCCGAGGCATAGCCCATTTTTCCGTTCACGATGCAACGAAAGCATACGCCGCCTCCGACACCGGAGGAAAAGGCGCTGATCTCGTCCTTGAGCGTTTCTGCGCTGATGCTTTCGTCGATTTGATAATAGATCTCATATTCCGTCAAGCCCCGACGCTCGGCGGCGTTGGAGAGGATGCGTTTGATTTCTTCGAATTTCATCTCAGCGACCTCCTACGGTAATGGTAGAAACGCGGATGAGAGGTTGCCCCACGTCGGTCGGCACGCTTCCGCTGGAGGAACCGCACATGCCTTGCGCGGTTTCGAGGTTTTGACCGACCATGTCGATGTTCCGAAGGATCTCGGAACCGGTTCCGATCAGGCAGGCACCGCGCACCGGCTCGCAGATCTTGCCGTTTTTGACCAGATACCCCTCTGTGACGGCAAAATTGAATTCTCCTGTGAGCGGATTGACCGATCCGCCGCCCATCTTTCGGCAATAGAGTCCGTTCTCGATCGAGGCGATGATATCCTCGTTTCGATCGGTTCCGTTGTCGATGAAGGTGTTGGTCATGCGAGAGGTTGCCTCAAAGGTATAGCTCTGCCTGCGGCCGCTTCCCGTCATGGGCATTCCCGTGCGGCGTGAGCCGAGGCGGTCGATCAGATAGTTTTTGAGGATGCCGTTCTCGATCAGGACGTTGCGCCGGGTAGGCGTTCCCTCGTCGTCGATATTGACCGAGCCCCATGCCGAGGGAATCGTGCCGTCGTCGATCGCGGTGACCTTGGGATTGGCGATCGTTTCGCCAAGCTTGCCCGCCATTTGCGACGCGCCGATGGAGACCGAGGTCGCCTCGAGCGAGTGTCCGCACGCCTCGTGGAAGATGACGCCGCCAAAGCCGTTTTCAATGGCAACGGTCATGTTTCCCGCAGGGCAGTAGTCGGCGCGCAGATTGACGGTTGCCTGACGCGAAGCCTCGCGTCCGACGTCCTCCGGATTGATCCGATCGAAAAACTCAAGGCCCATACCCGCACCGGGCGACGAAGAGCCGGACTGATTGACGCCTGCCGCGCTTGCCACCGCAGAGACACCAAGGCGTGTGCGGACGTGACGGTCGGTGGTGAAGAGGCCGTCGCTGTTTGCGATCCAGATGCGGCGGTCAACGCCCGCCAGCGATCCCGTGACTTGTGAGATGGCGTCATCGTATTCCTTTGCCGCAAAGCAGCCCGCGCGCAGAATATCCGCGCGGTATGCGGCATCGGTTCCCGTGGGAACGATGAGCGCGGGGTGAAGGTTGGGAAGCATGCGGTCGCGGAGCGTGATCGAAATATCCTGCTTCACCTCTCCCATTGCGACCGCCACGGCCCGCGCGCACTTCATCAGACCCTCACGAGAGGTATCCGTGGTGGAAGCGAACACCGTGCGCGTCCCCAAAAAGGCGCGGATGCCCACGCCAGAGATGAGCGTATCGTTGACGCGGTCGATTTTTCCGTCGATCATGAAAATCGAATTGTTTCGGGTGATTTCTCCGAACAGCTCGACGAAATCGGCACCGCCCGACATCGCGCAGGCAAGAACCGATTCGGCAACCGATTTTGAGATCATAGCGTGATCCTCCTTTGATGCATTGTTCTTCCTTATTATTTTACCACAAAAAAACAAAAAATGCAATCTCTTTTTGGCACGGAGATTGCATTTTGATAAAAGGGCAAGAGTTCCACCGTCCCAATTGGAAAACGGCGCGGAGAATATAGACACCACCGGGGTGCATACCGTTCGCGAAGGAACCTCGCATAGAAAAAGCAAGCCTTGGGGACTTGCTGAATATTCAATTGGTGACCCGTACGGGAATCGAACCCATGTTTCCAGCGTGAGAGGCTAGCGTCTTAACCGCTTGACCAACGGGCCATGTCAACGACTCCCATATTATATCACATCTTTTTTCAAAATGCAATAGTTTTTTGAAATTTTTTTTGAAAAAGCGATTTTTTTGCGGAATCTCCAAAGTGCTTTTCCAAAGCAGAGTGGATTTTTGTTCAAATTTCAATAAAAATCGGCGTGATCTCATCAAACGAGCGTCACGCCGATTGCCGATTCGCGAGTTTCGGGGGCATTCACCGCAACGGTACTTCGGCAATAAGCTCCTCGGAAACAGCATCTTTCAAGATTTTTGCCGAATCTGTCACGGCGTGCTTTTGAGGAACCCTTGCACAAAGCCGGAGGCATCGGCAGAGCAGACGTCGCCGCCGATGACACGGTTGCGATAGACCAGCACGTTGGCATAGACGGTACCCTCATAGTCGGGGTAGTTCGTCACGCAAAGGGTGTAGCGCGTGACGTCCTTTCCCTTGAATTTGGTGAGGTTGAGCCCCTGCGCCTTCTGGATCTCGTTGTAGGCGGAAAAGACCTTGTCAAATTCGGATGGGATCGTGACGGTTTTGACCTCGATCGGCTCGGTGGTCACCTCCCAGCCGAACTGCGACAAAAATTCCACCACGTCGCCTGCCGTTTTGACTTTGTCGTAACGATAGGAGACCTCGGTGTCGGCATTTGTCGGGGTGTCGGAAACGGCGTAGGTCGGGATGAATGCGATCAGGGCGATCAGAACGGTCAGAGCCACGCAAATGACTCCCACCAGCTTGATGGTGTTTGCACGAAGTGAATAGATAAACATAAAGCGCCTCCCATGTTTCATTACTGATAAACTATATGAAACGGGAGCGCGCTTTATGAATTGTTCGGGGAAATATCCAGATCGAGTGTGTCTCGTGCCTCCGCGCGGATGGCAGCGGAGTGCGAGTAGACGTTGTGCAACAGCCCCAGCATCATGAAGGTGGCAAGCATGGAGGAACCGCCGCAGGAAAGGAGCGGTAGCGTGATGCCGATGACGGGGAGCATGGCAAAGCACATTCCGACGTTCAGGAGGATCTGCGCGACCAGCATGCCGCCGATGCCCACACAGATCAAACCGCCGAAATCCGAGCGGCTCGCCGTGCGTGCGATCATAAAGATGCGCACCACCATGACCATAAAGATGATGATGACGACCGCGCCTCCGAGAAAGCCGAACTTTTCGCAGACCGTGGCATAGATGAAGTCGGTGTGCGAGGCGGGGAGGATCTCGTAATAATAGCCGTCGAACAGCCCCTTTCCCGCCAAGCCGCCGGCGGCAATGGCGTCACGGCTGAGAAGCGGTTGCATTCCATAGCCCAGCGGATCGCTCTCGGGATTGAAGCCGATGAGGATGCGCTGCTGTTGATAGTCCGAAAGATGCTCCCACAAATATGGGGAGATCAGAACGAGCAGAAGCGCGATCCCAGCGAAATATCCGGGATGAAGTCCGGCACAGAAGAGCATGACGGCGATGATCGCGAGATACACAAGCGCGACGCCGAGATCGCCAGAGATCAGGATCAAGCCGACGATCAGACCTGCGTGCAATCCGAGAAGCAGAACGTTGAGCGGCTTGTTGATCTGATCCTGCACGGTGAAGAGGTGCTTTGCGAAGGTGCAGATGAAGGTGAATTTGATGAATTCCGAGGGCTGGATCATAAAGCCCGTGCCCGGGATCATGAGCCAGCTGCGGTTTGCCGTCTCGCGGTTTTCGCCGCTGCTTCCGAAGAGCAGGGTGATCACCAGCAGGAGGATTGAGCCGATCAGCATATAAAGCCACAGCTTGTCGACAATGACGCGGTAATCCACGAAAGAGATTGCCACGGTGACGAAGATGCCGACGATGAAGATCGCGACCTGCATCTTCAGCTTGGACATTCCAAAGTTGTCGACGGCACCCCAGATCGTGAGAATGCTGATGACCGAAAGAAGCGTCGCGCAGCCGAACAGGATGGGATCGACACCCTTGATCGCTTCTTTGATGATATTCCATACCTTTTGCATACGCGCCCTCCTTTCGTTTGTTTTTGAAAAAAGATTCAGATGTTAAGGACGTGGCAATTCGTCAAAGCTTCGGAAGATCACGTCGCAGAATTGCCCGTATTCTTTTGTTTGCGCCCGCGTGAGGAGGTGATTGCAGACCGCATGGGTGCGAAATCCCACCGTCTTTGCGTTTTTGAGCGCGGTGAAGCTGTCGTCATAATAGCGAATCTCCCTGCCTGCCGTGCCGAGGGTGTTTGCCACCGCTTCAAACAGACGGACGTCGCTTTTGGGAAATCCGAAATCATCCACCGACCAAACGCGCTCAAACAAAGAGAAGAGTCCGTGACGCTTCAAGCAGACGTCGGCAAGGCTGTGCGGGGTTGCCGTCAGCACGAACAGACGGTGTCCGGCGCGCGAAAGGGGGTTGAGGTAGGCAACGGCATCCAGCTTGGGGGCGATGCGCTCGGCGTAGAGCTTATGCATCTTTTTTTCAATTCTTTCCAAAATCTCATCGACACTGCCCCTGACACCAAGCACGTTGCGGTAATATTGCGCCGTTCCCGTCAGACCCATCGGGATCGTCAATCTCTTGAGTTCTTCGGCATCGTATGCGATGCCTTCTTCATCCAAGATCGCAAACACACCTTCCGAAAAGCGGATCTCGGAGTCGATCAGCGTGTCGTCAAGATCAAAAACATCAATATGGCTCACGGAGCTTCTCCTTTTTTGAAAAATCGCTCTTGTACGGGCGAAATCCAATCCCTTTCCGAAAAGTTTTTGAGGATGGGGGCGCGGGGGAAGGGAGCTTTTTTCGAAAAGTCCCTTCCCCCGCAAAACTATTCTATACTTAATACTGTCTGCCCCAGATGACCATGTGCTTGGCGGGCTTGCCGCAGCAAACGCAGGTGTCGGAGAGATGATCCTCGGTGAAGGGGATGCAACGCGACTTGACGCCGCCGGTGGAGTCCTTGATCTGCTCTTCGCAAGCGGTTTCGCCGCACCACATTGCTTTGATATATCCCGACTTGTTGGCGGCAACGTCGAGGAATTCCTCCAGCGAGCGCGCCTCGTAGGTGCGGTTGGTACGGTTCTCCAGCGCACGCTGATACATTTCCTCGTGAACCTTTTGCAGTGCCTTTTCGACCTCTTCGACGATGTTGTCAAGAGAGACGAAAGTTTTCTCGCGCGTGACGCGGCTGACCAGCACGCAGGAATTGTTCTCGATGTCGCGCGGACCGAGCTCGAGACGGAGCGGAACGCCCTTCATCTCGTATTGGCTGAACTTCCAGCCCGTGGAGTTGTCGCTGTCATCGAGCTTGACGCGGAATTTCTTTGCCAGCTCGTTCTTGATCTCGTTTGCCTTTTCAAGCACGCCCTCCTTGTGCTGTGCCACGGGAATGATGGCAAGCTGAATGGGCGCGATGGCGGGGGGAAGGATCAGACCGTTGTCGTCGCCGTGCGTCATGATGATCGCACCGATCATACGGGTGGAAACACCCCAGGAGGTCTGATGCGGATATTTTTGTGTGTTGTCGCGCGCGGTATACATAATGTCAAACGCCTCGGCAAAGCCCGTGCCGAAGTAGTGCGAGGTACCGCCCTGCAAAGCTACGCCGTTGTGCATCATCGGCTCGATGGTGTAGGTCTCCTTTGCGCCGGCAAACTTTTCCTTTTCGGTTTTGCGGCCGGTGTAGGCGGGGATCGCCAGAGATTCCGCATAGAAGTCCTCGTAGACCTTCAGCATTTGCAACGTCTCCTCGCGTGCCTCCTCCTCGGTTTCGTGCATGGTGTGGCCCTCTTGCCAGAGGAACTCGGAGGTGCGCAGGAAGGGACGCGTGGTCTTTTCCCAACGAACGACGTTACACCACTGATTGTAGAGCTTCGGGAGATCGCGGTAGGATTGGATGACGTTGCGATAGTGCTCGCAGAAGAGCGTCTCGGAGGTTGGACGGACGATCAGACGCTCGCTGAGCTTGGTGCCGCCGCCCATGGTAACGATGGCGCACTCGGGAGCGAAGCCCTCCACGTGATCCTTCTCCTTTTGCAACAGACTTTCGGGAATGAACATGGGCATATATACGTTCTCGTGTCCGAGCGCCTTGAAGCGCGCGTCCAGATCCTTTTGAATGTTTTCCCAGATGGCGTAGCCGTAGGGACGGATGATCATGCATCCTTTGACGCCCGAGTAGTCAACCAGCTCCGCCTTTTTGACGACGTCGGTGTACCACTGTGCGAAATCCACGTCCATCGACGTGATCTGCTCGACCATTTTTGCATTGTTCTTTGCCATAACAAAACCTTTCCTTTTTTCCGAAGCTTGGGGCTTGCGGAATGATGTCGTATAGAAATATGATTTCAAATTATAATAATTATAGCGCAACATTGGAAAAATGTCAAGATGTTTTTCAAATTTGAGGAGGATTGAGATGGAAAAAAAGGAGCTTGCACGGATTCGTCTTTGCGGCGTCACGATTCACGATCTGACGCTTGACGAGGCGGTGGAGGCGGCGTTGGAGAAGCGGGGAGAGCCTTGTTTTGCCGTTACGCCAAACGCCTTGATGCTTGAGGCGTGTCGCAAATGTTCCGACAGTGCCGCACTCCTCAATCGCGCCACACTTTCCTTGCCCGACGGCGCGGGCGTTTTGCTTGCCGCCAAAAGGCAAAAAACACCGCTTCGCGCTCGTGTTGCGGGGATCGAGTTTGGCGAGGCGTTGCTTCGCCGTGCAGCCGAAGAGGGGCTGCGCGTGTTTTTGTTGGGTGGCAAGGCGGGCGTTGCACAGCGGGCGGCGGAGCGGCTGGAGGCGCGCTTTCCGGGGCTTTCGGTTTGCGGGAGCTATTGGGGCTATTTTGAGAGAACCGATGAAGAGGATCGTGCGCTGTGTGATCACATCCGTGCCTGCCGTCCCGATCTTCTCTTCGTCTGCTTCGGCTTCCCGACCCAGGAGAAGTGGATCGCCGAGCATCTTGATCGCCTTTCCGCGCTTCGCGTGGTCGCGGGACTCGGTGGTTCTCTTGACGTTTGGGCGGGCGACGTCCGCCGCGCTCCCGCGCCTCTGTCGCGCCTTGGCTTGGAGTGGGCGTGGCGTATGCTTTTGCAGCCGAAACGCCTCAAAAAATTGCCCGCCATCGTCCGTTTCGTTGTGAGAGGCGGGAAGTGAAGGGCTTTTTCTTCTTTCGTTCTTTTTCTTGAAAAACAATTTTTGGCTATCATAGCAAAAAAACTTGCGAGCAAACAGATGAGGAAAACTATATAATGAAAGTAGATAACAGCTTCGGAAAGGAGGAGATCTTCGATGACGGGGAGAATTTTTTCCATAGAAGAATTTTCGACTTATGACGGCCCGGGAATCCGCATGACGGTTTTTCTCAAGGGATGTCCTCTGCGATGCACTTGGTGTCACAATCCGGAGGGACAAACACACGGCGTTGAGATCGTGCGCAGCCCGAACGGCTGTCTCGCATGCGGCGCGTGCCTGAAAATGGGTGAGCTTGAGACGGGAAGCCCCTGTCTCGTCCCTGCCAGCGTGGCGGTCTGTCCGCGCAAGCTGATCCGTCTTTGCGGCGAGGATCTGACACCCGAGGAGTTGATCGCACGGATCGAAAAAAATCTCGACGTTCTGAACATGAGCGGAGGCGGCGTGACCTTTTCGGGGGGCGAGCCGCTGGCGCAGGCTGGTTTTGTCGAGGCTTGCATGCGACTTTTGCGCGGAAAAACCAACCGCGCTCTGCAAACGTCGGGCTATTGCAAGCCCGAGATCTTCTCGCGCGTGCTTGCGGAATGTGACTTTGTGCTCTACGATCTGAAGCTGATCGACGATGCGATGCACCGTCGCTATACGGGAGTCTCCAACGAATGGATCTTGGAGAATTATCGAACGCTGGCGGCGAGCGGCGTGCCCTTCATCACGCGCATTCCTCTCATCCCCACGGTCAATGACACCGAGACAAACACGCGCGCGATGGCAGAGCTGATGCGATCGTGCGGCGTCGATCGGTTGGAGATCCTGCCGTATAACAAGATGGCAGGCGGAAAATATCTGATGCTGGGACGCGAATACGAGCCGGGCTTTGACGGCTCGGTCGAGCCGATCGTCAGACACGAAATTTTATCGGAATACGGAATCGAGGGAAAGGTATTATGACACAAAACGTAAAAAAAGCATTGGCGGCGCTTTGCTCCGCCGAATATAAGAAACAGAGAATCGACAACGGCGAATTTGACATGACCGAGGCCTTGCGGGGCGTTCCCAAGAAGCTGCGCCGTCTGCCGATGCTCGAGGCAATGCTGGATGCCGAGAAGCCGATCCTTTGGGAGGACGATCTGTTCGGATTCCACCGTTGCAACAAAAAGACGCCGTCCTACGTCGACGCCAACGGCAAGAGGATCCGCAGCAACGGCGGAAACGTCACTCCCAACTATGCCGGTGCGATCGGCAAGGGCTTTGACGCCGTCCTAGAGGAGATTGACGCCAAGATCGCCCGTTTTGCGGACGATGAGGATCGCGTGGAGTTCTTGGAGACGATGAAGCAATACGTCGCGGCGGTCTACCGCATCTCCGATCGCTACCGCCACGCCGCAGAGGAAGCCGGAAACACACGTCTTGCCGAGGCACTGGGACGTGTGCCCAGACAGGCGGCGACGAGCTACTACGAGGCGTGCGTATTTTTCAAGATCATCACCTACACGCTGCGCTGCGCCTCCTACTATCACATGACGATCGGCAGATTCGATCAGTATATGTATCCTTATTACCAAAGCGATAGAGAAAAGGGAATCAGCCGCGAGGAGCTTTTGGAGATCACCGAGCTGTTCTTCATCTCCCTGAACGTCGACGGAGATCTTTACATCGGTATGCAGCAGGGCGACAACGGACAGAGCATGGTGCTCGGCGGCTATGACAAGCACGGAAACAGCATGTATAACGAGCTTTCCTTCGTCTGCATGGATGCCGCCGAGGAACTCTCTTTGATCGACCCCAAGATCAATCTGCGCGTCAACAAGACCACGCCCGATGAGATCTACGAATACGGCACGCGCCTGACCAAGCAAGGCTTGGGCTTCCCGCAATACTGCAACGATGACATTGCGGTGCCGTATCTTCTGTCGATCGGCTATGAAGAGGACGAGGCGTGGGATTATACCGTCGCGGCTTGCTGGGAGTATATCGTTCCGAACTGCGCGTTTGACGTTCCCAACCGCGCCACGATGAATTTCCCGCTCATGGTGAACAACGCGATCCACGCGACGCTTGAGAACGCGAAGGATTTCTCCGAGGTCATGGAGGCGGCAAAGGCAGAGATTGCGCAGGAATGCGATCGGTTGCGCGCGTTTTGGTCTCCTTTGCAGAACCCCGCCACGATCAACCGCAATTACGGCTATCTTTCGCTTTTCACGGACGGTTGCATCGAAAAGGGATTGGATCTGTCGATGGGCGGCGCGAAATATTATAATTACGGCTGTCACGGTGCGGGCATCGCAACGGCGGCAGACGCGCTTGAGGCGGTACGAACCGTTGTGTTTGAAGAAAAGAGCGTGACTCCGTCCGAGCTTTTGGCGGCGCTGGATGCCGATTTCGTTGGCTATGAATCACTGCAAAATCGCTTGCTTTCCTGCCCGAAGATGGGCAATAACGTCGATACGGTCGACACGATCGCGGGTGAATTGATGGGCGCGTTTGATGCCTCGCTCAACCGCAAGCCCAACGACAAATTCGGCGGTGTGTGGAGAGCCGGAACCGGAAGCGCGCTCGAATACATTCAAAGTGCCAAGCGCTGTCCCGCGACGGCGGACGGTCGACGTGCCGGAGAGGCATACGGCTGCAGCTTCTCGCCCGCCATCACGACGCGCCTCAACGGTCCTTTGTCGGTGATTCGTTCCTTCACCAAATTTGACCTGAAGCGCATCGCCAACGGCGGACCTCTGACGCTGGAGGTGCATGACACCGTCTTCCGCAACGAGGAGGGTGAGAAAAAGGTGGCGCAGTTGGTCAAGGCATTCGTCATGCTCGGCGGACATCAGCTGCAGATCAACTCGATCAACCGAGAGCGACTTCTCGACGCGCAAGAGCATCCCGAAAACTATCCCAACCTCATCGTTCGCGTTTGGGGATGGAGCGGATATTTCTGTGAGCTTGACCGTGTCTATCAGGATCACGTCATTCAAAGAACCGAGTTTACGGTATAAAGAATCGCCAATATGGGGTGCGGCAACGGAGAAAATCCGATGCCGCGCCTCTTGATTTTTTGAAAAAATATTGCAGTGGAGCGATTTTTATGCTATACTTTTATACGAGCTAAAAAATGAAAGGAGAAAATCACGATGAAACAGAAACTGCAACCGGAAGTGCGGCGCGCGATCCTGTGGGGGATCCTTTTCGGCGTGATTTTCCTGTTGGGTGCGGCGATCGCGGTTGTCAGCGCGTGGTATCGGCTGACCTACAATCTGGGCTTCAAGGAGTTGCTTTATACACTGGCGTCTCCGCTCAAGGGAACCGGCGAGGGAACGGTATCGCTGATCATCTCGTCCTGCCTTCCCGCGGTGTTGTTGCTTGGCGCGATCTACGTCGCCGTTGCGATCTTCCTTTGGAAAAAGAGAACGTCCTGGCACTTCGCACGCCGCATCGGTGCGCTGTTTTGTGTGCTGGTTCTGATCGGCTCATTGGTGTTTTCGTTCTTTAGCCTGCGCGTGCCCGCCTATCTTGAGGCGATCAGCGAGCAGACCACGATCTATGAGGAGTATTACGTCGATCCCGCCACGGTGGCGATCGGGGAGGACGGCAAGACCAAAAATTTGATCTATATTTATTTGGAAAGCATGGAAACAACCTATGCCTCCGAGGAGGTCGGCGGCGCGCAACATACCAATTTCATGCCGCAGCTGACCGCGCTTGCCGAGGAAAACCTCTCCTTTTCGGACAAGCCCGAGGGACAGCTCGGCGGCTTCCATACTCCGCTCGGAACCGGATGGACGATGAGCGCGTTGCTTGCCACCACGTCGGGCATCCCGTTTTCCTTCCCGCTTGGAGAAAACGGACACAACAAGATGAGCCAACGCGAAACATTTGCCGCGGGCTTGACGACGCTGGGCGATATTCTTGCCGAAAAGGGCTACCGCCAAGAGTTTTTGTGCGGCTCGAACGCCGCCTTTGCCGGGCGTGATACCTACTTCAAGCAACACGGAAACTATGAGATCTTTGATCTTTACACGGCACGTGAGGAGCATTATATCGCCCAAGATTACGATGACGGCTGGTGGGGATTTGAGGACGAGATCCTGTATAAGATCGCAAAGAATGAGCTGACCGAGCTCGCCTCGGGTCCGCGTCCTTTCAATCTCACGCTTTTGACGGTCGACACCCATCACGTCGACGGGAATATCTGCAATCTTTGCGAGATGGACTACGGCAACCGCTTGGCAAACGTCGTTTCCTGCGCCGACCGACAGCTTGCCGATTTCATCGATTGGTGTCGGGAGCAGGATTTTTATGAGGATACCGTCATCGTCATCACGGGTGACCATCCGCGCATGGATACCACGCTGGTCGATGATACCGATTACTACGATCGCACGGTGTATAACTGCTTTCTCAACGCCGTTCCCACACCCGAGGGCGCGATCACCGAGCGTGTTGTGACTTCCTTCGATCTGTTTCCCACAACCCTCGCGGCGATGGGCTTTTCGATCGAGGGGGAGCGGTTGGGACTCGGTGTCAACCTCTTCTCGGGAGAGAAAACGCTTGCCGAGCAGGTGGGGTATGACTATCTGGAAACCGAGATCAACAAATATTCGGAGTATTATATCCGCGAGTTTTCGTGACCGGATCGGGAATATGTTTTGGGGAAGGAAGTCTTCTTGACGGAAGCGTTTCCTTCCCCCGTCTCTTTTTCGTTCAAGAATTTTTGAAAGAAAGGCTTGTAGCAAACCTTTCCGGGCGGATTTTTCTTTTTGGGACTTGACATTTGGTTGGATTTGTGATAAAATAACAAGTGATATATAACGATGGATATATTAAGGAGTGCTTATGCCGCCAAAAATCAGAATTACAAAAGAAGAAATTGTGCAAACCGCACTTGATCTTGTCCGCGCCGACGGGGAAGGGGCGATCAACGCGCGCGCAATCGCCGCCGCTCTGCAATGCTCCACGCAACCGATCTTCTCAAATTTTCGGACGATGGAGGATTTGCAAGAGGCTGTGGTCGCCGCGTCTTACGAAATCTATCTTGCGTTTCTCAGGCGAGAGGCAGAGGGAGGAAAATATCCGCAATATAAATCTTTCGGCATGGCGTATATCCGTTTTGCCGAAGAGGAAAAAGAACTGTTCAAGCTTTTGTTCATGCGCGACAGAAGGGGAGAGCATTTGGTCCCGACGAAGGACTTCGACGCTTCGATCACCCTCATCATGAACGCCAACGGGATCACGAGAGAAAAGGCCGAGCGGATGCATCTCGAGATGTGGACTTGCGTGCATGGCATCGGAACCATGCTTGCCACCTCATTTTTGTCGCTCGATCGGGAGCTGATCAGCGAGATGCTGACCGACGTCTATCAGGGGATTCGCGCAAGACACCTATCGGAGGAAAACGAACATGTATGCAATTCAAATTGAAGGATTGACGAAAAAATATCGGGACGTCACCGCAGTGGACGCGCTCTCGCTTCGCGTGGAGCAGGGGGAGCTTTTCTCTTTGCTGGGTGTCAACGGCGCGGGAAAGACCACAACCATCAAAATGCTGTCTTGCCTGACCGATCCCGACGAGGGAGATGCATTCCTTTTGGGCAAGAGCATTCGTCGGGAGCCTGCCGCCGTCAAGGAATTGATCGCGGTTTCCCCGCAGGAGACCGCCGTCGCGTCGGGACTTTCGGTGCGCGAAAATCTCGAGCTGATCTGCGGTGTTCACGGCTTTGGCAAGGAAAAAAGAAACGCGAAGATCCGGGAGCTGACGGAGCTGCTCGGTCTTGACGGCGTGATCGGCAAAAAGGCGGGCAAGCTGTCGGGCGGTTGGCAAAGGAGGCTCAGCATTGCCATGGCGCTGATCAGTGAGCCGAAGATCCTTTTTCTGGACGAACCGACGCTGGGGCTTGACGTGATCGCGAGAAGTGAGCTTTGGGATCTGATCCGCTCCTTGAAGGGACGGGTGACGGTGATTCTGACCACACACTATATGGAAGAAGCCGAGGCACTCTCCGATCGCATCGCCATCATGAAGGACGGCAAGCTTTTGACGTGCGACACCCCCGCTCGCATCAAGGAGGAGACGGGGGAGGAGAGCATTGAGAAAGCGTTTATTCAGATTGTAAGGGGGGCTGACAAATGAGGATGATGACCTTTGCAAAACGAAATTTCAAGGAGATCGTGCGCGATCCGTTGAATCTTTCCTTCCTCTTCGGCTTTCCCGTCGTGCTGCTGCTCCTGCTCAGCGCGATTCAGGCAAACATTCCGGTCAGTCTGTTTGAGATCGCGCATCTGTCTCCGGGCGTCGCGGTATTCGGGCTTGCCTTTTTGACGCTCTTTTCGGCAACGCTGATCGCCAAGGACAGACAAAGCAGCCTGATGCAAAGACTTTACACCACTCCGATGACACCCGTGGATTTCATCCTCGGATATACACTGCCTTTGATCCCCGTCGCGCTGGCGGAGGGGATGGCTTGCTATTTTTTTGCGGTGCTGTTGGGGCTTGAGATCCATGTCAATATTCTGCTCTCTCTCCTGCTGCTCCTTCCCGTTGCACTGCTGTATATCGGCATCGGGCTTTTGTGCGGCAGTGTATTGAATGACAAGCAGGTGGGCGGCATCTGCGGTGCTCTCCTGACCAACCTCTCGGCGTGGCTGTCGGGGATTTGGTTTGATCTTGAGCTTGTGGGCGGAGCTTTTTTGAAGGTTGCCAATCTGCTCCCGTTTGTGCACGCCGTGGAAATGCAGCGTGCCGCGATTGCGGGGAATTTTGCCGATATTTTTCCACACTTGTGGTGGGTACTCGGCTACGCAGTCGCGATTTTGATCGCGGCAGTGGCACTCTTTTTGAGACAAATGAAACAATGAGGGAGGAAACGTGAGATGAAGCTTGTGAGCGGAGCGCTCGTCAAATTCACCGTGGGGCTTTTGTTGGTCGGAGCGCTCTTATTCGTTCCGGCGGGGGGATTTTTCTATCCGAACGCATGGCTCTTTCTGGGACTCTTGTTTGTGCCGATTCTTCTGCTTGGTACCGTATTGCTTTTCAAAGCCCCCGCGTTGCTCGAAAAACGGCTGAACGCCAAGGAGCGGGAGGGAACACAGCGGGGTGTGGTGGCGATTTCGGCGCTGTTGTTTTTCGTCGGATTTGTTGTCGCGGGCTTGGATTTCCGTTTCGGATGGTCGCAGGTTCCGACGTGGGCGGTGATCGCCGCGTCGGCAGTCCTTTTGATCTCCTACGCGCTTTATGCCGAGGTGATGCGCGAGAACGCCTATCTTTCGAGAACGGTTGAGGTGCAAGAGGGGCAAAAGGTGGTCGACACGGGACTTTACGCCATTGTCCGCCATCCGATGTATGCCGTGACGGTCTGGCTCTTTCTGTCGATTCCCGTTGTGCTTGGTTCATGGTGGTCGCTACTTTGCTTTTTGCCGTATCTTCCTGTGATCATCGTCCGAATTTGCAACGAGGAAAAGATCTTGAGTGCGGAGCTTGACGGCTATGCCGATTACAAAAAACGCGTCAGATACCGACTGATCCCATTTGTTTGGTGATCCAAAAAGAGGCTGTCTCCATTGGAGACAGCCTCTTTTGCACTCTTTTCAGAACGGCAGAACCGCGGAAGCGATCGAAAAATAGATGATGAGCACCACGGTGTCGACGATGGTCGTGATGAACGGGCTCGCCATGACGGCGGGGTCCAGACCGATGCGCTTGGCTCCGATGGGGAGGAGCGTTCCGACGGTTTTGGCAACGACGATAGCGGAAAATACGGTGGCGCAAATGACGGCGGCGATGAGCAGATTGTTCTGTGACTCGCCGTTTTCCAATACCGTGTAGAGCTGAAAACGGAAGTCGATCGCCATGACCTTGACAAACGCTGCGGCGGCGAGCGTCAAGCCGCATATCGCCGAGATGCGCAATTCCTTCCAAAGCACGCGCAACACGTCGCGCAATTCGATCTCCCCGAGCGAGAGCCCGCGGATGATGGTGACGGAGGATTGTCCGCCCGCGTTTCCGCCGGTGTCCATCAGCATCGGGAAAAAGACGGTGAGAATGGCATAAGTGCCGATTGCCGCCTCGTAGTGCGAGATGATCGCGCCCGTGAAGGTTGCGGAAACCATCAGAAGCAGGAGCCACGGGATACGTTTTTTATAGGTTTCCCAAACGCCCATGCGCATATAGGGCTTGTCACTTGGCAAAATTGCCGCCATCTTTTCGATATCCTCGGTGGCCTCGGTTTCCAAGACTTCGAGCGCGTCGTCGACGGTGACGAGTCCGACCAGACGCTTTTCGCGGTCCACGATCGGAAGTGCGAGGATACCGTAGTGCGAGACCATGTTCGCAACGGTTTCTCGGTCGTCATGGGTGTAGCCGAAGATGACGTTTTCATTCATGACGTCGCGGATCTTGGCTTCGGGATCGGCAAAAAGCAGGGATTTGAGCGGTACGACACCGATCAGCACACGCGCGGAATCGGTGACGTAGGCGACGTAGACGGTTTCCTTGTCCAGACCGTGCTTTCGGATGTGCGCGACGGCTTGCTGACAGGTCATTTCTGCTTTGAGATCGATGAACTCGCTGGTCATGACGCTTCCCGCGCTGTCCTCCGGATAGGCGAGGAAGCGGTTGATCTCGGCGCGTGTTTCGGGCGTGGCACTTTGCATGATGCGCTTGACGATGCTCGCGGGCATTTCTTCCAGCATGTCAACCGCGTCATCCACGAACAGATCGTCCAGCATGATGCCGATCTCTCGGTCGGTCATGCCCTCGATGATGACGGTTTGCTGTTCCGGCTCAAGCTCGGCAAAGATCTCGGCGGCAATATCCTTTTTGAGCAGACGAAACACCATCGGCAGACGCGTGCTCGGCAACTCCGTCAGAAATTCCGCCGCGTCAACGGGGTTCCACTCGTTGAAGGCGCGGATGAAGGCGGGATATTTTTTGGAATCCAGCAATTCGATCAGCTCCAGCGCCTCTTGCTGTTTCAATTCATTCATGGGGAACACCTCCGTTTTTTACGTTTCAAACGGGCATCGGAAGTGAGCGGAAGCGATTTTTGGGGGAATCGTTTTCGTTACGTTCCTTTGTGCGCGGTTGCTTTTTATTTGGAAAGCTGATCTACCGTTTCGCGATAGCTCTTGAGCTTCGCTTTTGCCGCGGCGGGATCCGTGGCGGAGAGCAGGTAGTAGAATTTGATCTTGGGCTCGGTTCCCGAGGGGCGGGCAACGATGACGTCGCCGTTCTTCAGGCGGTAATAGAGCACGTTGGAGCGGGGAAGTCCCGTAGGCGTGACCTTTCCGTTCTCGGTGAAGGTTTCCTTGAGATAGTCTCCGACCAAAGTGACCGGCTCGCCGCCGAATGCCGTGGGCGGATTGTTGCGCAAGCCGTCCATCAGTGCTGCCATGCGAGCGGCACCGTCAAGTCCTTCCATATAGACCTCCGCGGTCTCTTCCATGCAGAAACCGTATTTTTCAAAGAGCGCGTTCAAGGCATCGAAGAGCGTCATGCCCTTGGCGCGGTAGAAGGCGGTCATTTCGCAGATCAGCATCGAGGTTACCACCGCGTCCTTGTCGCGGGCGTAGGTACCCTTCAGATAGCCGTAGCTCTCCTCAAATCCGAACAGGAAGGAGCCGTCCTTGGTTTTTTCATAGTTTTTGATGACCTCACCGATGAACTTGAAGCCGGTCAGCACGTTGTGCATCTTGACGCCGTTTGCCGCGCAGATCTTGGCGGAAAGCTCGCTGGTGACGATGGTCTTGATGGCATAGGGGTTGGGCGGCATGGTTCCGGTCTGATTGTAGGCGGTGATGATATAGTCGATCAGCAACGCGCCCATCTGATTTCCCGTGATGGTGGCAAAGGAACCGTCGGGGGTACGCGTCATAACGCCCACGCGGTCGGCGTCGGGGTCGGTCGCGATGACGAGATCCGAGCCGACTTTGTTTGCAATCTCAATGCCGAGCGTGAAGACCTCGGGGTATTCCGGATTTGGTTTTGCGACCGAGGGAAAGTTGCCGTCGATCACCATCTGCTCCTCGACGGTGTGAAGATGCTGCAATCCGATGCGGTGCAGGATCTCGGGAACCAGCTTGTATCCCGCGCCGTGAAGCGGAGTATAGACGATCGAAAGCTCGTTTGCCACCGCGCGGACGGCATTGGGGTTGACCGCCTGCGCTGCCACGTTGGCAAGATATTTTTCATCGATCTCCGCACCGATCATGGTGATCAAGCCCTGCTCCATCGCATCCTTGAACGGCATTCTCTTGACGTCGCGGAAGATGTCAAGCGCGTTGATTTCTGCCGAAACGGTGTTCGCATGCTCGGGGGGAAGCTGTGCGCCGTCTTCCCAATACGCCTTGTAGCCGTTGTACTGCTTGGGATTGTGTGATGCGGTGATGTTGATGCCCGCCACGCATTTGAGTTCACGCAACGCAAAGGAGAGCTCGGGGGTGGGGCGCAGTTCGTCGAAGAGATAGACGCGAATGCCGTTGGCGGCAAGCACGCAAGCAGCGGTTTCCGCAAATTGCGGAGAGTTGTTGCGCGAGTCGTAAGCGATCGCAACGCCGTCATCGGCTCTGCCTTCCTTCAAAATGAGGTTGGCAAGGCCCTGCGTCGCATGTGCCACGGTGTGTCGGTTCATCGCGTTCATGCCGGTCTTCATGGTGCCGCGCAAGCCCGCCGTGCCGAAGGAAAGACCGGAGGTGAAACGAAATTCGATCTCCTTTTCATCATCCTTGATGGCGGCAAGCTCTGCCTGTTCCTCTTGGGAAAGAGATTCGGATTGTATCCATTTTTCGTAATTTTCAAGATAGTTACCCATAGAATCGACTCCTTTGCAATTGATATGAATTATGATACGTTATTTTTTTGCAAGATATTCCCGCAACGCGAGAGACAATTGATCGGGGCACGAGGTGCTTTTAAATCCGCAACGGATACCCGAAAGACGCTCGATGGCATCCTCGACGCGCATGCCGCGCAAGAGAGCCGCGACGCCCTGTGTGTTTCCGGCACAGCCGCCGTGGAATTTCACGGATTGAATGACTCCGTCCTCGATCTCCAGGTCAATGGCACGCGAGCAGACGCCGCGTGTTTGATAGTGAAAAGCGTCCATGGTTCAGATTCCTTTCTGTTGGTGTTCGTTGATGTGAAAATAGATCCCCACGCGGTCGCAGTGCGGTGCCTCCATGGCAAGATAGAGCAGAAACGATGAGAGATCTCCCGCTCCGACCTGCAAAACGACGTGTGCGATGGGATCGGATTTCTCTTCCGACTGCCGCAATCGGGAGTCGATGCGGCACAAAGAGAGTCCGCAGCACTCCGCCGCGCCGAGAAGTGCCGCCACACCGGGGGAGGGCGTCAGCGGGGCTGTGAATTCGAAAAAGAGATCCTCGGCGTCAAAGGACGCGGGGGGGATGAGGTTGCGCCGAAGGAGCGCAAAGCGCGTCACACGACCGGAGTCGGTGGTGGGAACGTCGCAGGTTGCAGCGATCTTCAATTCATAGCGGTCGATCAGCCGCGCAAAGCTGTTCAGAAGTCCCTCGGTGGAGTTTTCCAGGGGGAGGATGCAAAATTCGCAATTCCCGCGATAGACCTCTTCGCAGACACCGGAAAAGCTGTGGGTATAGAGAGCGCGCGCCGAAGGGATTTGTCGGGCAAAGAGGAGATAGGCGCTGTCGGCATAGCTGTTTCTCTGATAGATCACGCGTCCTCTCGCCATTTCCGAAGGCGTGTCCGGCTCGGGGAAGAAGAGTGTGGGATGCAACGCGTTTTCGCTTTCCAACCGCCGACGGATCTCGCGGCAAAGCACGATGCTTTGCCAAACCGATTGCACTTCTGTTGCCTTTTGGAGCATTTCGGCATTTTGCGGCAATGCATCAAAGGAGAATTGCGGCGGTCTGTGATCTCGCAGGGAGGCGATGAAATCCGACGAATGACTGCCGTCTGTCACGATCTGCGCAGCCTGTTCGCACAAATGTGCCATTTCCTGCTCGCGCATCAGACTCATCCGTTCTGCCGTTTCACGCAGATTGACGGAGATGACGTCCTCGGGGGAATAGGAGCGAAATTCCTCCATGTCAGATCCAATCGAGGACCGAGTAGCTGTCGGAGAGGAATTTCTGCAATTCCTCGGCGGTCAGCTTTCTCTGGGAAAGAAGTGCCAGCTCGAAGAGATAGGTTGCCGTTTTTTCTCTCTTTTCATCCTCCATCGCGCCCAGCTTGGCGATCAAAGGAGAGGCGGTGTTCACCGTCAGCGTCGCCTCGGTGGGATAGGAGGGCATACCCATATTCATGCCGCTCATGGCGTACATCTTCATCATTTCTTCCATGCGGCGGGATTCCTCGGAGATTGTCAGCAGCACGGGAACCGAGCTGTCCTTGAGTGCCGTAAATTCGACCTTGAGTTTTTCGTTGCCCGACACCTTGACGAAGAGTTCGGAGAGAGCCTTGTCCTCGGCAGCGGCTTCGCCGCTCTTCAGCGCGGCGGCGACGTCGGCGTCGATGCGGACGTATTTGACATTGGAATCATAAGATTCGAGCATCGACAAAAATTGGGTATCCAAAACCTTTTCAAAAACGGCGATCTTCAGCCCCTCGGCTGCGAACATCGAGATATACTGTGCCTGAGCCGCCTTGTCGGAGGTATAATAAACGGTGTTTTCGTGTTTTTCCTTTGCCGCCTCGAGATAGTCTGCGGTGGTGACGAAGCTGCCGTCGGTCAATTCCAACAGAAGCGAATCCTTCACGCGATCATAGAACTTGCGGTCGCGCATGCAGGCGTATTCGACGAAGGTGCGGATGTCGCCCCAGACCTTCTCGTATTCCTCACGCGCTGTGTTGCAGAGGCTGCAAAGCTTGTCGGCAACCTTCTTGACGATGTGCGCCGAGACCTTGGAAACGTAGGTGTTGTTTTGCAGATAACTTCTCGAGACGTTGAGGGGAAGCTCGGGGCAATCCAAGACGCCCTTGAGCATCAAAAGGTACTCGGGAATGACCTCCTTGATGTTGTCTGCGACGAAAACCTGATTGTAGTACAGTTTGACCTGACCTTCGATCGATTCGTATTCGTTCGTGATCTTGGGGAAATAGAGGATTCCGCGGAAGTTGAGCGGATAGTCGGCGTTGACGTGGATCCAGAACAGCGGCTCGCGCCAATCGCGGAAGACCTTGCGGTAAAATTCTTTGTATTCCTCTGGCGTGCAATCCGAAGGGTTCTTGAGCCAGAGAGGGGTGGTGTCGTTGATGGGAGCTGCTTCCTCGGCAGCGTCATTCTTTTCCTCGGTGTCGCCTTCGGCACGGAAAAAGATCTCAACGGGCATGAAGGCGCAGTATTTGTCGAGGATCTCCTCGATCTTGGATTTCTCAAGATAGGCGGCTTCCTCGTCGGAGATGTGCATGATGACGGTCGTGCCGTGTCCCTCGCGCTCCCCTGCGGCGGTTTCGTAATTGCCCTCGGTGTTGCAGGTCCAATGCACGGCGGGCGCGTCGGTATAAGACTTCGTGATCAGCTCGACCGTGTCACTGACCATGAAGGAGGAATAAAATCCGAGACCGAAATGGCCGATGATGCCGTTGCTTGTGTTGTCGCCTTCATATTTTTCCACGAATTCGAGCGCGCCCGAGAGTGCGATCTGGCAGATATAGCGGTCAAGCTCCTCGGCGGTCATGCCGATGCCATTGTCCGAGACGGTCAGCGTTTTTGAGAGCTTATCCAACACGACGTCGATGCGATAAGTCTCGTCACCGCCGTCATATTGACCGAGAGATGCAAGTCTCTTGAGCTTTGTGACCGCGTCCGATGCGTTGGAGACGATCTCGCGGAGAAAAATATCCTTTTCGGAATAAAGCCATTTTTTGATGACGGGGAAGATATGCTCGGTCTGTACCGAGATCCCGCCTTTTTTGAACGTGTTTTCCATGGGTTATATGCTCCTTTGTTTGGTATCGGTGATGTCAGATTCCGTCTTGTTCGTCCTCACGCTCGTTCGGCTCAAAGCCTTCGGGCGGGGCGGTGTTTTCTTCGTATGCCGCAATCGGTTCCTCTTCGGAGTCTGCGGGGGCGTCTTCGGAAATCCCGGCTGCACGTTCCGCAGTGACCGATGCCAATGCCGCCTCGGCACCGTCGGAGAAGAGTCCGTGTCGGCAAGCGAGATCGTAGGCATCCAGGCGCAGACGCTCAAAGCCGTTCAGGTCTCCCGCGCCGCCCAGATTCAGTTCGGGATTGCGGGAATTTTTCTTTCGTGCGCGCCCCTTTGAGGAGGTTCGCTTCGCTTTTTTGGCTTCGGTCAGCTCAGCCGACAGATAGCTGTCGGTGTCGGTGGGAAGTCCCTTCTTTTGCAGACGCTTGTCAAGCCACGCGCCGCTCAGTTCGAGAACCGTCGCGAAGAGCGGTACGCCGAGCACCATTCCGGCAAGGCCCCAGATCGATCCCATCGTCGTGATGGCAACGATGACACACAGCGAGCTGACGCCCG
This sequence comes from Clostridia bacterium, assembly GCA_017517745.1. GTDB lineage: Bacteria > Bacillota > Clostridia > Oscillospirales > CAG-272 > UMGS1865. The sequence goes on along the minus strand of JAFWYJ010000002.1, from coordinate 46,011 downwards.
TGTTTTCTCCGAGGATCTTGGGGGCGATGATGTTTCCGTCGATCTGTTGAACGATCAGGATGCAGAGCAGGAAGGGGATCACCTTTTTCGGCTCGGTCAAAAGAATGATAACGGCAGAGGGGATGACGCCGATGAAGGGACCGATGATCGGCACGATGTCGGTGATGGCAACGATCGCCGCGATCAGAATGGCGTAGGGAACGCCGAGGAGCGAGATCGCGAGATAGACCAGCACGCCGATGATCGCCGAATCCAACACCTTACCTTTGAGAAATCCGCCGAAGGATCGGTCTGCGGTCGCGCAGACGTTTGTGATGCGCTCGTTGACTTTGTCGCTGAAGAACGCGCGGCGCAGTCGCATGATCTGCGCATAACGAAGCTCCTTGGTATTGAGCAGATAGAGCGAAATGAAAATGCCGAAGATCGTGTCGGTGAGAATGGAAACCAGATTTTTGAGAATCGAGCCCACCATGGTGAGGGTGTCGAAGGTGATCAGTGTGGAGATCATTTCGGCATCGATGTGAAGAGAGCTCATCATTTTGGAAAAGCTTTCTTTCATTTCCTCGGCATTCAGGAAGGGGATCATTCCGCTTCCGTCCGCTTTTTTGGGTAGAACGGAGTTGATTCCCGCGAGAAAACCGTTGAAATCGGCGGCTGCGGTTTCGATATAGCTGTCGAAATTATCAATGAAATTGGCAATGCTTTCCACCAACTGCGGAACGATGAGCACCAAGAGCAGCGCGAAGATCAACGTCAGTGTCAGATAGGTGAAGACCAGCGAGATCCCGCGGCGCAGTGCATGGGGGTGTATTTTTTGAAACAGCTTCCGTTCAAAAAATCGGAAAAAAGGGTTGAGCAGATAGGCAAGCACCAAGCCGATCAGAATAGGACGAAGCAACAGCAAAAGATTCCCGATCCAGTTGGAAAAGGCGTCGATGTTGGAGACGAAAAGCAAAAGCACGAAAATCGCGACATAAACTGCGACGGCAAGCCCCAGGCGTCCCTTTTGTGTTTTTTCTTGCGGCATACGCGTTCTCCTTTCTTTGGATCAGTTGTCCTCAGCCTGTTCGGCGAGCGGGGACTTTGACGTTGGTTCGGTATGGCGGTTTTTCAAAAACTCCTCCGCCTCTGCGTGAACGCGTGCGGTGGTTTCTTCAACCGAGTAGCGCGCCCACTCCGCATCGGTCATTTCGATGATGAGGTGGCGGCGGCGCAGGAAGGCATAAAAGCCGAGCACGAGCGATTCCCATTTGGAAACGGGATCTCCGTTTTCCTTCTTTTTCTGAATGCGATGCACTCGACGCTCCAGCTTTTGCACGGCTTTGTCGGTGGTGACGTGCGCGTTTTTGGTGGGATCGACGATCGAGTCGTCCGAATAATAGTTTTCCACGCCCGAGGGCAAGCCCTTTTTCTGCAGGCGTTCGGTGGTGAGCTCGTCGACCAGCTCCAGGATCGTGGCAAAGAGCAGAACGCCCAACAGCATTCCCACCAATCCCCAGACGGAACCCATGACGATGATGGCGATCATGACACACAGCGAGCTGACACCGGTGTTGTTTCCGAGAATGTTGGGGCCGATGACGTTTCCGTCCAGCTGTTGCAGAATGATGATGATGATCAGGAAAGGGATCACCTTTTCGGGGGCTGAGAGCAGCAGGATGAAGGTTGCCGGAATGGCACCGATGAAAGGACCGATGATCGGTACGATATTGGCAACGCCGATGAAAGTGGCAAGCAGCAGAGCGTAGGGGATTCCGAAGATCAGGAAGGCGACGTAGGCAAGGACGCCGATGATCAGCGAGTCAAGGAGCTTTCCCTCAAGGAATCCGCCAAACGAGCGGTCGGCGACCGTGCAAAGACGGGTAATGCGCGCGTTGATTCCATCGGTAAAGATCGCGTGGCGGAACTTCATGACCTGAGCATACCGTTTTTCCTTGGTGCTGAGCAGATAGATCGAGAAGAAAAGACCGAACACGAAATCCGCAAAGAGAGAGAAGAAGTTCCCGAGCATGTCGGTCAGGGGCTTCATGTCAAAATCCTTCAGCCCCGACATGAGATCGTTGCCGTCTCCGGAGAACAAGCCCATAATCTTTTCCCGCAGCGCATTCTCGTCCAAAGGCTCGATGCGCGAAGTGCTGTTGGGGAAGAGGGTTGAGAGCGTATTGTTGATGTTGGCGATCGATTTGTTCGCTTGTTGGATGGCGGAATTGAAGTAATTCTCATAATTGGATGCGAAGGTGATGATACTGTCAATCAGTTGAGGAATGAAAAGAAGCAGAACCAGTGCAATGATGAGAAGCCAAACGAGATAGGTGCAGATCAGGGAAAGCGCGCGCCGCAATGACGGCGGTCGCAATCTGCAAAACGCCTTTCGTTCGAAGAAACGGAAAAAGGGATTGCACAGATAGGATACTGCCAATCCGATCAGCACGGGGCGCAATACAAGAAGAATGCCTCCCAGCCATTGATTCCATTTTTCAAGATTCGCAACGAACAGAATCACTAAGACCGTCAGCGCGGCAAGCGTGCCGAGAACGATCCGGCTTTTTTGCTCCGATTTTTTTTCTTTCATTCGCATCCTCCGGATTTCCAAAGTAAAATAATCTATATTATATTCTATAATATTTTTTGCCATTCGTCAAGAGAGATCACAGAAAATTCAATATAATTTTATTTCTTTGCGTACAATTCTTGCAAATTGATTCAAAATGTGTTACAATATGGGGGAAATCAGCGGCGCAGAGCCTTTTGCCGCCGCGGAAACGGAGAATTTGCGATGCAAGCAGAACGCGCGAATGCGAAAATCAATTTATACCTGAACGTTATCGGCAGACGCGAAAACGGCTATCATAATATCGTCAGCATCATGCAGACGGTCTCTCTTTGCGACCTGGTGACGGTGGACTACCGTCCCGCACCGCAGCTTTCGATCGAGCTGTTTGCTTCCGGAAACGACACCATGCCGACCGATTGCCGCAACCTCGCCTGGCGCGCGGCGGAAACGTATCTCGCCGCGATCGGACAGAGCGGCGCGGTTCGCATTACGATCGAGAAGCATATTCCCATGGCGGCGGGGCTTGCGGGCGGCAGTGCCGACGCGGCGGCGGTTTTGCGCGCGATGAACCGTCTGTGCGGCAACCGTCTGACCACAGAGGCGCTTTGCGCGTTGGGCGCGAAATTGGGGGCTGACATCCCGTTTTGCATCGTGGGCGGCGGCGCACTTGTCACGGGGATCGGCGAGGAGCTGCGCGCGGTGGAGCCGATGCCGCAGTGTCATCTGGTCGTTGCCTGCATGGGAGAGGGGATCTCCACGCCGTGGGGATATGGAAAATTGGACGAACTGCACAACAATTTTGCCGATGCGAACCCCGACGATCCTCGCCCCGAAAGCCTGCTGCGAGCGATGCGAGAGGACCGCGTTTTTGCACACACGTCCTGCTTTTTCAACATTTTTGAGGAAATTGTCCCGCCAATCCGCCCGCGCGTGGACGAAATCAAGCAGATCATGCTTGACGGCGGCGCACAGTGTGCGATGATGAGCGGCAGCGGTCCCTCGGTGTTCGGACTTTTCTCGGATCTCGAGCATGCCGGCACGGCGGCGGAAAAGCTGAAAAAGCTCGGCGCGGCGGCGTTCGTTTGCCATCCGACGGCGGCATATCGCTGATTCGCGCGGGCGTTCATACGCAGTTCATATATAGGGTGTAAAATATACTATTGATTTTGCAAGGAAAGGAACTTTGATTTTGAAAAAGCAAAAAGAGGTACAGGCTTGCGCGCGGAAAACCTCGATCGGCGGTCAGGCGCTGATGGAGGGAATCATGATGCGCGGTCCGAAAACATACGCGATGGCGGTGCGCAATACGAAGGGCGAGATCGTCATCGAGGAGGCCGAAAACAAGACGGCAAAGCGTCCGGCGATCTGCCGTTGGCCGATCATTCGCGGCATTTTTGGCTATATTGATTCGATGGTGCTGGGCTACAAGTGTCTGATGCGCTCTGCAGAGATCTCGGGACTTGAGGATCTGGTGGAGGAAAGCCCCAAAAAGAAGAAAAAGCGCGAGGCTGCCGAGGCGGCAAAGGCGGCGGAGGCTGCCGCCGTGACCGAGGAAACCGCAGAAGCGGGAGAACAGAAGCCTGCCGAAGCCGCGGAAACGCCCGAAGCCGAGACACCTGCTGCGACAACGTCGGAGGATCCGAAGCAGACGCCCGCGGAGGAAAAGACCGACAAAAACGCGGCGGAGGAAGAGAAAAAACTCCCTGCTTGGGTGTGGGGCGTGCTTTCGACGGTCACCGTTGTGCTCACCGTTGTGCTTTCCTTGGGATTGTTTATGTATCTGCCCTCCAAGCTTTATGCATTGCTTGCGGAGCACGTCGGTTTTCTGACCGGCAACGGAGTGGCGTGGGATTCGCTTTGGAAATCGGTTTTTGAAGGCGTTGTGAAGATCGGATTGATCGTCGGCTATATGTCGCTGGTTTCTTTGATGAAGGACATTCGCCGCACTTATATGTATCACGGTGCCGAGCACAAGACCATCTTTTGCTATGAGGCGGGCCTGGAGCTGACCGTGGAGAACGTCCGCCTTCAGAAACGATTTCATCCCCGTTGCGGCACGTCGTTTCTCATTTTGATGTTGCTCGTCAGCATTTTCATTTCCTTTTTTATTGACCCCATCACTGTTTTGATCCGCGGTGAGGTACTGCCTCCGATTCTGCGCACGGGGCTGAAGCTGTTGCTGCTGCCTCTGATCGTGGGCATCGGATATGAATTGATCAAATTCGCGGGACGTCATGACAATTGGCTGACGCGCGTCATCTCTGCCCCGGGTGTGCTGCTCCAGCGTCTGACGGTGCTGGAACCCACCGATGACATGATCGAATGTGCGATCGCGGCGGTCAAGCGCGTGATCCCCGAAGACAATAGTGACAAGTGGTAAGGAGAAGAGAAGATATGGATTTGAAACAGATCAAGCAACAAACCGAGACGGCTGTCCGTGAGCTTTTGGACGTCGCGGGACTGCGTCGCGGTGATATTCTCGTCGTGGGATGTTCTTCTTCCGAGATCGTGGGAGAGAAGATCGGTCACGGATCGAGCTTTGACACGGCGGCTGAGGTGTTTGCCACGCTGATGCCGATCCTCCGTGAGCGCGGGATCTATCTTGCGGCGCAGTGCTGTGAGCATCTCAACCGCGCGCTGATCATCGAGCGCGAGTGCGCGCAAAAATACGGACTTGACGAGGTCTGCGTTGTTCCCCAACCCAAGGCGGGCGGCTCGTTTGCCACCTCGGCTTGGCGCGGATTTTCCGAGCCGGTTGCCGTGGAGCATATCCGCGCGCATGCGGGACTTGACATTGGAGGAACTTTGATCGGAATGCATCTGCACGAGGTCGCGGTTCCCGTCCGTTTGTCGGTTTCGCAGATCGGAGAGGCACGCCTGCTTTGTGCGCGAACCCGCCCGAAATATATCGGCGGTCCCCGTGCCAAATATGAGGAAGCGCTCTGAAGCGCACGTCAAAATCAAGTTGGAAGTTTTTTGAAAAAAATTATCACATTCTATTGACAATCTGACCAAATTTGTGCTATAATAATAGAAAGTATTTTTTTGGTATTGTCGATGAAACTCAGAAAAAAGATAGGAAAGGGGACAACGACCACATATGGAAATTGCCATCATTGCGCACGATTTGAAGAAAGAACTGATGACACAGTTTTGTATTGCTTATTGCGGAATACTCAGCAAGCATAGCCTTTGTGCCACCAGCATTACGGCAAAATATATTTCCGAAGCGACCGGACTTGAAATCGAGCGCTTGCTTTCCGGCGAACAGGGCGGAAAACAGCAGATCGCGTCCCGCGTTTCCTGCAATGAGGTCGATGTGTTGCTGTATTTTAAGGATACGCGCCAGAATGCAAAGCCCGAGGAGGTGGACGTGGAGCTGCTTCGCTTGTGCGATCTCTACAACGTCCCCGTGGCGACCAACATCGCAACCGCCGAGGTCATCGTCACCGCGCTTGACAGAGGAGATCTGGATTGGCGTGAGATCGTGAATCCCAGATCCGAATACAACCAGAAAAATCGGACGGCGAACGGAGCATTTTGACCCGTGATGCCGACTGTTGGAGACAAGTTTCCTTGACACCGCGCAACAGAGAGAGGACCGCGCCCCCGGGCGAGCTGAAAGGTCTTTGGCGAGAGGACGGGAGAGATACCACTCCGACGGAACAAGTTGATACGTTTTTTATGAGTGAAACGTCCGGGTGGAACCGTGCGGAAAGATCATCCACACCCCGAACAGACAGCGTTGTCTGTGGGTGTGGATTTTTTTATAACATTTTGTAATTTGTATTTCTGAAAGGAGACTAAAAATATGGAAGAGAAGATTCAGGTGAGCTTTCCCGAGGCGAAGCAGGTGGCAACGCTGGCGGCGGGAGAGACGGTGTATGACGTGGCAAAGGAGCTGGGACTGATCACGCGTGAGGTGATCGGTGCCGAGATCAACGGCACGACGGTTGCCCTGACGCAGACCTTGGCGGACGGTGACGCGGTCAAGCTTTTGACCTTTGCGGACGCGGCGGGCAAGCATTTGTTCCGTCACACGGCGGCACACGTGTTGGCGCAGGCGGTGAAAAGACTCTATCCCGCGGCAAAGCTGACCATTGGTCCCGCGATCGACAACGGCTTTTATTACGATATCGATTCCGAGGTTCCCTTCACGGCAGACGCGCTCAAGGCACTTGAGGGCGAGATGAAGAAGATCGTCAAGGAGAATCTCAAGATCGAAAGATTTGAACTTCCCCGCGACGAGGCAATCGCGCTGATGAAGGAAAAGGACGAGCCTTACAAGGTTCAGCTGATCGAGGAGCTGCCCGCGGACGCGGTCATCAGCTTCTACCGTCAGGGCGAATTTACCGACCTTTGCGCAGGCCCGCACCTCTTCAGCACGGGTGCCGTGAAGGCGTTCAAGCTGACGCAATGCACGGGCGCGTATTGGAAGGGCGACCAGAAGAACAAGATGCTGCAGAGAATCTACGGCATCGCCTTCCCGACCAAGGACGAGCTGAATGCTTACGTGCAGCAGCAGGAGGAGGCACTCAAGCGCGACCACAACAAGCTCGGCCGTGAGCTCGAGCTGTTTACCACGGTGGATGTGATCGGTCAGGGCTTGCCGGTATTGCTTCCCAAGGGCGCGCGTATGGTGCAGACCCTGCAGAGATGGGTGGAGGACGAGGAGCAGAAGCGCGGCTATCTGCTCACCAAAACGCCTCTGATGGCAAAGAGAGATCTGTATAAGATCTCGGGACACTGGGATCATTATCTGGACGGTATGTTCGTTTTGGGCGATCCCCATGACGAGACCAAGGAATGCTTCGCGCTCCGTCCGATGACCTGTCCGTTCCAATATCAGGTATTCCTGAACAAGAAACGCTCCTATCGCGATCTCCCCATGCGTTTGGGCGAGACCTCCACGCTTTTCCGCAACGAGGATTCGGGCGAGATGCACGGTCTGATCCGTGTGCGCCAGTTCACGATCTCCGAGGGACATCTCATTCTCCGTCCCGATCAGCTTGCCGAGGAATTCAAGGGATGCCTTGATCTTGCCATGTATATGCTCGAAACGCTGGGACTGAAGGAGGACTGCTCCTTCCGCTTCTCGCAGTGGGATCCCGCGCGTACCGACAAATACGAGGGTACCCCCGAGCAATGGAACGAGGCGCAGGGCATCATGAAGAAGCTGCTGGATGAAAACGAGATCGACTACTCGATCGGCATCGACGAGGCGGCGTTCTACGGCCCGAAGCTTGACATTCAGATCAAGAACGTATTCGGAAAAGAGGATACGCTGATCACCATTCAGATCGACATGCTGCTTGCCAAGAAGTTCGGCATGGAATACGTCGATTCCAACAATCAGCTTGTCACGCCTTATATCATTCACCGTACTTCGATGGGTTGCTACGAGAGAACGCTCGCGCTTTTGATCGAGAAATATGCAGGCGCGTTCCCGCTGTGGCTCGCTCCCGAGCAGGTGCGCATCCTCCCCATTGGCGACGAGCACGTCGAGTATGCTTCCAAGCTGCGTGACCGCCTGTCGGCAGCCGGCTTGCGCGTCGAGCTTGACGATTCGTCGAACACCATTGGCTACAAGATCCGCGCAACGCAGATGCAAAAGGTGCCTTATATGCTCGTCATCGGAGCCAAGGAGGTCGAGGAGGGTACGGTTGCCGTCCGTAACCGCGCGGGTGTGACCGTGACCAAGTCGGCGGATCAGTTCCTGAGCGAAGCACTGTTGGAGATCGCGGAAAAGAGAAGATAAGAATCAAACGAAACCTGTTTTTGCGGGGGAGGCGCTTTTGAGAAAAGCCGCCGCCCCCGCCCCCCTCCTCAAAACCTTTTCCCAAAAGGATTTGCAGGAGGTTTTCTTTTGTACGTAGCCGTTTGAAAAATAGGATTTTCAAAAAATTTTTCGTTTCGCATTGACAGCGCATACAGAAAAAGGTATAATAGAGATAATATAGTTTTATTTAGTTTAGAAAGGCGATTTTTTATGGAACAGCTGCTTGCAATTTTGAAGAATCTGCATCCCGACGTGGATTTTGATGCCGAGGAGGATCTGATCGGAGAGGGCATCCTCGATTCTTTGGACATCGTGACGCTGATCACCGAGATCAACAGTGAATTTGACGTGGCGATCCCCGCGGAGGAGGTCGTTCCCGAGAACTTTTCGAGTGCCGCCGCGATCTTTGCTTTGATCGAGCGATTGGACGAGGAATGATCGGATTGCATTGCTGACCCCATAACATTTGCAAATTTGAGAAAGGAGGAGATTCCGTGCAGTTTACGTCGCTGTCGTTTCTGTTGTTTGCCGCGCTGACGGTGCTGGTGTATTATACCGTTGGCAAGCGGGTCCAATGGTGGATCCTGCTCGGCGCGAGCTACGTGTTTTATTTTTTTGCCGGCGCGGAGTATCTCGTCTTCATTCTCTACACCACCGTTGTGACCTACGTCACGGCGAGGCTGATGCAATCGCGCGTGGACGCCGAGGACGCCTTCGTTGCCGCGAATCGCGATACGATGGAAAAATCGGAACGAAAGGCATACCGCGCCGCGCAAAAGAAAAAGCGCCTCGGCATCCTGAGCGTGGGACTTCTGCTCGGCTTCGGACTCCTTGCCGTACTCAAATATACCGCGTTCGTTCTCGCGGGCGTCAACTCGTTGCTGGGATTCTTTGATGCGGGACGCCTGTCGATCCCGACGCTGCTTTTGCCGCTGGGAATCTCCTTCTATACCTTCCAATCAATGGGATATCTCGTTGACGTGTATCGAAAAAGCGTGCGCGCCGAGCAGAATTTCTTCAAGCTGGCACTCTTCGTTTCCTATTTTCCGCAGCTGATCCAAGGTCCGATCAGCCGCTTCGGAAGCCTTTCCGAGCAGCTGACCGCCCGCCACGGTTTTGACGGACTTTCCTTCCGCGCGGGGCTTTGCCGCGTGGCGTGGGGCTTTTTCAAGAAGATGGTGGTCGCCGACACCGCGATGATCGCGGTCAAGGAGCTGACCGCGCGCACCGATGAATTCACGGGAGTCTACGTCCTCGCACTCATTCTGCTCTATTCGGCGCAGATCTACGGCGACTTCACGGGCGGCATCGACATCACCATCGGACTTTCCGAGATGCTGGGGATCCGTCTGGCGGAGAACTTTGACCGTCCGTTTTCCTCGAAATCGACCAAGGAATATTGGCGTCGCTGGCATATGACCATGGGAACCTGGTTCACCGATTACGTCTTCTATCCGCTCTCGGTGTCCAATTCGATGCAAAAGCTTTCCAAGTGGTCGCGCAAGCACCTGGGAGAGAAGATCGGCAAAAGGCTCCCCGTTTATTTTGCAACGATCGCAACTTGGTTTTTGACCGGACTCTGGCACGGCGCGGGCTGGAATTTCATCGTTTGGGGACTGCTCAACTGCCTGGTGATCCTCGTGTCGCAGGAGCTTCAGCCGCTCTATACGCGTTTCCATCAAAAGTTTCCGCGCCTTGTTGCCTCAAGGGGCTGGAGCGCATGGCAGATGACGCGCACCTTTTTGCTCATGGGGCTGATTCGCTCGCTCGACTGTTACCGTGACGTGCCCAAGACCTTCCGTCTGTGGGGAACGATGCTGACCACCTTCAATTGGGGCTCGTTTTTCGGCGGCGGCTGGCTGTCGTTCGGCTTTGACGTGTGGGATTGGGCGGTTCTGCTTTGCGGTGTGGCGGTGATCTGCATTGCCGACCGATGCGGCAGAGACGAGCCCGTCAGACAAAAGCTTGCCCGCCGCCCCGTCCTGATGTGCGCCGCGCTGTGCGCGCTGGTCATCGTGATCCTGCTGTTCGGCGCGTACGGAATCGGCTACGATGCCTCGCAATTCATTTATAATCAATTCTGATTGAGAGTACGTATGAAAAAAAAGATTGTTTTTTGCATCTGCCTGCTGTTGGTGACAACGCTTTTGTTGGCGTTTTTGCAGGCGTTGACGATGCCGAAATATATGTCAAGCGCCAAAGAGGGCGCGCTGATCGCCGAGTATTACCGAGAGACACCCGATCACGACGTGCTGTTCGTGGGGGACTGTGAGGTCTACGAGGGCATCACGCCGCCCACGCTTTGGGAGGAATACGGCATCACCTCGTATATCCGCGGAAGCGCGCAGCAATTGACCTGGCAATCCTATTATCTCTTGGAGGAGACGCTGAAGTATGAAACCCCGAAGGTTGTGGTCTTCAACGTGTTGGCGCTCAAGTACGGAGAGCCGCAGGACGAGGCGTATAACCGCATGACGCTTGACGGCATGAAGCTTTCCGCGACCAAGCTGCGGGCGATCAAAGCCTCGATGACCGAGGAGGAGAGTTTCGCGTCCTATCTCTTCCCGCTGCTCCGCTTCCACAGCCGTTGGAAGGAGCTGGGGCAGGAGGATCTGACCTATCTCTTCCACCGCGACACCGTTTCGCACAACGGATATCTGATGCAGACCGAGGTGCGCGGAGGGAAAGCCGAAATTTTGCCCTCGCCGCTCGCTGATTACACCCTGCCTGCGGCATCGATGGAATATCTGGACAAAATGCGCGAGTTGTGCGCCGAAAAGGGAATCGCCTTCGTGCTGATGAAGGCACCCACCAACGATTGGAAATACCATTGGTTTGACGAATGGGACGCGCAGATCGTTGCCTATGCCGCAGAGCATGGGTTGCGTTACTATAATTTCATTCCGCTTGCCGATGAGATCGGGATCGATTGGAGCACCGACACTTATGACGCGGGGGTGCATCTGAACGTCTTCGGCGCGGAAAAGCTGACCTCGTATCTCGGTGAGATCCTTGTCGAGGAGTGCGGCTTGGAGAGCCGCAAGACCGATGCCGCCCTGAGCGAGATCTGGCAAAAAAAGCTCGACGCGTATTACGCGGAGAGAAACGAAGGAAAGGACTACTGACATGAAAAAACTCATTTCTTTGATGCTTGCCGTGCTGACGATGCTTGGCATGCTTGCTTCTTGTGCCGAAGAAACGCCGAAGGGAAGCTCCTTCCGCCCGTTTGCGGTGGGGGGCGTGACCGTGACGCCGGATGCCGAGGCGGCTGGGATCATCGAGGCGCTCGGAGAGCCGAAGGCGTTTGCCGAGACGGGAAGCTGCTACGGCGACGGCAAGGATAAGGTCTATCAATACGTCTCCTACAAGATCATGACCTATTCCAAGGCGGGCAAGGACTATATCCTGTCTGTCGAGATCTATGATGATGCCGACGATACGGTGGCAACGCCCGAGGGCGTTCGCGTGGGAGACCATGCCGAGACCGTGATCGCGCGCCACGGTACCCCCTCGTCAAAAACAGACCTGCAGATCGTCTACCTCGACGCGGAAAGCGGCACGAAGCTGCAATTTTTGCTTCGCGACGGCAAGGTGACGAATATTCAGTATTTGAAAACGAAATAAAAATGAAAAGGGCTGCTTCTTCAGCCCTTTTCTTGTCATTTTCTGTCTTGTCCGCAGGTATATTTCCTCCAAGCCTTGAATAAAAAGGTAAAAAGGAGGCGATCACTTTGAAAATGGAAAAGGTAGAGCGGCACGGTACGGTGCGGGAGGGGTATCAGATTTTGTTGCGCGCCGAGGCGATGCTTTTGATCCCCGAGGAAAAGCCGCTGATGAAGGAGTTTTATCTCCATCTCTCCGAGACCTGCATGACCTGGGCGCAGGCGGTTTACGGCGAGGCGTTGCGAAAGGATTTTCTGGCGTTGGAAAGCGTGCGGGAAAAATCGCAGTTCGGATCTCAGCACTATCGGCTGCAGATGCGAATCGCTTGGGAGAATGAGACTTATGCGGCGATTTTGTGCGAGTCGCGCCTCGTGGGGCAGTGGAAGGAGCCGCAAAAAAGCTATCACAGAATCTCGCACGTTTGGAATCTGGAGGAGGAAACGGTGCTGCCGTTTCGCGAAATTCTCAAGCGCTTCGGATTGCAGCTTTCCGAGCGCAAGCTTCCGTTTCGCCCCGACGGGATCTACCCCGAGGGAGATCAAATGGTCTTTTTTCGCAACGTCAGCGACCGTACCCCTTTTTTGGAGCAAAGGCTTTCGCGAAATACCGAAATTTAAATTTGAAAAAAACGGAAAACTCGGAATAAAAACTATTGCAAATAATAAAATTATATGATATAATGATTTATATTGGTAATTCTATCCAAGCGAGGGCTTGATTTCGCATCGGACTCTCGCTTGGAAATGACGGAAAACCAAAGGAGGTTTTATGTCAAGAGAATCGATCATCAAGATCAAAGAAACCGAGGAAACTGCCGAAAAAATCGTTGCCGAGGCTCGTGAGCGTGCCAAGGAAATGATCGCGCAAGCCGAGGCGGACGGACAAGCTCTGTGCGAGGAGACCGAGCGTCGGACACAAGCCGAGATCGTCGCAAAGGTCGCTCAGTTGCGCGAGCGCGCGGCGCAAACCGCGGAAAGATTGCGCTCCGAAAACGAGAAGGCGGTCGAGGAAACGAAAAAGAAGGTCGCTCTGCGCCGCAGGCTCGCGGAAAAAATCATTCTCAGGGGGTTCGATAAGAAATGTCGGTAAGTACAATGAAAAAACTCACCGTCCTGTCTTACGCCAAGGACGCGGATGCCATTGTACGCAAGCTGATGAGCCTCAAATGTGTGGAAATCCGAACCCTGCCGTCGGCGGAAGGTCTGACGGCGGTCAGCACGCTTGACGTCGAGACGCAAAAAAGCGCGGCGGAGCGGCGGCTGTCCGACATTCGGACGGCAATCCCGATCCTGGCACGTTATACGACGCGTCGAGGGGGATTCGGACGGATCGTTCACCGTGTCGATCTTGCAAAATTTTGCAAAGACGGACGCGACGCGAGGGCTTGGGAGGCCGTTTGCAATACGCTGGAGGCAACTTCCAAAATCGAGGCACTGACCGCCGAGCGGACACAGACCGAGGCATTGAGGGCTTCCTTGTGGCCTTGGATGGGATACGACGGCGTGCTCGACGTAGATGGCTCGGTCAGGACGAAGATCCTGCTGGGGGCATATCCGCCGGGAAGTCAGTATCCGGAGGCTCGCAGACAAGCCGAGGAATTGGGCGCGTACTTTGAAGAGATATCGGATGACGAAAACGGCATCTACGTGGCACTGACGGTGATGCGCGACGATGCCGACGAGCTGGAGCGTCTGTTGGCGACATGCGGCTTTTCCAAGATCGCTTTCCCGGGGATCGCAATGACCGCACGGGCAGCGTTTGAAGCCGCCGAGACGCGATTGAGTGAGATCGAGGTCGAGCGGTTCGGCGCAGAGGAGCGTTTGCGCGAGCTTGCCGAGACGCTTGACGATGTCGAGATCCTCGCGGATCTTGAGGAGACGACGGTCAACGTCTGCATCCAGAAAAGAAAGCTTGCGGCAACCAAAAACTGCACCGTGCTCTCGGGATGGGTTCCCTCCGTCATGGAGGAACGTGTCGCAAAGGCTCTCTCGGCGTTCGAATGTGCCTGCGAAACGGCAGATCCCGAGGAGGGAGAAGAGCCTCCCGTTCTGCTGAAGAACAACGGCTTCGCCGCGAATTTTGAGTGGGTGATTGGGATGTATTCCTATCCGAAATACGGTACCTTCGATCCCACCTTCATCATGAGTATCTTCTATTTCATCATCTTCGGCATGATGTTTGCCGACGTGGGATACGGACTTCTCTTGGTGCTGGGCTGCTTTGGCGGCATCAAGCTACTCAATCCCCGCGAGGGACTGCGGCGGTCGATGACGATGTTCGGCTATTGCGGCATTTCCTGTATGATCATGGGCGTGTTGTTCGGCGGCTGGTTCGGAAACCTTCCCACTGCCATCATGAACAGCTTCATCTACCATGCCGACGGCGTGGCGGAGACCACCGCAATCGGAAAATTCTTCTATAACGGACTCATCTTCAACCCCATCGACTCCTCGATCGGCTTTTTGTTGGTGTCGCTCGGAATGGGTGAGATCCACCTGATCGCGGGCATGGCGATCAACATGATCGAAACCTGCAAAAAGGGAAAGGTGATCGAGGGAATCTGCTCGACCGTTCCGTATTGGGTGCTGTTCTTGGGCATTGACCTGATGGTTCCCGCGCTCTACGTCGATATGTTCATGGTTGACCCCACCGCGGTCGCGGCGGCAACGCGAGAGAGCTTTGCGCTGCTCTCGCAGATCGGAAAATATCTGATGTTTGCCGGCTTTGGGCTGATCTTCCTGCTCAAGGGCGTCGGCAACAAGGGCTTTACGGGCTGGCTTGTCGGCGGACTCGGCGGCTTGTATTCGCTCATCAGCTTTGCCTCCGACCTTTTGTCCTACTCGCGCATCCTTGCGCTCGGATTGGTCGCGGGTGTCATTGCGCAGGTCATCAACATGCTCACGGGATTGGGTGCCGGCGGACCGATCGGATTCCTTTTCATGCTGATCGTCATGATCGTCGGACACGGACTCAATCTTGCCATCAACCTGCTGGGAACCTTCGTACACGCGGCACGTCTGCAGTATATCGAGTTTTTCGGCAAGTTCTATGAGGACGGCGGCGAGCCGTTCACTCCCGCTCTTCCCGCGGAGAATTTCTCCGAGGACGTGGAGGAGCCGATCAATGAGATCCAATAAATCATTCAAATAAAAAACACAAAAGGAGATTAAAACCATGGGATTTTTTGGAGAAGTTTTTAAAGAACTGTTTTCGGGCAACAATCTTGCCGTGTTTGGCGCGGCGCTGGCAACCGTTCTTCCCGGCATCGGCTCGGCGAAGGGTGTCAACATGGTGGCAAGAGCCACCGCGGGACTCATCAGCGAGGACCCCAACAAGTACGGTAAATCCATGCTTCTGCAGGCACTTCCGATGACACAGGGCATCTACGGCATGGTTGCCGCGTTCCTGATCATGATTTTCAGCGGTGTCATGGGCGGCACGGCGGCTCTGACGACTGCAGAGGGCGGATACTATCTCTTCGCGTCGCTGCCGATCGCGTTTGGCGGTTTGTATTCGGCGATCAAGCAGGGCGAGGTTGCGGCTGCAGGTGTCTCTGTGCTCGCAAAGCGTCCCGATGCCGTCGGTAAGGCAGTCATTTCCGCGTCTTTCGTCGAGCTGTATGCAATTCTTGCACTGCTCATCTCTTTGTTGCTGATTCTTTGATCATGCTTTCTATGACCGATACTTACGGAAAGGAGCATGAGTCGACATGTCAATGAACGGGCTTGACAGGATCACCGAACGGATCCTGAGTGAGGCACGCGATGAGGCTGACCGCATTCTTGCGGAAGCCGAGACCGAGTCTGCGCGCATCCGCGCAGAGGCGGAGGCGCGCGCCGAGAATATCCGCGTGCGCTTGAACGAGGAAGCCGAACGCGACGCGACCGAGTTGGTTTCTCGCATCAAGACCGCGGTGGAAACGAAAAAACGAAACGCGTTGCTCTTGACACAAAGTGAGATCTTGGACGACGTGTTTGACGGAACGCTGGCACAGATCTACAATCTCGATGCGGAAAAATATACCGAAATCCTCGTCGGCCTGCTTTGCGCGGCTCTCATGGAGCAGATCGAGGCAGAGAAGATCAGCCGCGATCTGTACGGCGAAGAGGATGCGATGGCGCCGGATTCTTACGAGGTGCTTTTGAATCAAAGAGACTACAACCGCTGCGGCAAGGTGTTGCTCGCGCGCACGGCGCAAAAGCTGGGCGGGAAATTGCCCTCCGAGATGCTGAAAAAGCTGACTGTTTCCGAAAAAACGGTCGGCATTGACGGCGGATTGATCCTGCGTTGCGGAAGCGTGGAGGCAAACTGCTCGCTGACGCTCTTGTTTGCGCAACTGCGCGAAGAGCTGGAGAGCGAGGTCAGTCGCGCGTTGTTTGGAACCTCCGAACATCCTTGAGGAGGGTGAGATGACCGATTATTTATATCACAGCGCCCGCATCCGCGCGTTGGAGTGCGCGCTCCTCGGACGTGACCGCCTCGAAAAAATTCTGGCGGCTGACGGAGAGGCGGTTTTGACGCTGTTGAACGAATACGGGATCACTCCCGTGACCGACGCGGAGAGCGGAAGGCTCTTGCGCGAGGAGACGTTGCTCGGAGAATTGCACGGCTCTTATGCCGAGATCGCATCTCTTGCCTCCGATGAGACGGTGCTCCGCTTGTGGCGATATCCTTACGATTGCAACAATGTCAAAGCGGCGATCAAAGGCTTTATCCGCCGGATCGATCCGCGTTCGATGATGTTCGATTTCGGAACGCTGGAGACCGAAACCGTGATTGCCATGGCACAGAGCGGTGATTTTTCGGCGCTCCCGCCTGCGATGGCGATTGCCGCCGACGAGGCGGTGCAAGCTTTTGCAAAAACCAAGAATCCGCAGCAGATCGACCTCTTGCTTGATCGCGCTTGCTATGCGGATATGCTTGCCGCTGCCGAGCGTAGCGGTGTGGCGTTTGCCGTGGCGTTGGTGCGCGAGAAGATCGACCTGATCAATCTTTTGATCGTGGTTCGCATCCTGCGCATGAAGCTCGGAGAGAGTGGCAAAGCACTGCTGTCGGCATCCTTGCTGACGGGAGGAAACCTCTCTTTGGCACAGCTTCTTTCGTGGTTTGCGGCAGGAGAGTCGGTAATGTGGGATCGCCTCTATTACACCTCCTACGGCAAGCTTTCCGAGGCGGTGGCGGCGAGCGATCGAAGCTTAACCGCAGTGGAGCGCAGTGCCGATGACTTCTGGATGGCACACGTCAAGGAGGCAAAATACGCTTCCTTCGGACCCGAGGTGTTGATCGCCTTCCTGCAAGCGCACGAATATCAGGTGCGCAATCTCCGCATCATTCTGGCGGGCAAGACGGCGGGACTTCCTGCCGAAACGATTCGAGAAAGGATCCGTGAAGGCTATGTATAAGATTGCGATTGTGGGCGAGCGCGATTCGGTTCTCGGATTCATGGCGCTTGGTTTTTCGGTGCATGAGGCGACCGATGCCGAGGCGGCGGGCAAGGCGGTGCAAGCCTTGGTCAAGTCCGGCGAATACGCGGTGATCTTTTTGACCGAAAACTATGCGATGCAGCTCGAGGACGAGCTTGCGAAATACAAGGATCTTCCGCTGCCCGCCGTGGTGTCGATCCCGGGGCAGGGAGGCTCTACCGGCTACGGTATGAACAACATCCGTTCCGCGGTCGAAAGAGCGGTCGGCGCAGATATTTTGTTTAAGGAATAAGACAACCGAAACAAACGGTTGGAAAGGTTGAAGAACTATGGTTGAAGGAAAGATATTGAAGGTATCGGGACCGCTTGTCGTCGCGGAGGGAATGCGCGAGGCGAACATGTTCGACGTGGTTCGCGTCGGCGAAAAGCGTCTGATCGGTGAGATCATCGAGATGCACGGCGACCGCGCGTCGATCCAGGTCTATGAGGAGACCGCGGGCATCGGACGCGGAGACAAGGTGGTCTCCACGGGCGCGCCTCTTTCGGTCGAGCTTGGCCCCGGACTTCTGACCAATATTTACGACGGAATCCAGCGTCCGCTGGAAACGATGCGGATCAAGGTCGGCGCCAATCTGACGCGCGGCATTGACGAGCCTGCGCTTGATCGCACGAAGCTTTGGCATTTTACCCCCGCGCTCAAATTCGGAGACAGGGTGAATCCCGGCGACGTTTACGGTACGGTACAGGAAAACGGCGTCATTCTGCACAAGATCATGGTGCCTCCCAAGACGCGCGGAATCATCGTCGATCTGCGCGAGGGCGACTTCCGTGTGACCGACCGCATCGGAAAAATCAAATATGAGGACGGCACGATCTCGGACATCACGCTGATGCAAAAGTGGCCGGTTCGTGTGGCGCGTCCCTACAAGGAAAAGCTGCCCCCCGTCGATCCCATGATTACGGGACAGCGCATCATCGACGCGCTGTTTCCCATCGCAAAGGGCGGAACGGCTTGCGTTCCCGGTCCCTTCGGTTCGGGCAAGACCGTGGTGCAGCATCAGCTTGCAAAATGGAGTGACGTGGACCTCGTGGTCTACATCGGTTGCGGCGAGCGCGGAAACGAAATGACCGACGTGTTGCGTGAGTTCCCCGAGCTGATCGACCCCAAGACGGGAAAATCGCTGATGGAGCGCACGGTTCTGATTGCAAACACCTCGGATATGCCGGTCGCGGCGCGCGAGGCATCGATCTACACGGGCATTACCATTGCCGAATATTTCCGCGACATGGGCTATTCGGTTGCCGTCATTGCCGATTCGACCTCGCGTTGGGCAGAGGCACTGCGCGAGATGTCGGGACGTCTTGAGGAGATGCCGGGTGAGGAGGGCTATCCCGCTTACCTGACCTCGCGTCTGGCGCAGTTCTACGAGCGCGCGGGCAAGGTCGTCTGCCTTGGCTCGGACGGCAGAGAGGGCGCACTTTCCGCCATCGGAGCGGTTTCTCCGCAGGGCGGCGATATTTCCGAGCCCGTGACGCAGGCAACGTTGCGTATCGTCAAGGTCTTCTGGGGCTTGGATGCCTCCTTGGCGTACCGCCGCCATTTCCCCGCGCTCAACTGGCTCAATTCCTATTCGCTCTACCGTGACCGACTGTCCGGCTGGTTCTCGGAGAACGTGGCGAAGAATTTTATGGATTATACGGGCAGATGCCTCAAGACGCTGCAGTTGGAGGCGGATCTGCAGGAGATCGTGAAGCTGGTCGGTATGGACGCGTTGTCCGCCGAGGACCGTCTGACGCTCGACGTGGCGCAGTCGATCCGCGAGGACTTCTTGCAGCAGAACGCCTTCGTGGACGTGGATTGTTATACGCCTCTTCCAAAACAGCACGCGATGCTCGAGCTGATCTTCACCTATGAGGATCAGGCAAGACGCGCGATCGCGGCGGGCGCGGATATCGAGGATATCTGCAATCTTCCCGTACACGAAAGCATCGGACGCGCAAAATCGGTGGAGAACGACCGATATCAGACCGAGTTCGCGGCGATCCTTCGGGATATCCGCGCGCAGGTCGACCGCTTGATTGAAGCGGTGGAAAAGGACTGAAAGGGGGACTCGCAGAATGATCAGAGAATACAGAACCATTGAAGAGGTTGCAGGCCCCTTGATGCTGGTCAAGCGGGTAGAGGGTGTCAAATACGACGAGCTCGGTGAGATCGAGCTGCCCGACGGCGAGGTGCGCCGTTGCCGCGTTCTGGAGGTCAACGGCCGTAACGTGTTGGTACAGCTCTTTGAGTCGGCGGCGGGCATCAACCTCGCAAACAGCAAGGTGCGCTTTACGGGACACGGCGTTCAGCTGCCCGTTTCTCCCAATATGCTCGGACGTGTCTTCAACGGCATGGGCGAGGCGATCGACGGCGGCGTCCGTCTGATTCCCGAGAAGAATCTGGACATCAACGGCACGCCCATCAATCCCGCGGCACGCTACTATCCGTCGGAGTTCATTCAGACCGGCGTTTCGACGATCGACGGCTTGAACACGCTGGTGCGCGGACAAAAGCTGCCCATTTTCTCGGGCTCGGGACTTCCGCACGCCAACCTTGCCGCGCAGATCGCAAGACAGGCAAAGGTGAGAAACAAGGATGACAAATTTGCGGTTGTCTTTGCCGCAGTCGGCATCACCTTTGAGGAAGCGGATTTCTTCATTTCCGACTTCAAGAAGACCGGCGCGATCGACCGCACGGTGCTCTTCATCAATCTGGCATCCGACCCGGCGATCGAGCGTATTTCCACGCCGCGTATGGCACTGACCGCCGCGGAATATCTGGCGTTCGAGTGCAACATGCACGTGCTGGTCATCATCACGGACATTACCAACTACGCCGAGGCTCTGCGCGAGGTTTCGGCGGCGCGCAAGGAGGTTCCCGGACGCCGTGGCTATCCCGGCTATCTCTACACCGACCTTGCGACCATGTACGAGCGCGCGGGCAGAAAGATGGGATCGGACGGATCGATCACCATGATCCCGATCCTGACCATGCCCGAGGATGACAAGACGCATCCGATCCCCGACCTGAC
Source organism: Clostridia bacterium (assembly GCA_017517745.1). GTDB lineage: Bacteria > Bacillota > Clostridia > Oscillospirales > CAG-272 > UMGS1865. The sequence continues at coordinate 25,518 of JAFWYJ010000002.1, read as the reverse complement.
GGGCTATATCACCGAGGGACAGATCATTCTCTCGCGCGAGATGTACCGCAAGGGATATCTGCCGCCCGTTGACGTGCTTCCGTCGCTTTCGCGTCTGAAGGACAAGGGAATCGGCGAAGGGAAGACGCGTGAGGACCATGCAAGCACCATGAACCAGCTCTTCTCCGCCTACGCGCGCGGTAAGGAAGCCAAGGAATTGATGGTGGTGCTGGGTGAAGCTGCGCTCTCTCCCATCGACCGCTTGTACGCCAAATTTGCCGACGCGTTCGAGGCACAGTATATCAATCAGGGCTTCTATGAAAATCGTTCGATCGAACAGACCCTGGATCTCGGCTGGAAGCTCTTGTCGATCCTTCCCAAGAGCGAGATGAAGCGCATCAAGCCCGAGATGATCGAAAAATATTGGCCGAAGGATTGAGTCGGACACCCAAGGAACAGGAGGTGAAGTCATGGCAGAGATGAGAGTGAACCCGACGCGCATGGAGATGAAGCGGATTCAAACGCGTTATCAGACGGCGCGAAAGGGACACAAGCTGCTCAAGGACAAAAGAGACGAGCTGATGAAGCGCTTTTTGGACGTGGTGCGCGAGGATAAGCAGCTGCGCGAGCGCGTGGAGGCGGCTCTGGCAAAGGTCTACGGCTCGTTTACGGTCGCAAGTGCCGTCAGCAGCCCCAAGATGCTGGAGGAGGCGCTGATCTGTCCGAAAAAGGAATGTGAGCTGAAGGTGGACTATCAGAACGTCATGAGCGTCACGGTGCCAAAATTCCAAATGCGCGTGTTGTCCGAGGGAAACAGCGACAGCTATAATTACGGCATGGTCTTTACGTCGGGTGAGCTGGACAGCTCCCTGCGCGAGCTGGGAGAAGTGATGGAGGATCTGTTGCGCATGGCGGAGCTGGAAAAAACGGCACAGTTGTTGGCGGAGGAGATCGAGCGCACCCGCCGACGCGTCAATGCGCTGGAGTATATTCTCATGCCGCAGTATCTCGCGACCATCAAAAGCATCAAGATGAAGCTCGACGAGAACGAGCGCGGAAACACCACGCGACTGATGAAGGTCAAGGATATGATGCTCGCGGCACAGCTCAATGCCGGCAACCGGGACGATGAGGACGGGGAGACGGAGGAGCCGTAAGACAGCACCCGGAACGGCTTTTTGCAGGAATCTTTACAAAAATCGGCAGAGAACTTGACTCTCTGCCGATTTTGTGTTATCATATTGTCAAATTGATGACCAAGATCAAAGGGGGATCACTATGCAAAGTGTTTTCGAGCTCAAAACCGAGTTGCCGTTTGATGCGGATGCGTTTGAGGGGATGCAGAAGGTTGCGCGGGATCTGTTGCGGGATGCTGAGGCGGGACCTTTTACCCAAGCGATCGTGCTGTTGTCGGCGCAAGGCGCGAAATACGGCGCCTTGATCCCGAATGCATTGAGCGAGGAGAAAACCGAAGAAAGGGCGCTCATGGAATGTGTCAATAGCCGGAACGATACCGAAATCCGACGCGTCCTGTGCCGGTGGCAAGACGGCGGCATCGATCTGCCCTCCGCGGATTTCCGCAGGATGCTTTGCGCGCTCAATGTGCAAAATACCGAGTCGGGAATCTTCGTGATGACGAGACAAGGAGTCTCGGTGATTTCGCTGGACGCGACGCTCAATCGGAAATAACCTCTTGACAACAATTGGAATTTATGATATAATAAAAAAAAAGGGGTTCTATTATGCCAACAGAAAAATCTTACAAGATCCGTACCAAAAACAGAAATCTTTTCTTGCGCGTGTCCAAGGGACACTTCGCAACCAGCCATAGCCACATCAATTATTTCATTGACGTGACCACGCAAAAGATGCGTCTTTCCGAGGCGACTGCCGTTGCAAAGGAACTTGTGACCTACTACAATCACAGCACCATCGTCGACACCATTCTCTGCCTTGACGGCATGGAGGTCATCGGTACCTGCCTTGCAAACGAGCTGACGCGTGAGGATTTCGTCAATCTCAACGCGCACCAGACGATCTACGTCGTCACTCCCGAGCACACAACGGGAAGCCAGCTGATCTTCCGTGACAATATCGTTCCCATGATCGAAGGAAAGCATGTGCTGATCCTGGCGGCGTCTGTGACGACGGGATACACGGCGCAGTCCGCGATCGAGGCGGTGAAGTATTACAACGGTCACGTTGTCGGCGTGTCATCGATCTTTGCAACGGCAGATGAATGTGCGGGATATCCCGTTCGTTCGGTCTTCAATCCGAACAAGGATCTTCAGGACTTCCGCACCTACGCGTCTCACGATTGCCCGATCTGCAAAGAGGGAAAGAAGATCGACGCGCTGGTCAATAGCTTTGGCTATTCCAAGCTTTGAAAACGGTTGATAAGGGGCATCCGATGATGCCCCTATTTTAGAGGAATAAAGAAGGGAAAAAAAGATGAAAAGATTGCTGCTTGGCATTTTAAATGCCGTCTGTGCATTGCTTCTGCTGTTCGTTGTGGTTTGGACGGGCTTGCAGGTGGCGAAATGCGTGGTGTATGACGATTATCTGGAACACCGAAAATTTGAGGAAAAGATTCCGGGGCTGAACGAGGGATTCGTTCCCCAGGGACTTTCCTATGACGGAGAGAACGGCTACATCCACTCGGGCTACCGTGGGGATCAGCTTGTGATCTATCTTGCAAAGGGTTCCGAGAGCCGAGAGATCATTCCCGTGGACGAAAAAGGAAACGTGTGGGAAGGTCACGGCGGCGGTGTTTCGCGTGCGGGAGACTACGTTTACGTTGCCAGCGAATCGAAGTTGATCATCTTCCGGTATGCCGACCTGAATGCGGCAAAGGACGGGGATCGCGTGGCGAGCATCGGTACGTTTGCGGTGGACACCCAGGCGTCGTTCTGCTTTGCTGACAAGAATTATATTTACGTGGGTGAGTTTTACCGCCCCGTGGTGTACGAGACCGATGCCTCTCATCACCTGACGACGCCCGCAGGAGACGAGCACAAGGCGTTGGTTTCCTGCTATCCGCTTGCGGAGAACGGTGCGATCACCGATATCTATCCGGTTTATTCGATCTCGATCCGCGATCAGGTGCAGGGCTTTGCCATCAAGGACGGCACCGTGATGTTGTCCTCTTCGTGGGGTCTCACTTCCTCCAAGCTCGATTTTTACAGCGGCATGACTTCCAAGGGTGAGATGATCGACGTTTCGGGCAAGAGCGTCCCGCTGTATTATCTCGACTCCGCGACCCACGTCAAGACCGTCGACATGCCCGCCTTCAGCGAGGGGCTTGCGATCGTCGGTGACCGCGTGGTGATCAGCTTTGAGTCGGCTTGCGACAAATACGTGGTCGGAAAGTTCTTCTTCGCCAACCGACTCACCTCCTATCCGCTCAAATAAATCACAACATAAAAAACGCCGTTCTTCCTTGTGGAAGAACGGCGTTTTTCTTTTCAAGCCTCTTCGCTGAAGCTGTCCTTGCCGACACCGCACAGGGGGCAGGCGAAATCCTCGGGCAGATCCTCAAACTTGGTGCCGGGAGCAATTCCCATATCGGGCGCGCCCTCAGCTTCATCGTAGATCCAACCGCAGACGTCACAAACGTACTTTTTCATGAGTGTATCCTCCTTGTAATATAATTATAGTATGATTTTTTTCAAATAAAGTTATGCTTGGCAAAGCTCTTTTGCAAGGGATTCGAGCTGTGCCTCGCTTTCGGCGTTGAGTGCCGACGTGATCTTCACCGTGGTGTCTGTGAAGACGAGATTCTTGGATTTTTCGAGCATCGTGCGCATCACCTTTGCCGCCATGGGAGCCCAGCTGCCGTTTTCGATCAAGCCAACGGTCTTGTTCTGGAAGTTGCGCTCGGTCAGATGGTGGATAAACTCCCGCATGAAGGGGAAGATATCGGCGTTGTAGGTCGTGGTTGCAAGCACGATCTTGCCGTAGCGGAAGGCGTCCTCGACTGCCTCTGCCATGTCGCATCTCGCCAGATCGTTGACGGTGACCTTGGGGCAGCCTCCCGCGCGGAGCAGCTCTGCGAGCCTTTCCACTGCCTTTTTGGTGTTGCCGTAGATTGAGGTGTATGCGATCACCACGCCATCACTCTCGGTTCCATAAGAGGACCACGTGTTGTAAAGTCCGATATAATAACCGAGGTTTTCGGTCAGCACGGGGCCGTGCAAGGGACAGATGGTTTGAATATCCAGCGCGGCAGCCTTTTTGAGCAGAGCCTGTACCTGCGCGCCGTATTTTCCGACGATGCCGATATAATAACGTCTTGCTTCGCAAGCCCAGTCCTCGTCGGCGTCCCACGTGCCGAATTTGCCAAACGCGTCGGCGGAAAAGAGCACCTTTTCCGTGCTTTCATAGGAGACGATGACCTCGGGCCAATGCACCATAGGGGCGGTGACAAAGGTCAGCGTGTGGTTGCCGAGCGCGAGGGTGTCTCCTTCGCCCACCACGAGCTGCCTGTCCGCGAAATCGGTGCCGTAAAAGTTCTTCATCATGACGAACGCTTTGGAAGAAGCCACGATCTTTGCCGCGGGATAAGCGTTCGCAAAGCGAGCGATGCTTGCCGAGTGATCGGGCTCCATGTGATGCACGACCAGATAGTCCGGCGATCTGCCGTCAAGCGCTTGGGCGAGGTTGTCCAGCCAGGCGTCGGTGAAATGGACGTCCACGGTGTCCATGATCGCGATCTTTTCGTCGAGGATGGCATAGGAGTTGTATGCCATGCCGTTGGGAACGATATACTGTCCCTCAAACAGGTCGATCTCGCGGTCATTTACGCCGATATATTTGATATTGTCGCTAATGATCATATGTTTCAATCCTCCGAAGGGCAAGAATAGATTGAGTATATTATAACATACTCAATTTCAAAATGCAAGAGATTTGAAAAGATTTGAGAGCGGAGAAAAAATGGGAATTGTCCAAAACGGGTATAGAAAATTTTTTAAAACTATTGACAAACAGGTTTTTTATGATATAATAAAATCACCCCAAGAGGGTGTGGTATTGAATTTTAAAAGATTTGACATAAAACAGAGCTATTTGATCCTGACTATGCAAGTGGTCACTTTCAAATATAAATTTTTTATGTAATATGTTTTATTTTTCAGTGCCCGATAGAGGCGCACGGGATTCGAACCCGTGGGCTTTGTCGGGCTATACTTATGCCTTCTTGTGGAAAAATTGAAGTTCCTACAAGGAGGTATTATTTTTATGGAACAATTTTTTATGATGCAAGCGGAACACATTCAATCGAAAATAGGATATGTGTTCAAAAATCCCAAATTGCTCTATCAAGCATTTACCAGAAAATCCTATGCAGAAGAGGACAAAAGCGCGAAAGACAACGAGGTGCTTGAGTTCTTGGGCGATAAGGTGTTGGATTTTATCATCGTGAAAAAGATGAGCGAATACTACGGAAGCATCAAGGGCGGCTTTTTTGTATCCCCAAAGGATGAAGGCAGACTCACCGAGATCAAGAAAAAGCTGGTCTGCAGTGAGATGCTTGCAAGTAAGATTCGAGAGCTTGGTTTGCAGGAGCATTTGATCGCGAGCGTTGGAGACGAGCTGAAAAAAATTCGGCAACAGGAATCGGTGCAGGAGGATCTGTTTGAGTCGATTCTCGGCGCGGTTGCCATTGATTCCGCGTGGGATGTGGAAACGCTTGTGAGGTTGGTTGATCGCATGCTGTCACCGGGGTTCTATTTTGAGAATGGCTTTGATGATGAAAAAGATTATGTTGCGATCGTTCAGCAGTGGTGTCAGAAAAAATACGGACAGCTTCCCGCCTATAGCTTTTTTTCATGTGTAAAAGATTTTCATCTTTTTTCAGAAGGAGACGAAGGAAGTCAGCAGTGTGATTTGTTGATTCCACCTGCCAACATTTTCAAGGCATTGGGGCAGAATAAAAGCCAAGCAAAGATAAATGCAGCGAGAAAGGCGTATTTCCATCTGGAGCGCAATCATCTGCTGATTTCCTTGAAAGACGAAATTGGAGAGCCAGATTTTGATAGAGCGATCAATCAGCTTCAGGAATTGTACCAAAAGAAATATATCAGTGAACCGCAATATGATTTTTCGGAAGCACACGACGAGAACGGCAATCCTGTTTGGGAGTGTTGTTGTCATGTGGCAAGCTTGGGGCAAGGCTTTGTTGTGAGCAATAGCTCCAAAAAGCAAGCCAAGAAAAGAGCGGCATATCAAATGGCGTGGCTTTATTTGGGAGAGGAGAGTGATGAAAATGCGGCTGAGTGAATTGCGCAAGAAAAAAGGTGTTACTCAGAAAGCCGTTGCCGATGCCATTGTATGCTCTGTGAACAACTATTCGCGCTATGAAAGAGGCGACAGAGCGCCGGACATTGAAACGCTCAAACGATTGTCAAAATATTTCGGAGAAACGATTGATTATATCGTTTGTAACGATTAAGGAGAGCGGTTAAATGGAAAAAGCAATATGGAATGGCAAGCTTTATACTGCCACCGAAATAGCAAAATCGAGTGAGTTGGAAAAGTCTATTCGTATAGCAAGCGCACAAACCGAACTGCTTTGTCCTGACGATGAGTGTCCGAGTCCCATTTTGCGCTATTGTCACGGTGAAAAAAAGGGGGCTTATTTCGCGCATCGCAATAATTGTGCTTGCGATTATGATCGATACGATAAAGAGATAAGGCCTGTGATACGCAAGGTGAAAAATATGCTATATGAGAGTTTTAAGGCAAGAGGCTTTGATGTTCAGCCTGAGGTTAAATGCATACCGCATCATTATACGCATTTATTATTGACGTTGTCGAATGAAAAGAAGGTTGCGATTGAACTTGGTACGCATAGTACGGATGCATGCAAACTTGAGCATTTGTCAAAGCGGTATGCAGAGGCGGGAATAGATGTTAGGTGGATCGTGGTTAGCAATTCACATTCAGCAATAAAGGAAGAGCATACATACCATATTAAACGTCGATCTCTCAATGAAACCAAGCATAGGGATGTCTTGATTATAGATGAAGCAGGAACAAAAATAATGCAATACACCATCGACCCGAATCAATATGAATTTCGTAATGAACTTCATTCTTCGCCTAATTATCCGGAAATATATTCAGAAAACGGATCTTTGAGTGAATTGACCTTTGAGGAAGATGAACTTACCTTGGATGGCTTTTATAAAAGATATCGGGAATGGTTGGTGAAAAAGAGAAAGGCGTTTGATAAAAAGTGCGAAAAATTAAAAGAGGAAGAAAGGGGTGCACAAACTTTTCAAACTCATTTTATATATAGTTGCCCCATATGGCCCCAAGTCGGAATGAAAATTTTGCATACACAGTATGGAGAATCTGTTATAACTAAGCTTGAATATCGTTCGAATAGGACGATTATAACGCTTGTTACTTCAAATGGAGACGTGGTGTTTCGAGTATGGGAAACCATGTTGGAGAGGAATGAAATTAAAGACATTCTAAAAAAATAAAAACAACGGATATCCCTAAATCGTAGGGATATCCGTTTTTCTATCAAATTCCGTATTCCTTCGCCAGCGCTTCAAACGCGGGAAGCGAGCCGAGGATACGCGCCTTGTCGGTGCAGTAAGCGATTCGGACGTAGCCCTCGACGCCGAAGTCGTCGCAGGGAACCACGAGGATCTCGTGTGCCTTTGCCTTCTCAAAGAACTTGTAGGCGTCGTCCTCCAGTGCCTTGACGAAGAGATAGAACGCGCCGTCCGGCTTGACACATTCATAGCCGTAAGCGGTGAGGTTGTCGTAAAGCAGGTCGCGGTTCTCGCGATATGCCTCGACGTTGACCTTGGCGTCAATGCAACGCGCGATCACCTGCTGGAACAGGCTGGGCGCGCAAACGTAGCCGAGCGATCTGCCCGCGCCGCAAACGGTGAGATAAATATTCGTGCATTCCTCCATCTTGGGGGAAACGGCGATATATCCGATGCGTTCGCCGGGGAGAGAGAGCGACTTGGAGTAGGAGTAGCAGACGAGCGTGTTGTCGTAGTAGTTCATCAAATAGGGAACCTCGATGCCCGAATAGACCAGCTCACGGTAGGGCTCGTCGGCGATGAGATAGATCACTCTGCCGTATTCCGCCGACTTTCTTTTCAGCACCTCGCACAGAGCCTTGACGGTCTCCTCGGAGTAGACCACGCCGCTGGGATTGTTGGGAGAGTTGACGATCACAGCCTTGGTGTGCTCGTTGATGCGGCTCTCAAAATCCGCAACGTCGATCTGAAAGGTCTTGGGAAGCGGCTTGGAGACGACGGGTGTGCCGCCCGCGTTTTGAATGAAGACGCGGTATTCGGTAAAGAAGGGAGCAAACACAATGCACTCGTCCCCCGCGCCCTCCTCGATGACTGCCTTGAGACAGATCGAAAGAGATGCCGCCGCGCCGCAGGTCATATAGATCAGGTTGGGCGAAATATCCACGCCGAACCTTGCCTGAATGCGATCTGCGATCGCTTGGCGCACGCCGGCGTCGCCCTGCGCGGAGGTATATCCGTGGAGCGTGACCGAGCTTTGGGTGTCCAACAGCTCGCGGATTGCCTCGTTGACCTCGGCGGGAGCGGGAACGCTCGGGTTTCCGAGGCTGAAGTCATAGACGTTTTCCGCACCGATCTCAGCGGCGCGGGATTTGCTGTATTCAAAAATTTCTCTGATGATCGAGCGTTTGCTGCCAAGCCCGAACATGTTCTGATTGTATCCCATGATATCACCTTATATTCCGAGAAGCGCTTTCGCGTTCTCGCAGAAGATTTTTTTCTCGGTCGTCTGATCCAGTCCAAACGATCGAATGATGTCGACGTCGCCCGCCACGTCGCTCCAAGGGCTGTCGGTGGCAAAGAGGATCCTGTCCTCGCCGTGTCGCTCCAGAATGCGACGGAAGGTTTCGACGGGCGTAAAGCGGAGGACGTATGCCGTGTCAAAATAGACGTTCTCGCCGCAAAGGGTGTCGAGCACTTCCTCGGGCATTTCGTTTGCTCCCAAATGTGCGAGCACGAGCTTGGAATGAGGCACTCTGCGGATCAGTCGGAGCGCGCGCTCGGGCGGACAGTGCACGGTGTCGGGATAAGCCCCGTCCACGCCTGCATGTGTGACCGCGATCAGATCGTATTCCTTGGCGCATTCCATGATGCGGACGTATTTTTCATCGTCGATCATGGTGCCTTGATAGTCGGGGTGAAGCTTCACGCCCAAAAATCCGCTCGTTTTGATCCATTCCATTTTTTTGTCGAGCGCGTCGCAGTCGGGATGGATGCCCGCGAAGGAGATCAAGCGTCTTTTGCGATCGGCAAAGATTTGGTTAATTTCTGCGGCATATCGGTTGACGCTTTCAAACTGCGCGGGACTCGTGAGAACGGGCAACGTGACCGAAACGTCCACGTCGGCTCGCTCCATTTTGTCGACCAGCCCGTTTGCCGTACCGTCTGAGAAAGGCGGGATCCCACCCTTCTCAGAGAGCAGCGCAATGGTTTTTGTCGCGATTTTTTCGGGGAAAATGTGTGTGTGGAAATCGATGATCATAGTGCCTCCCACGGCAATCAAAGGTTCGCCAGCTCCTCACACGAGATGGTGCGGACGCCGTTTTCGGTGAGAATTTTATCCACCTTTTCCACGTCGGATGCCTTAAGCACGACGTAGGCGCTGTCGGATTCGATCGAAAGACCATACATGTATTCGATGTTCACTCCGTTTTCGTCGATGACCTTGAGAAGCTCGCGAAGGCTGCCCGACTTGTGAGGGATCTGAATGATCGAAACGTCGGAAAGCAGGGAAGAAAAGCCGTTTTCTGTGAGTGCTTCCTTGCCCTGTGCGGCATTGTTGACGATCAGGCGCAGAAGTCCGAACTCGGTCGTGTCGGCAAGGCTGAGGGAAAGAATGTTGATGTTGTGATCCTTGAGCACGCCGAGAACCTCGGAAAGTCTGCCGGTTCTGTTTTCGATAAATACGGTTAACTGTTTCGCAAACATGATGTTTCCTCCTTAATTTTCGTAAAGCTTACGGTTGTCAATGACGTGTACTGCCTTGCCCTGGCTTCTGACAAGCGACTGCGGCTCGACGATCTTGACCTTGGCGCTCAATCCCAGAGCCTGCTGGATGACGTGCGCGATCTTCTTGGTCAGCGCCTCGATCTTGCGCACCTCGTCGGTGTAATACTTCTGATCGAGCTCGACCTGAACCTCAAGCGTGTCGAGGTTGTTGACTCTGTCGACGATCATCATGTAGTGCGGCGTTACTTCGTCGACCTCGACGAGTGCCGCCTCGATCTGGCTGGGGAAGACGTTGACGCCGCGGATGATCAGCATATCGTCGACGCGTCCCTTGAATCTCGAGATGCGCGCGCTGGTGCGTCCGCACTCGCAGGGCGTGCGATCCAGGCTGGTCAGGTCCTTGGTTCTGTAACGGATGAGCGGAATCCCTTCCTTGGTGAGCGTGGTGAACGCGAGCTCACCCGTCTCGCCGTCGGCAACGGGGGAAAGGGTTGCCGAATTGAGGACCTCGGGATAGAAGTGGTCCTCGCAGACGTGCAGACCGCGATGATATTCACAGTCGCAGGCAACGCCGGGGCCCATGACCTCGCTCAGACCGTAGATGTCGAACGCCTTGATGTTCAAGCGGGACTCGATCTCTTTGTGCATCTTTTCGGTCCAGGGTTCGGCACCGCAGATGGCGTACTTGAGCTTGATCTGATCAAGCAAACCTTCCTCTGCCAGCACCTCGGAGATGTGGAGCAGATAGGAGGGGGTACAAGCGATCGCCGTCGCACCGAAGTCGACCATCATGGTCGTCAGCTTTTTGGAGTTACCCGTGCTCATGGGAACGACCGTCGCACCGATCTTTTGCGCGCCGTCATGCGCGCCGAGACCGCCGGTGAAGAGTCCGTAGCCGTAAGCGATCTGGATGACGTCGTCCTTGGTGACGCCCGCCATCGTCATGCATCTTGCGACACACTCTGCCCAAATGTCCAGATCCTTGCGGGTGTAGCCCACCACGGTTGCCTTTCCGGTCGTACCGCTCGAGGCGTGGATGCGGACAATCTGCGAATTGGGAACGGCAAACAGACCGAAGGGATAATTGTCTCTGAGGTCGTCCTTCGTGGTGAAGGGCAGGTTGACGATGTCCTCGATGCTCTTGACATCGCCGGGCATGATGCCGACCGACTGCATCTTCTTGCGGTAGAACTCAACGTTGTGGTACATATAGTCGACCAGTTTGACGAGTCTCGCGCTTTGCAGAGCTGTCATTTGGTCGCGGCTCATGCATTCCTTGGTTTCATTCCAAATCATTGCTATTATTATCCTCCTTAATGCTCTGCGTCATACCCGCAGGCAAATGCTTTTTGATTGATTTCGATCGTTTTTGCGGGCACGGTCGAGGAAACCGTTTGCAGCCATACGTCCTTATCAAAACCGATAAAGCCCGCGGCATAGCCCAGCACGACCGAGTTGAGCACCTTGCTGTTGCCCAAATCAAGCGCGATCTTCTGACCGTCGATCGCATATACGGCGTGTTCTTTTTTCAAGCCTTCGATGATGTTTTCGGGATATTGCTTCGCGCCGATCACGACCGTCATCGGGTCGATGCGGCAATCGTTGACGACGAGAACGCCGTCCTTTTTGAGGAAGTGCGCGTATCTGAGCGCCTCGAGCCTTTCAAAGGCGATGATGACGTCTGCCTGACCCTCTTCGACAACGGGCTCGTTGACCGCTTCACCGAAGCGAACGAAGGTCACCACGCTTCCGCCTCTCTGTGCCATGCCGTGGACCTCGGAGATCTTCACGTCAAAGCCCATCTCCATGGCGGCTTTTCCAATAATTCTACTTGTCAGCAACGTACCCTGTCCGCCGACACCGACTATCATAATATTCTTTGTCATAGCTTATCTCTCCAGCGTTTCGATCGCGTTGAATTTGCAGTAATTCTTGCAAAGGCCGCAGCCGTTGCACATCGTGGCGTCGATCTTGACCTTTCCGTCCTCGCCGCGTGTCATGGCGGGACATCCGATCTTCATGCAGGCGCCGCACTTCTTGCAGGCGTCGGGATTGACGGCACACACGTTCGGGAATTTCTGACCCTTGAGAAGCACGCAGGGTGCCTTTGCGATGATGACCGTCAGGGTGTCGCCGTTGACGCTTTCGGTGATGACCTTTTCCAAGCCCTTGACGTCAAAGGAGCTGATCTCGATGACGTTCGGGACGCCGACCGCGCGGCAGAGATCCGCCAGATTGATGGCGTAGGTCTCCTCGCCCTTGAGCGTCTTGCCGGTTGCGGCATGCTCCTGATGTCCCGTCATACCCGTGGTACGGTTGTCGAGGATCATGACCGTTCCGGTGGCTTTGTTATATACCATGTTGATCAGGGAGTTGATTCCCGTATGTAAGAAGGTGGAGTCTCCGATCACGGCAACCCAATTCTTGATGAATTCCTTGCCGCGAGCCTTTTCCATGCCGTGGAGAGCCGAGATGCTGGCACCCATGCAGATCGTGGTGTCGATGACGCCGAGCGGTGCGACCGCGCCGAGCGTGTAGCATCCAATGTCGCCCGAGGCGTGGATCTTGAGCTTGTTGAGCACCGAGAAGACGCTTCTGTGCGGGCATCCGGGGCAGAGGATGGGAGGACGCGCGGGAGCTTCCTGCTTTTCAAAGACTGCCTCGTCGGCACCGAAAAGCACGCGTCTGAGCATGTTGGCGCTGTATTCGCCTTGTCTGGTGAAGAGCTCCTTACCCTTGACGGCAAATCCCCATGCGCGAACCTGCTCCTCGATCACCGGCTCCAGCTCCTCGAAGACGTAGACGGTCTCGACCTGAGAGACGAAATCCTCCACCAGCTTCTTGGAGATTGGGTTGACAAGGCCGAATTTCAAGACGCTTGCGTTGGGGCAGACCTCCTTGACGTACTGATACGCGATACCGCAGGTGATGAAGCCGATCTTTTTGTCGTTGATTTCCATTTTGTTGACGGGGAAGTCCGCGGCATCCTCCGCCATGCGCTTCTCTCTGTCCTCGACCACCAGATGTCTGCCGATCGCGGAGGCGGGCATCATGACGTACTTTTGCACGTTGCGCGCGTATTCCTTGTCGGCAACCTCAACTCTGTCGCAAAGCTCGACCGCACTCTGGGAGTGCGCGAGCTTGGTGGTGGTTCTGAGAATGACGGGGGTGTCGTATGCTTCACTCAGCTCGTAGCCGTATTTCACAAAATCCTTTGCCTCCTGGCTGTCGGAGGGCTCCAGCACCGGCACGTGAGAGGCGCGCGCGATCATGCGCGTATCCTGCTCGTTCTGTGAGCTGGCGAGTCCGGGGTCGTCCGCGACGACGAAGACCGAGCCGCCGCCGACACCGGTATAGGAGAAGGTGTAGAGCGGGTCGCTTGCCACGTTCAGACCGACGTGCTTCATGCAGGCAAGGCTGCGGACACCCGAGACCGACGCGCCGATCGCCACCTCGGCGGCAACCTTTTCGTTGGGTGCCCACTCGGTGTAGACCTCGTCGTATTTCGCGAGATATTCGCTGATTTCCGTGCTGGGCGTTCCGGGATACGCGCTCGAGAGCTTGACGCCCGCCTCAAACGCGCCTCTTGCGATCGCCTCGTTACCAAGCATAATCGTTTTCTTAGCCATGTTATTTACTCCTTAAATCCTTTACTCTTTTTGCCTTACCCTCAAATCTTTGCAGCGTGTTGGGGGATTCCAGCATAACCTTTGCGTCGAGACCGAGAATGATCTTGAGCTTATCCTTGACCTCTTTGGTGATCTTTTCCAGTAGCGAGAACGAGTCGGTGATTTGCGCCAGCTCGACCTTGACGGTCAGCTTGTCGAGATAGCCCTCGCGCTCGAGAATGATCTCGTAGTGAGGACCAAGCTCCTCAACGCTGAGAATGACCTCCTCGATCTGGCTGGGGAAGACGTTGACGCCGCGGATCTTGAGCATATCGTCGCTTCTTCCCGACAGATTTTCCATGCGGCAGAAGGTCCTGCCACACTTGCAGGGCTCGTAAAAGAGTCGCGTGATGTCCTTGGTCCGATAACGGATGAGGGGCAGTCCCTCCTTCTTGATGCAGGTGATGACCAGCTCACCCTGCTCGCCGATCGGCAGTACCTCGCCGGTCTTGGGATCGATGATCTCGGGAATGAAATAGTCCTCGTTGATGTGCATGCCGCAGTGCTCCAGACATTCGCCCGACACACCGGGACCCATCAATTCGCTCATGCCGTAGTTCGAGGTGATGAGAATGTCCCGTCCCCAAACCTTGTGCATCTCCTCGCGCATCGCGTCTGTCAGAAGCTCACTTCCGACCAGTGCGATCTTGACCTTCAGATCCTTCGCGGGATCAACGCCCATCTCCTGTGCCACCTCGGCAAGGCGCAACGCATAGGAGGGCGTGGCGACCAGCAGAGAGGTCTCGAAGTCCTGCATATACATAATTTGCTTTTGGGAATTTCCCGTGGAGGAGGGAACGATCGCGGCGCCGATGTTCTCAAGTCCGTAGTGCAGACCGAGCGCGCCGGTAAACATACCGTAGCCAAAGCAGATCTGCGCGACGTCTGTGGCGGACGCGCCGCCCATGCAGGCGATACGCGACACACATTCTGTCCAGGTTTCCAGATCTCCTTGCGTATATCCCACCACCGTGGGCTTTCCCGTCGTGCCGCTCGAGGCGTGGATGCGGACGAGCTTGTCCTTTTCCACCGCGAAAAGCCCGAAGGGATAATTGTCTCTCATGTCCTGCTTGGTGACGAAGGGAAGCTTGGCAAGATCCGCAAGACACTTGATGTCTTGGGGCTTCACGCCGGCCTCATCCATCTTTTTCGCGTAGGCGGGAACCTTTGCATACACACGGTTGACCGTTTCCACCAGACGCTCCAATTGAAGCGCTTCTATTTGTTCTCTGGGGAGAGTTTCTTCTTTTGACCAAATCATGCTGATACCTTCTGTAGTTAATATATTTTAGTATGATAAAGAATTATATCACAAAAAGGAAGACTTGTCAAGAAGCTCGCGCAGAAAAACAAGGATTTATATAAGAATAATATTATATAATGCCGTTTTTTCGGGGCAGAGGTCAGCCTTTGTCGGCTTCCGTTTTGCATGGCGGGCAAGATTTGAAAAACGTGTTGACAAAATCCGACAAAAAATGCTATAATGATAGGCGGCAAGCGCAATTGGAAAGAGAGCGGTGCTTGCCACCAAAGACCTTGATCAAAGGAGGTGCGCATTCTGTTTTGGCATCGAAGAAAAGCTACGGCGCAAAACACGCTTGACCAAGGCGTGAAGAACGAAAGCGTCTGCCCAAAGCCGAGAATACCCGTGCTTGCAACACGGCTGTCTCTCTCGTCTTGCACGATTGCAAACCAATGCACGGAAGAAGCGAAACGGAATGCCGCTCTTGACGTCAGGGGCAGATCGATTCCAAATACACGCGGAGATGCCCGATGGCAAATGCGGATCTCCTTCTTTTGCGACGGC
The DNA here is from genome assembly GCA_017517745.1 of Clostridia bacterium. GTDB lineage: Bacteria > Bacillota > Clostridia > Oscillospirales > CAG-272 > UMGS1865. Next base: position 10,051 of record JAFWYJ010000002.1, on the reverse strand, counting down.
AGAGGTTCGGTGCTGAATTCCGTCGGATTTTGGGCACGGGCGCGGGTGCAGTGCAGATGCGATGAAACCGAAGAGTCGCTGATCTGGCAGATCGAAGCCGGGACGTGGCGTCGGCGCATGACGGTCAAGCTGATCTGCGGGAAAAAAGAAATGCGCCCCGTTGAAGGCGAGGCGTCTGTTCTCAGCGGTGTCGGCGGCATTGGCGAGGTCGCGCTTTGGCACGGCAAACGGCAGATTGGCGTATGGAGATTTTCGAATGCGGCTTTTGCATGTGAAGCGGAAATCGATCTCGTGGGACTTCCCGCTGTCGAGACGTCTGCCGACCTCCCTCTTGAAGGAGCGCATCCGACAAGCGCGCGTAGGATCGCTTTGCCCGATGCGCTTGCACGTGAGCTGTCGGAGGTGGATTGGAATCGGCGCGAGGTTTTGGTCGGTTCGCTTGGCTCGCGGGAGCAATTGCGGGAGAATTTGACGAAAAATTACTACTACGTCCCCGCAAAATATCTCGATCAAAGCAGTCTTCCGATCTCCTTTGTCGCGTTGTATCAGTCCGCCAATTTCTTTGGCGGCGCGGGCGGAATCCGTTATTACGGCGAGGTGATCGAAACGCGTCGTCTGCGCCGCAGAGAGATCCGATTCCAAAGTCGATGGCACAGAGACGACGAGACGTATTACCTGTTCCGCGTGAAGGAATGGAAGCGTCTCCCCGCCGACGTTGCGGTGAAGGATGAGGGTGTTTATGCGCCGCGCTTGACAAATCTGTTTTTGCTGACGCACGTCAGCCAATCCTATGAGCTTTTCTGCCTTCGCTCGGCAGAGCAGTACCGTCTTTTGTATTCACTCAAACAGATTTTCGAGACCGCTTCGGGGGCTGCCTCCGAGGAAACGGTGGTCTATCGGCTCGACGGCGGCTTGACGGTGAGGCTTCAAAAGGGAAGTTTTGACGTGGCGAATGCCGAAGGAAAACGCCTTTTTGAGACACCGATCCGCGTTTCGGATTTCTTGCAACATCCGAAATACTATTTCGGCGAGATCGTCGAAAAATCGGAAATTTGAATGGATGTTATTCAATGAAAACCGGAGGCTGTCCGAATGAGACAGCCCCCGATTTTTTGCTTATTCCATCGAAAAATCCTCTTTGGGATTTTTCTTGACCTCGTGATAGTAGGACGCAAGCTCGTCAAAGCGAGAGACCACCGATTCGGGGCAGTAACGCTTGACGTATTCGACGTCTTTGTTGATGAAGGCGTTGCGGATCTTGGTTGCCGAAAAAATCCCAACTTTCATGACGATTCCTTCTTTCTCTTTTCACTTTTGACGGTTATCTTTCCGCCAATGCTGCGTTTTTGTACGAGGGATCTTCCGTGACCTCTCGGATGATTTTGACGCAGGGCGGGAACGCGATTTGCTCGTCCTCGGTTCTCAATTCGATTTCCATGATCGCCCGATCGTGCCAGAAAGGGTAGACGTCGATCTCGAAATACTGATTTCGGTACATCAGGCAGTATCTCGTTTTTCGAATCTGACGCTTGGAGGTGTCCGCCTCCATCAAGAGGGCGAGATATTCATCCTTTGTGATCTTGCTCTCGGTTTCGATCCTTTTGAGGTCGCTGATCCTTTTTTTCACGGTGCGGAAGTAGACGTAATGCCCGTCTTCACCTCTTTGACGCACGCGGATCTCCTCGCCCGGATCGGATTTGAGATAGGTCTGGATGATTTCGACGCTGCGGCAGGCGGGATCGGCGGAAAGCACTTTGACGTCGGGATATTCGATGAGGAACTTCCTCTCGATCTCGCAAGGCTCGGGTTCGCCCAAAAACAGAGCGATCTCGGCGAGAAGCCGATTGATTTTCTCGGCAAATTCCGTGGAATTGTCAATGACTCTGAGGTGCGGGTGTCCCGTCCAGGCGGCGACGATCTTATCATCGAGCAAAGCTGCCTCCTGAGGCGTTTCGGTTCTTGCCGCGTTGTTGGCGTTGGTATAAAATTCGGTCGCGCCTTTTGCCGCGGTGACGAGATGAAAAACGGCGTCGTAGCGGTCTCTGAGCTCGGTGGTGTTGAGGCCGAGCGAGGACAGAAGCCACTCGTATTCCGCGTCGGTCATATACGCCCGATTGTCCATGGAACCTCTGTCGCACACCACAAGGATCTTGTCCTTGCCGAAAACACGCTCGGCGGCGCGCATGAAGATCTGTTCCTTTTCGATCTGGAGGCGGACCTGACAGAGCTGATAGTCCAGATTGGTGTTGAGCCCCCAAGGTGTGACGCCTCCCGTGATCAGCTCGGATGCCGTTTCGGGAATGACGATCACGTGGTATCCCATCGCAGAGAATTTTTCCTGGATTTTGCTCATGGCGGTGGTTTTTCCGGCGCAAGGGCCACCCGTGAGAACGATCTTGGTGATCGATTTTTTCGGGGAATCGGTGCAAAGCAGATCGTCCACCGAAACACCGAAGAGATCTGCCAGCTTCTTCACGGTGTCAAGCTGAGGCTTGGCGCATCCGGTCTCCCATTTTGAGACTGCCTTGTTGGAGACTCCGACCATCTCGGCGAGCATGGATTGGGAATATTGCATTTTCTTTCGGAGTTTGTAGATCTTTTCTCCGAATTTGTAATCGTTCATATCTTTGCCCCTTTCCTCGGATTCCGTTTATATTATATCTTAGCACGCGTCAAATGTCAACGCTTTTTTGTCGAATCCGGGTAGAATCTCACGTTTTGCTTTTTCGGAAAAATGCCGATGAGGGATCACATGCAAGCCCTCATCGGCATTTTTTATATTCCGTAGGTTCCCGTCAAGGGATCCTTGAAAATGCCGATCTCGGGTGTCAGGAAGGTGAACACCCCAAACAGCACCGCGATCGCGCAAAGGATGCCGATCACCAATTTCGGAGACTTGCAGGTTACGGTCTCGGCTTGGAAGAGCCTTGTCTCAAAGAGATACGCGATGGCGGCGGCGACGAAGAAAATGGCGATGTTGATCCAATCGGGAGAGCGACCGATCACACCGTTGTAGGTATAGAAAATGATCGGAATGAGGGAAAGTCCGAGAAGGATGCCTCGCAATTTTACACACCAAAAATCCCGCCGTTCACGGAAGAAAAAGCTCTGTACGACGGCGTAAAGGAACGTCGGCCAAAAAAGCAGCTTCATGTGCTCCCAGGTCGATTCGTTCACGCCCGAGAAGGGCGCGATCCATTTTGCTTCTCCCAACCAATCGTACAAAAAATGCAACAGCGTTCCCCCGAGCGAGGTTACCGCAAAGCCCAATAGTTGCCAAAGCCCAATCGATCGTTTCATCTCATCACTCCGTTTGTTTTTTTATATTATATTCTGCCGTTGCTGAATTCATGATATCAAAAAATATTTACTATTGAAATCATCGGGATTTTCTGATATAATGGAAAAAGCCGGGGTGCCGTTCGCGCGAACGTTGACAAAAACGGTCCGGAGGAAATCAGACGGATTGAGGATGAATCGCGATGAAAAGAGTCATTGTCATCGGCTGTCCGGGAAGCGGGAAAAGCAGCTTTTCGCGGGCATTGTGCCAAAAGACGGGGCTGCCGCTCTGCCATTTGGATCTGCTGTATTGGAACGCCGACAAAACCACGGTGGAAAAGTCGGTTTTTCTCGCGCGTTTGTCCACTGTGCTGAAGGAGGACGCGTGGATCATAGACGGCAATTACGCCTCCACCATGGAGATGCGCATGGCGGCGTGCGACACGGTGTTTTTCCTTGATTATCCGCTCGCCGTTTGTTTGGACGGCGTCAGGGCGCGGCGGGGGAAGCCGCGGAGCGATATGCCGTGGATCGAGGGCGAGGAGGATGCGGAGCTTATCGAGATGATCAAAGGTTTTCGTGTGCAACAAAGACCGCAGGTGATGGCGTTGCTGGAAAAGTACCGCGACAAAAACGTCGTCGTCTTTCAAAGCAGGGAACAAGCCGACGCGTTTTTGCGGCACGCAGTGCAGGGCAACTCAAAATTCGACTGACAGACCGGAGGAACGTTTATGAAAAAAGAGACCCTCTCAAGGGTGCTGATGACGGCGGCCATGTTTATTTTTGGTACGCTGGCACCCTTTGTGCGCAATATCAACGTCAGCTCGGGTGAACTGGCACTATACCGAGCGGTGATGGCTGTGGCGCTTGTGGGCGTTTTTTTGTTGGTTACAAAACAGAAGCTTTCGGTTGGCAGCATCCCCAAAGAACGGTTGTTGTTGGTGGTTTCGGGTGCGGCGATGGGTTTTAATTGGATTTTGCTCTTTGAAGCCTATCGATACACCACCGTCTCCGTGGCGACTTTGAGTTACTATTTTGCACCCGTGATCGTGATGGTGGTCTGTCCGTTGCTGTTTCGGGAGCGGCTGACGGCAAAGCAGATCCTCTGCTTCGTGATGGCAACCGCAGGTCTGATCCTGATTACGGGAACTGCGGGGGGCGGCAAGCAGGATCTTTTTGGTATCGCTTTTGGCTTGGGTGCGGCGGTGCTTTATGCCGCAGTGATGCTGCTCAACAAATTCATCAAGGGGGTTACGGGGCTTCAGCGCACCTTCGTTCAGTTTTTGGCTGCCGCGGCGGTGCTTGCGCCCTACGTCGCCTTGACGAGCGGCTTTCACTTGGGTGACTTGGACGGTTTGGGATGGGGCGCTTTGCTCGTCGTCGGTCTTGTGCATACGGGCGTTACGTACTGTATGTATTTTTCCGCGTTGAAGGAGTTGCCCGGACAGAAGGTGGCGATTCTGAGCTACGTTGACCCTTTGGTGGCGGTGCTGGTGAGCGTGATCTGGTTGCACGAGAAGATGACACTCCCGCAGATCGTTGGAGGCTTGCTGATCCTGGGCTTCACGCTTTGGAGCGAGCTGCCCGCGCGAAAGAAAAAATGAATTGCATTTGGCAAGGAGACGGATATGGAAAAGATCTGGACGGAACTGTATGAGGCGGCGAAAGCCGTCATGAATGAGCGGAGAATTTCGGAATACGTTACCTGCGGAGAGGTATCTGCCGCAGTGCTTTCCAAATCGGGCAACGTTTATACGGGCGTTTGCATCGACACCTGCTCGGGACTTGGCGTTTGTGCCGAAAGGAATGCCATTTTTCATATGATTACCAACGGGGAACACGAAATAGACAAGGTGCTGGCACTGATGCCCGACGGCTCATGCGGCGCGCCGTGCGGTGCTTGCCGCGAGCTGATGGTTCAGCTTATGGCAGGGCATTACGCCGACGTTGAGATCATGGTTGACTATTCCGCGGGGCGTACCGTAAAGCTGGGCGAGATTACGCCCGAATGGTGGATTCGGTAAACGGAAAGGACAGATGCAGATCATGATGAAAAAACCAAGCTTCAAAACCACAAAATTTGCATGCTACGCCTCCTATTTCACCATGTCGTCGGTCTTTTGCGTGCCGCCGCTTTTGTTCGTTACCTTTCGGGAACTCTACGGAATTTCTTATACGCTTCTCGGCACGCTCGTGCTGGTCAATTTTCTCACCCAGCTTGGGATCGATCTGATCTTTACCGCCTTTTCCAAGCATTTCAACCTGAAGAAGATCGCCTCGACCATGCCGTTGCTCACGGCGCTCGGATTGTTTCTCTATGCGCTGATCCCCGCCTTCTTCCCGCACGCGGCTTACGTCGGGCTGTTGGTCGGCACGCTGATCTTTTCTGTCGCGGCGGGCTTGGCTGAGGTCTTGCTCAGTCCCACGATCGCGGCGCTCCCCTCGGACAATCCGCAAAGGGATATGAGCCTGCTTCATTCGCTTTACGCGTTTGGAACCTTTACGATGATCGTCGTCAGCACGCTCTTTCTCAAGATTTTCGGCGCGGAGCATTGGACGTATCTGTTCTTGATCCTCGGTTGTTTGCCCGTCATTCCCGCGGTTCTTTTCATGATCTCTCCCATGCCGAGTCGCGAGGACGAGGCGGACGTCAAGACGTCTTCCCATGATCCGAAAAGACGTGTGATGGGGCTTGCTCTTTGCGTTGTTTGCATTTTCTTTGGAAGCTGCGCGGAAAATTCGATGGGCAATTGGATTTCGACCTACGTCGAGACCGCCTTGGGAATCAGCAAGGCGGTCGGCGATATTCTCGGCGCGGCGATGTTTGCCGTCCTGCTGGGAGTTGCGCGCATTGCCTATGCCAAATTCGGCAAAAATATCTGTCGGACGCTTTTGGTCAGCATGATCTGTGCCGCGATCTGCTATCTTGCCGTGGGACTTTCTCCCAATGCAACCGTTGCCTTCATCGCTTGCATCCTGACCGGCTTTTGCACCTCGATGCTGTGGCCGGGAACGCTGATCATGATGGAGGAAAAGATCCCGCACGCCGGAGTCGCGGCGTTTGCGCTTATGGCGGCAGGCGGCGACCTTGGCGCGGCACTGGGACCGCAGCTGTTGGGCATTGTGGTTGACAGTGTTTCGACGAGCGGATTTGTCGCGCAAACGGCGCCCGCGCTCGGGATTTCCGCCGAGCAGCTCGGACTCAAAGTCGGAATGCTCGTCACCGCACTCTTTCCCATCATCGGCATCGTGACCGTTTTGGTGATCATGCGACATTTCAAAAAGGAAAGCAAGGAAGCCGAATCCAGAAAACAGGACGGAGAATCCGGAATTTAACGAGGCATCACGAGTTTTATCACTACGATACGCTGCTTACCGTACCGCACGAAACCGAAACGATGCTTGCGGTGGGATTTTCGGCGGTCGAGATGATAAAATTTGGGGGTGCGACGGATACGATTCTTCAGATGAAGCCAACCGAATACATAGAAAAGCATCGGAAAAGCGCCGATGCTTTTTGTATGAAGTTTTGTTCCGAAAGGTTGACAATCCCGGAAAAAAAGTGTATAATATAGTACGCAAAAGCGAACGGTAATATCCTTCGCAATCACGAATGATATAAAACGGCTTTTTGAGAGGTAAAAATGGATTATATCGGAATAGATGAAGTCGCAAAAAAATGGGGGCTTTCCAAAAGATTCGTTCAGGTCCTCTGTGCGAACGGAAGAATCGAGGGTGCAACGCGCCTGGGGCGAGCTTGGATGATCCCGAAGAACGCGAAGAAGCCGATCGACGGCAGAACAAAGGAAGCGAGAGCCGTGCATGATGCGGATATGCCGCTTCCGCGCAAAACTCCCTTTCTCTACATGACAGACCTATATCACACGCCCGGAACGGCAGATGCGGTGGGCGAGAGTCTTGCATACAATCACGAAGCGCAGGTGCTGTTTGAAGCTGAGGTCGCTTATTCGCGCGGTGAGATCGACAAGGTTTACGATATCGCAAACTATCTTCTTCACAAACATTCGGGATTTTATGCCATCCAATCGGCAGGTATGCTCCTTGCCATGTGTGCGATATGGAAAGGGGACATCCATATGTGGCGACGTGCCAAGGTTCATATTGCCGAAGCGCCCGCAAAGAATGACAACGACAGAGATGCAATGCAGCTTGCGATCAGTGCCGTTGATATTATGGTATATAACGTCGAAAGTTTCCCGGAATGGTTCAAAAAAGGAAGGTTTGAGCCAATTCACAAGGATGCATACCCTGCTGCAAAGGTGTATTACGCCAAATATTTGTACGCGCTCGGTTACGCCGTTGCCATGGGACTTACCAAGGTAGAGGGAACACAGGGACTTTACATCATGTCGGTCATTTCCTTTTCGGTAGAGCCGATGATATCCTGGGCAAGAGCCAACAATACCATTATGGCAGAGATCTATCTGCGCCTTACCTGCGCCGCGATCTATCACAACTGCGGCAAGGATGAGGATGCGATCTACCACATCGACAAAGCCATCGAGCTGGCGCTCCCCGATCGGTTCTACGGTGTTCTTGCAGAATACTGCCGTGCGCTTGATACCTTGATGGAGAAGCGTCTCTCCCTGATTGACGAGGATGCTTGGAAAGAGGTGAAAAAGCTCTATAAGATCTATAATGAGGGTTGGTCGAAGCTCTCGGGCGCAGTCAGGGGAAAGACGATCCTGACCACACTTTCCGACAAGGAGCGCGAGGTCGCAAAGCTTGCTGCCTTTGGAATGGGCAACAAGGAGATTGCAGATCATCTGCATCTTTCTCTGTCCGTGGTGAAACAAGCGGTGCGAATCGTGTCCGAAAAATCGGGCCTGCCGAGGTCGGAATTTGCCGCGATTTTGTGATTTTACATATCCAAAACACCCCAAAAAAGATATATAAAATTTCGTCGAAAGCCAAAAACGCCCCAAAAATCAGACCTAAAAATGTATTTTTGGGTAATACCGCAAACGAAAAAAGTCTGCTATACTATTAACAACAGTATGGCAGATTTTTCTTTTTGACGAAAGACTGGAGGAGTCAGATATGTTTAGCAAGCTAATTCAGAATGATTTTCCGCTTACGGAGTTTACTCACAATGAGGGTGATCTTTACAAGATCATAACCACTTACGGTAAGACCTTTGAGCTGAAATACGGTTACTATGAGGAATGCGACCGACAGAGTCCACTATGCGAACCTATTGTGATCTATCCCGACTTTACAAAAGAGCCTGTTTACACGGATGAGGGAATACCTTTCGTGACCATGATGCAGGATGCTTGCAAGAGCTACCGGGGAGACACCAAACGCACACCCGACACCACCTGCGCCGAATGTAACTATTTTCGGCGCGGCGAGGAATGGTTTGGAATATGCACTTGCCCAAGGAACAAAAAACTGTGAAATATAATTTAGGAGAACAAACTATGAAAAAATTAACACTCATTCTACTCTCGATCCTAATGATCGTAACACTCGTTGCCTGTGGCGACAAGGAATGTAAGCATATATACGATAATGCTTGCGACGTGAACTGCAACGAATGTGGTGAAGAAAGAACAGTCACTCACGACTTTGCTGATGCTGACTGCGACACACCCAAGACCTGTACAGTCTGTGGCAAGACAGAAGGCTCTGCTCTCGGACACGAATGGACAACGCCCGATGTTGATCTGTGTGAGGTTCAATCCACCTGTTCAAGATGCGGCGCAACCGACGGAGAAAACAAGGAACATACTCCCGAAAATGATGATAATGACTGCTCAACCGCCCTTAATTGCGGGGTTTGCGGAAAAGAAATTCTGGCGGCAGGCGAGCATTCCCCCGAAAAGGATGACGGCAATTGCACAACAGAGCAAAAATGCACCGTGTGCGGTCAAGTGGCGGTTGCAGCGAAGGACGCTCACAATGACACCGACCACGACTACCTTTGCGACAACGCAGGCTGTCAGGTAACGGTTGGTAATCCCCCCGAAGATACAACCCCCGGCATTGACTTGCCGATCGATACAAACTAACACAATTCCAAGGAGGAACTTAAATGAAAACAAAGCACACAAACAAGCTCCTCGTTCTGATCGTCTCTCTGATGATGATCGTAACGCTTCTTGCAGGTCTGTCGATCACGGCAAGTGCAGAGGAAACAGGAACAGAAACAAACACCCCTGTCGCAGAATTTGTCGGCAAACAGGTCAACCTCGGCGGCGATATCTCAATGAAATTCTACGTCAGAAACAATGAAGATCGCCCCATCGAAAGCATAATGGTCGAGGTCGAATTCCTCGGTCAGCTAACGTATATTACCGAGTGCGAGAGGCATCCAACTGACGCTAAAGTGTATATCTACACCTTTGAAGGCGTGGGTCCTCAGTGCCTTGGCGATCTTATGAACGTAACGATTCTCGTGGGTGGTAGCCCGGTGGGGCATGAAAAGGCAATGCTTACGGGTTACAGCGTTAAGGAAAACCTGATCAACGCCTACAATATTACGAATGACGCTAATATGAAGCAGCTCATCATTGACACGCTTGAATACGGTGCGGCTGCTCAGGTATATCGCAATTACAAGACCAATGCCCTTGTTACGGATGGCGTAACCTTCATTTCCGAAGGCAAGACTGAAGTAGACGTTCCGAGAAGCTCTCCTGTTGTGAACGAAACGGTTGCTGACTCCATTAAAGAAGCAACAGTAAATTTCAGCGCGACCAACTTTATCAAAGTAAGCTACAACGACGGCGAGATCAAAACGCTCACC
>JAFWYJ010000062.1 GCA_017517745.1 Clostridia bacterium | reverse complement strand
TAAATCGCCGTATGCTTCGTTGTCGGGTGACTCCCTCGAATCGCCGTAGGTAACTACGGCTTCCTCTCGCTCGCACCCTTACGCCTTGCCTACGACGATTTCTACGAATCAGCATATCTGTACCAATGAGATTTGTCCAATCATACGGCGTTGCTCCTCGAAAGTGGCTTGCCGTAGGTAACTACGGCTTCCTCTCGCTCGCACCCTTACGCCTTGCCTACGACGATTTCTACGAATCAGCATATCTGTATCAATGAGATTTGTCCAATCATACGGCGTTGCTCCTCGAAAGCGGCTTGCCGTAGGTAACTACGGCTTCCTCTCGCTCGCACCCTTACGCCTTGCCTACGACGATTTCTACGAATCAAGCATATTCGTACCGATGAGGCGTGGCGCAATCCGACGTTGGCGCTTGATGCGGAAAAATGAACCTGCAAAGAAAGGAATCTGTGAAATGAATCTGATGCGCGATTGTCGCGGTTGCTTTGACGGCTGTGATTTTGTTTTACAATTGGAAGAGGCACGAGAAATTCGGCTTTTGCAGCTGACCGATATGCAATTCATCGATTCCACCCAAAGAAGGACGCCGGAACGGTTGAGCATGCGGGAGGTTGAAGAATGGCTTCCCGAGAAGTTTGATCTGCAGTGTGCCGATCAGATTCGCGCGCTTGTGGAACGAGTCAAGCCGGATCTGATTTTTATCACGGGAGACCTGATCTACGGATCCTTTGATGACAAAGGCACGACGCTTCACCGATTTTGCGAATTGATGGATTCCTTCGCGATTCCGTGGGCGCCCGTGTTTGGAAACCATGACAACGAGTCCTTCCGGGGCGTTGCATGGCAATGCCGCCGTTTGGAGGAGAGTGAATATTGTTTGTTTCGGCGCGGCCGTGTTTCGGGAAACGGAAACTATTCGGTCGGCGTTGCCGTGGGGGATCGCCTTCTTCGCGTGTTGCACATGACCGATTCCAACGGTTGCAAGCACAGCGTCGATCCCGAGGTGATTCGTGAAAAAGGAATTTATCCCGATCAGATCGCGCGCATTGAGGAGATCTCGGAGCGCATCGCGCGGGTGCAGGGCGAACCCATTCCCGCTTTCATGGCGTTTCATTTTCCCACGAGTGAATTTGAACGGGCGGAGATCGAGAAGGGATATTCGCGCGAAACCGAATTTTATGCCATCGGACGCGACGTGTGTGCCAAGGATGGCGATTTTGGTTCCAAAAAGCAAAAGCTTGCGCCCATTGAGACCGATGAAAGCTTTTTGCATTTTTTGAAGGAGTGCCGTGTGGAGGCTGTTTTTGTCGGGCATCATCATCTGATCAACACTTGTATCGTCTATCAAGGGATTCGCTGGGTATTTGGAACGAAGACGGGGTGTTACGATTTTCATGACCCGGAGATGCTTGGTGGCACACTGATCCGCTTGCAGGGGAAGTGCTTTGAAGTGGAGCATGTGCGCGTGTGAAAAATACCGAATGGTTTTAAAGAGAGGGTATCTATGCAACTGCCAATCGCATTTGAAAACCGAATGAAAGAATTGCTCGGCGCGGAATACGGCGCGTTTTATGATGCGCTGTGCGGGGAGCGGGCGGTCAAGGGCTTGCGCGTCAACCGTCACAAGCTCGACGCGGCGTGCTTTTTGGAGAATGCCCCCTTTTCGTTGACGCCTCTGTCTTATACGTCGGACGGATTTATCGTTTCCGAGGAAGCGCAAGCAGGCAAGCACCCCTACCATCACGCGGGAGTCTATTATTTGCAGGATCCCGGCGCGATGGCGACGGTGGCGGCTCTGCCGGAGGCACTTTGGGAAAGGAACGGCTTGCGGATTCTGGATCTTTGCGCTGCACCGGGAGGAAAGACCACCCAACTTGCGGCTCTTTCCGCCGATCGTGGCGGCTTTGTGCTTGCCAATGAATACAACGCCTCGCGCAGCCGTATTCTTGCTGGTAACGTCGAGCGCATGGGGCTTTCCAACGTCTGTGTGACGAATCTGGACAGCAAATATCTTGCCGAATGGTATCCTGCCTATTTTGACCTGGTGGTTGTCGATGCGCCTTGCTCGGGCGAGGGGATGTATCGCAAGAACGAACAAGCGATCTTGGAATGGAGTCCCCAGAACGTCGCAATGTGCGCCGTGCGTCAAAAAGAGATTTTGGACAACGCTGAAGTCTGTGTGGCGTCGGGGGGCTATCTGCTGTATTCCACCTGTACGTATTCCATGGAAGAAAACGAGGAGAGCGTCGCGGCATTTCTCTCACGGCATCCCGATTTTCGTCTGTGTGCTTGCAGTGAGGCTGTCGTTGCACGTACTGCACCGGGGGTAGAAGCCTCGAAGAATCCGCTCCCCGATCACGCCCTTTGCCGCCGCTTTTATCCGCACGTCTCTCCCGGAGAGGGGCAGTTTGTGGCACTTTTGCAAAGAGTGGGCGATGCGCCGAAAAAGCGTACTGCGCTCAAAGATGCGGCAGTGCTTCTCGGAAAAGCCGATCGCTCGGCGGTAGAGTCCTTGTTGAAGGAATGTGCGGGAAAGTCCGCGGAGGGCTTGCTGTTGTGCGGCGGAAACGCCGTACACCTGCCGATTCGCGAGTCGGTTGCGTTTTCGATTCCGCCATTCGGCGTGGTCTCTCTCGGTGTCACGTTGGGTGAGATCCGCAAAGGCCGGGTGGTTCCGCATCACCATTTTTTCACGGCTTACGGAAACGATTTGCACGCGAAAGCTCTCTTTTCACCCGATGATGCCGCCATAGCACGCTATCTCGCAGGCGAGGAGATCGACGTCGCTCCCGCTCTTTCGGGCTACACGGCGGTCTTGCTTCGCGTCGGAGATTGCGCCGTCACACTCGGCGGCGGAAAGGCTGTCAGCGGCCGTTTGAAGAATTATTATCCGAAAGGATTGCGGACGGCTTTGAAGTGATTTTGACGTTCGTTTTTTGTGGGGAAGCTTTTTGAGAAAAGCTCCCCCACACCCTCTTTTTGCCTTCGGCGACCAGAGAAACTTTTTGAAAAAAGTTTCTCTGGACTCTTCAAAAACTTTTATTGCATGGGTATCAATGTAATTGTTTATCTGTGCGCGTCACCCTTTCAATCGCTCCCGCGGCTGTTTTGGTACCACCACCCAAAACAGCTTTTATTTTTGTTTTGCCCACGGATGGGGATGCAAAATCGGGATTTATCGGTGTCTCATTTCAACGAACAAATGAACGAAACAACGTAGGGGCGATTCATGAATCGCCCCTACAAGGCTTGTGCGAACAAAGTGTGCGACAAATCAAAATTTGAAACACAAAAACCAAATCCAAACAACATAAAAAGCCGTTTTGGGTTAGTGGTCCCAAAACGGCAGCGGGAGCGAATGCTCATTCGGAGCGTACAGATAAAGGGTTTCCTTTTTCCCCTTACCCAAAAAGTTTTTGCGGGGGTGTGGGGGTGGCTTTTTTCAAAAAGCACCCCCACAAAACGCGTCCCACAATCGCGTCTTATTTCTTCTGTGCTTCCATTGCTCTGCGGCGGCGCATCATTTCCTTCATGCGCAGCTCGGTGTTCAGGATCTTCTTGCGCAGGCGGATCGACTTGGGCGTGACCTCGATCAGGTCATCGTCGGTGATATACTCGATCGCCTCCTCCAACGTGAAGATCTTGGCGGGGGTCAGGAGCAGTTTCTCGTCCGCGCCCGCGGAGCGGATGGCAGTCAGCTGCTTCTTCTGGCAGGGGTTGACGGCGATATCGTCATTCTTCGGGTTCTCACCCACGATCATGCCCTCGTAGACCTGCGTCTGCGGTCCGACGAAGAGCTGTCCGCGTTCCTGCGTCTTATAGAGACCATAGCGCGTGGTCTCGCCGTCATTGGATGCGATAAGAGAGCCGGTGAACTTCATGGCGATCTCGCCGCGATAGGGAGCATAGCCGTCAAAAATGGTATTGATGACGCCCTCGCCGTGCGTGGCGGTGAGAAACTCCGAGCGATAGCCGAACAGGCATCTCGCGGGGATCGAATATTCGATACGGGTACGCGTTCCGACGGGGGTCATGGAGAGCAGGTCGCCCTTACGCTGTCCGAGCTTTTCGACCACGACGCCGACGTAATCCATCGGCACGTCGAGCGTGACGCGCTCCATCGGCTCGCATTTCTGTCCGTCGATCTCCTTATACAGCACGCGGGGGTTGGAGCAAGCCAGCTCAAAGCCCTCGCGGCGCATGGTCTCGAGCAGGATCGACAGATGCATCTCGCCTCTGCCGGCGACGCGGAATTCGTCGGTGGTGTCTCCGTCGCTGACGCGCAGAGAAACGTCCTTGAGCAGTTCGTGATAGAGTCTGTCGCGCAGCTGACGCGAGGTGACGAATTTACCTTCTTTGCCCGCAAGAGGGCTGTTGTTGACCATGAAGGTCATTTCCATCGTCGGCTCGGAGACCTTGACGAACTCGAGCGGCGTGGGATTGGAGGTCAGCGTCAGGGTATCTCCGATGGTGATGTCTCCCGCGCCCGAGAAGCAGACGATGTCTCCCATGGTTGCATTCTCAACGGGCTTGCGGATCAATCCCTCGATCTGATAGAGAGAGACGATCTTGGTCTTTTTGAACGAGCCGGGGGTGTGAAAGTTACAAACCGCGACCTCCTGACCGACGCGGATCGTGCCGCACTCGATGCGTCCGATGCCGATGCGTCCGACGTAGTCGTTATAGTCGATCGAGGAGACCAAGAGCTGCAGGTCTCCCTCCGCGTCTCCTTCGGGCGCGGGCATATAGTCGATGATCTTGTCAAACAAAGGCGTCAGATCCTTGCCCTCTTCTGCGGGATCCTCGGTGGCAGTTCCCGCGCGTCCGGAGCAATAGAGCATGGGGCTGTCCAGCTGCTCGTCGTTGGCGCCCAGATCCATCAAAAGCTCCAGGATCTCATCCTCGACCTCACCAAGACGTGCATCCGGCTTGTCGATCTTATTGATGCAAACGATGACGCGGTGGTTCAGCTCCAATGCCTTCTGCAAAACGAAGCGCGTCTGCGGCATCGGTCCCTCTGCCGCGTCGACCAGCAGAATGACACCGTTCACCATCTTCAGGATGCGCTCGACCTCGCCGCCGAAGTCGGCGTGTCCGGGGGTGTCGATGATGTTGATCTTGACGTCCTTGTAGTGTACTGCGGTGTTTTTCGCAAGGATCGTGATGCCGCGCTCCTTCTCGAGGTCTCCCGAGTCCATGACGCGCGTCACGGTCTCCTGATTGTCGCGGTAAATGCCGCCTTGCTTTAACAGTCCGTCCACCAGCGTGGTTTTTCCATGGTCAACGTGCGCGATGATCGCCACGTTTCTCAAATCGTTTCTGATCACTGTTTTTTCTCCCGTTTTTCAAATTTCTTTACGTTTTTTATCTTAACAATATATTATAACACATTTTTCACCCTTTGTAAAAGAAGAAGAACGAACGATTTTTCACAAATTTGAATTCGCTTTTTTGGGGATTTTGACAGATTGCGGGGATTGCGGTTTTGTGGCGGTTTTTGCGCCGGGGACTCTTGATCCGTCTTTCGTAATGTTTTGACAAACAGAACCAAGCACCGATCGTTCTTCTTGGATCCGGTACTGCGCGAGGAAATGGGTGAACAGACAGATCAAATTTCTGCTTTTTCACGCGAAACGATCGGTTTGAAAGAGGACGGGGGAACTTTTCTCAAGAAAGTTCCCCCGTAAAAATTGCTTTTTTTCAAAACGGTTTCAATTTTTTCCCAGCTCTGCGGGATCAATCAGCGTGTGTCGGCAGGTGGGACAGATGTCGGTGTAGTCCTTGGAATGGTGGCCGCAAACGGCGCAGACGTAGCCGTTGGATGCGGTGGGATCGGTGTTGATGGGATAGGGAAGTCCGCGAAAATGCGTGATGCGGTTTCCCTCGTGATAATAGAGGTAGAATCCCGGCTTTTGCTCAAAGCGGATGTGGCAGAGATCTCCTTTTTCGGTGCGCACCTTCAGGCTGGTTTTGAGTCGAAAATCATAGTTTGCGGCACCGCCCGGATCGTCGGATGCTCCCCACGAGCGCGAGATCCCGGTGTCGACGATGGTTCCCGAAAAGCTGTGATCGGTAAAGAATTTCCAAATGCGAAAGATCAGAACGCCCGAGAAGAGTGCCGCAATAACCCAAACCGCCATGCGCCAGCCCACCATGCGGCGGTAATCGGGATAGGTCTGGTGCTCGTGATTGTAAAAGAGCGCGCCGCAGACCAGAAGAGCAACCCAAAGCAAAAAGCCAATCAAGCGCAAAAGATCACGGCGGCGGACACAGCGTGTCAGGTCGCGGTTTTTTTTCGGAATTTTCAATGCGACGTTCCTCCTTTCATCGGATTTTCCGGGAAAGCGTTTTATTTATTATATCATAATGCAACGCATGAATTGCTTTTATTATACCATAAAACCATGTTTTTGTAAAGCCCTTTGTGTCACGTTTTTGCTTTCATTTGCATAAACTGAATCAAGATGCGTTTTTGCGCAGAGAGATCTTTGTGAAGGAAAGGAGAATGGGATGGAAAAGGATTTGGAGGGAAGAGGTTTTCCCGCGTTTTATCCGACGCTTGAGGGGTGTGTTGCCCGGGATCTTCGCTTTGCGGCGGCGTTGGAGGAAAGCTATATGGAGGAATTGGGCGCGGTGGCGGCATATACCTATCGTTCGCTCCTTTGGGCGCGCCGAGAGCCGGATGCCGCCGCGCTGTTTGAACGGCTTGCCAAAGAGGAGATGTTGCATTTTCGGATGTTGGGGGAGCTGATTTTGGCACTGGGCGGCAATCCTGTGATTCAGGCAAATATGCGCGTGCAGGGGATCGAGCGTGATGGCAGGAGCGGCATCAAGAGGGAGTCTCGGGGGCGAGCGGCTCTGTACGCCGATTCGATCCGCGAGGAACGGCGCGGAATTGACCGCTATCAGACCTTGATGGGCAGAACACAGGACCGCGTGGTGCGCTCGGTACTGGCGCATTTGCTGAGCGATGAGCATCGTCACGTCGAGGCTCTTTGCCGAGAACAGAAGGGGGATTTTTAACGGAAAAGAATTGTAAAATTTAATTAAAAATGTCATATGTCACGTCGCATATGACAAAATCAAAAAAACCTACGACAAAATCGAATATCTTGTGGTTGTGAAATCAATAAAAATACAAGATATTGTAAAAAAATGTCTGTTATTCTATTGACAAAAGATTGCGGATCTGATAAAATATAAGATGGAGATTTTTGGAAGGGAGATGGTGACGTGAAAAATCGCGGATACAGATGCAAGCGGCGTGTCAACAAGGGAATGCTTTTGTTGCTTTTGCTCTTGAGTGCCGTGTTTTTTGTGTCTTGCGTGGCGGGCGCGAATCCTTTGTGGGTGCGCGGCGTGCTGGGTGTCGACGTTTCAAACTACGGCTCCGAGCGCATCGAATCGACGTTGCCGATCGACGGTCCTCTTGCCGACTCGCTTTGCGAGATGGTGGGAGACTTGACCGCCAACAGCCTCCGTCTCAAAACCTTTCGGACTCCGTCGCAGGCGGTGACGGTCTATCGCGATGCACTGCTGAATGCGCTCTTGCGCGACAATTATTTGCTTTATACGGGCAACCGCCATTCTCTGTCAATCTCGTCCGGTGCAATTGCCGGTGATCTTTCCACGGCGATCCCTGCCGAGGATTTCGAGCGCGCCGCCAACCGCTATTTCGGAGCAACGAGCGTTCGGCACAAGAACGGAGCGGTTTTTGCCTACGTTTCGTCCGAGCGCGTTTACACGGCTCCGTTGCAAGCGTGGAGATCGGGTGTGACGGTTGTGGCGGAGCAGATCGAGCAGACCGCGAACACCTATCGCATGCTCTTCCGTCTGTCGGACGGAGAGAGCCTCTCCCAAACTTATATCGCCACCTTTGCCAAGCATGCAGACGGGCAGCTGTACTTCTATTCCTTGGAACAATAACAACAAAAAAGGCAGAGAAGGGGTGCTTGCAACAAAGCGGCATACTTTCTGCGCATAAAAACAGGACAGAGAACTTCAAAATTCTCTGTCCTGTTTTGTTTTTTCGTTTTTGGGTATTATCTGGAAGCTTTTTGCTTCCTTTTTTTGTTGATGACGTAGAGCAGATACGGTGGCACGTGGAGGGCGGCGGAAATGGGGTTCATTCCCACGGCACGGTAGGTGCGGAAGAGCATCTTGGTGGATCTCCACGCGTTGCCAGAGCGCGAATTCTCCGTGAGTCGGTAGATCAGGAGCGGCTCGTTGACGCCGTAGGCATAAGGGATTTTTTTGAGCAACGTCAGCCAGACGAAGTAATCCTCGTGGATGCGGTCGCCTGGGAAGGGACACTCCCGCAAAAGATCGGTGCGCGCCATGACCGAGGAGCAGGAAAGCAGATTGTGCCGCAACAGCTCGCGGCGCCCGATCCGTTCCTTGGCGGGTAGGACGTAGCCCATGGGGGAGCCGTCGTTGAGAATGAACGCCGATGCCGTGTAGGTCAGGGCGGCGTCGGGATATTGCTCGATCAACTTCAGCTGTTTCTCCAGCTTATCCTCTCTCCAAAGATCGTCGCTGTCCAGAAAGGCGACCCACTCGCCCGTGGCTTCGGCGATGCCGCGGTTACGTGAACGGGAAACGCCGACGTTGGGATCATTGCGCAGCACGCGGATGCGCGCGTCGCTTTGCGCCAACTCCCGAAGGATCTCCGGGGTGCGGTCTTTTGAGCCGTCGTCGATCACGATCAGCTCAAAATCGGAATAGGTCTGTTTCAGGGCAGACAGCACCGATTCCTTCACGGTGCGTTCCGCGTTGTAGGCGGGCATAATAATACTGACGAATGGCATAAAAACCTCCCGGTCAAGATCAAAAATCAGTCAATGGTCGTATCCAGCTTGAATCTCAGGATCTTTCTCAGCGTGTTCTTGGGGAACTCGGTGGTGCGGACCTTGAGGACACCGATCTTCTTGTAGGGAACTGCGGTGCGGTTATAGGCGTCGATGAAGGGCTTCAGATGCGCTTCCGCGTCGGTGATGTTGTTCTTTTCCAGATATTCCTGGTCGGGATAGATTTCAGCAACGATGGCGTTGTGTTCCATGCCGCGCTTGCTCTGACCCTCGTAGACGATGATATCCAGCACGCCGGGCGTTGCGTTCAGCACGCTCTCGATCTCCTCGGGGTAGACGTTTTTGCCGTTGGAAAGAATGATGAGGTTCTTCTTTCGACCGGTGATATACAGAATGTTGTTTTTTCCAAGCTTGCCGTAGTCACCCGTGCGGAAGTAGCCTTCTCTGTCGAACGCGGCGGCAGTGGCGGCTTCGTCGTTGTAATAGCCCAGCATGACGTTGGGACCCTTGACACAGATTTCGCCTTCGCCGTTCTCGTTGGGCTCGCGGATTTTGACCGTGTCGATGTCGATGATGCTTCCGACGCTTCCGGGAACCACGTGCAGACTGCGGTTGACCGCGATGAGAGGTGCGCACTCGGTGATGCCGTAGCCGTTGAGCGTCGCGATGCCGATCGCGTCAAAGAATTTGAGAATGTCGGGGTTGATGGGAGCACCGCCCGAGATGATCATCTTGATCTTGCCGCCAAACGCCGCGCGGATCGCGCTGAAGAGCTTGGTGCGCATGTCGATGCCGATCTTGCGCATCGCATTGCTTGCCTTGATCATGTTCATCACCAGATCAAGCTTGCCCTGCTCCTTGATGTTGGCAAGAATCTTGCGGTAGAAGGTTTCGAGATAGAGCGGCACCAGCACCAGATGTCCGGGCTGCTGCTCTTTGAGTTCCTTCATGATATAACGGATACCGCCCGAAATATAGATCTCCGAACCGATGCTGAGGTGGCCGATGAGCATGACGGTGGAGCCGTAGGTGTGATGCGGAGGAAGAACGCCGAGCGTTTTCTCGGAAAAGTCGATATAGGGCGTGACCGAGGACATGCAGGAAAGAATGGCGGTTTGCGAGAGCATGACGCCCTTGCCCTTGCCGGTGGTTCCCGAAGTGAAGACCAGCAGCGACATTTTCGAGGGATTGATATAGGTGTTGAAATAGGCCTCGGCTTGTGCCTCCAATTTGGTATAACCCTTGCGGACCAGGGTGATGAGCGTACTTGCTTCCTTCTTTGACGAAAGGAGGACGGGGGGAGCCATGAAGCTGATCGCATTGGCGATGGCGGTTGCCTTTTCCGAAATATCCTCATCGCAGAAGAGCAGATCGGCATTTGCCTTTCCGATGGTATCGGTGAGATCTTCAGCCGTCCAATCGCGATCCAGAGGGATCAGAACCGAGCCGGTTGCGAGCGCGGCAAAGTAGGACAGCGCCCAATCGTAGGACATTTTGCCGATGAGAGCGATGTGCTTTCCTGCCCAGCCGCGCGCGTGGAACTCACTCGCCAGAGCACGCACGTCATCACGGAACTGTGCAAAGCTGATTTGCACCGCATCGGTGTCATGCGGATTGCGGCGGAAGGAATACGCGTTTTTCTCGCCATAAGTCTCGGCAGCCCATTCTACAAGCTCGCGCACGTTGGCGAATTCTGTTTTTTCGTGTAAAATCTCATTTTTCATAAAGATCGTTCGTTCCTTTCTGATCGGATTCCTCCGTATGGCGTCAGTATTTGCAAAACTGCGGTCGAACATACGCGCCGCGGAGGTGTGTCGAATGATTTGTTTTTTTCAATGTTATATTTTCATGCCGTCCAAGAGAATCCCAAAGCTGTATTGAAAGCGTTTGATCGCTTCCTCTCGCGGGATGTTGCGTCCGACGGCGTCCGCGTTAAAGCCGCGGCAAAAGCACCAGATCGAATAGCTCATGCTTTCCGAATCGACGTTTTTGATCAGACGCTTTTCCTTCGCGTAGTCGATCAGGCGTTTGATTTCTGCCGTCCACCACTCGAAGTTGCTCTCTGATTGCGAGTCGTTTTCAAAGACGTATTGTGTAAATCGCATTTTGGTGTCATAGGATGCGATCAGGGTTTTTGTGACGATGTCCAGCACGTGCTCGAAAAAATCGGTTTCTTCCACGTTGTCCGAGGATATGCTTTCCCGCACCTTCAGCGCGGTGTTGCAATAGACCGCCGAAAGCACCTCGTCGAGATTGTGAAAGCGATTGTAGAAAACGCGGTTGGTGATGCCGAGGATTCGCAGGATCCGACTCACGGTCAGGCTGTGCACGCCGTCTGCGGTGACGATCTCGCCCGCGGTTTCCACGATTTTTTCGGACATGGCGTCACGAATCAGCGCGGTTTGTTGTTCCAATGAAAACCTCCTCCAAAAAAATTCAGCACAGGTTGTGCTGAAATTATATCACATTTTTCATCGATTGTCAATTGCATTCTTCTAATGTTAACATTTCATTCAAAATATGTTCAAATGATTCATTGCTTAATTGGCGCAACTAATTGATTGTGACGAATTTGACAAAACGAAGTCGGCAGAGAAAACAAAAAACGGAATCTTTACAGATTGACAATTACCATCCTTTATGATAAAATATTATAATGTAATTTTATGCGATATATAAGCAAATATCAATGGAAAGGAAGTTTTGAAGGAGATTTTATGTTGAAAAGACTTGCAAAATGCGTCCGAGAGTACAAAAAGTACGTGATTCTGACGTTGCTTTTCATCGTGGGAGAAGCCGTCATTGAGACGCTGATCCCGTTCGTCACCGCCAACCTGATCAACAGCATCAAAAGCGGCGCCGACATGTCCGTGATCGTCAAAACCGGTGTTCTGCTGATCGTCATGGCGATCCTGTCGCTTTGCTTCGGCGGAATCGCGGGCTTTACCTGCGCGAAGGCATCCTCGGGATTTTCCAAGAACCTGAGGAAGGACCTGTTTGAGAAGGTGCAGACCTACTCGTTCCAAAACATCGACAAGTTCTCGACCTCGTCTCTGGTTACCCGCTTGACCACCGACGTCGCAAACGTGCAGATGTCGTTTATGATGATCATTCGAACCGCCATCCGAAGCCCGCTGATGCTGATCTTTTCGATCATCATGGCGTTTCGTATGGGAGGCTTGCTGGCCATGTCCTTTGTGGTGGTCATTCCCGTGCTGGCGTTTGGCTTGATCATGATTGGACGCTACGCGATGCCCGCTTTCCGCGCGGTGTTCAAAAAATATGACCGTCTCAACGAGTCGATCGAGGAGAACGTGCGCGGTATGCGTGTGGTCAAGGGCTTTTCCCGTGAAGATTACGAAAAGAAAAAGTTCGGAAAGAGCGCGGAAGAGATCCGCGGCGACTTCACCAAGGCCGAGCGCATCGTGGCACTGAACACACCCTTGATGCAGATTTGTATGTACGTCAACATGGTGTTCATCCTGTTCATGGGCTCGAAATTGGCGATCACCACTGCCGAGATCGACGTCGGACACATTTCGGCGATGCTCAACTACGGCATGGCGATTCTGATGTCCTTGATGATGCTTTCGATGATCTACGTGATGATCACGATGTCCACCGAATCGGCGAAGCGCATCATGGAGGTTTTGCGGGAGGAGCCGTCGATGACGTCTCCCGCCGATCCCGTGACCGCAGTCGCGGACGGCTCGATCGATTTCGATGGCGTCAGCTTCAAATATTCCGAAAGTGCGAAGAAATTCGCGCTGGCAGACATTGATCTGCACGTCAAGTCGGGCATGACCGTCGGTATCATCGGCGGAACCGGTTCCAGTAAATCCTCGCTTGTGCAGCTCATCCCGCGCCTTTACGACGCGACCGAGGGCTGTGTCAAGGTTGGCGGCGTTGACGTGCGAAATTATCGGATCGACGTTCTGCGCGACTCGGTGGCAATGGTTTTGCAGAAGAATCTCTTGTTTGCGGGCACCATCCGAGAGAATTTGCAATGGGGAAAACCCGACGCGACCGACGAGGAGATCCGCGAGGCGTGTCGGCTTGCGCAGGCGGATGATTTCGTCATGTCGTTCCCGGAGGGCTACGACACCTTCATCGAGCAGGGCGGAACCAACGTCTCGGGCGGACAGAAGCAGCGTCTGTGCATTGCGCGCGCACTGTTGAAAAAGCCGAAGATTCTGATTCTCGACGACTCGACCAGTGCCGTCGATACCAAGACCGACGCCATGATCCGCGAGGGCTTTTGGTCGTATATTCCCGAGACCACGAAGATCATCATCGCGCAAAGAATTTCCTCGGTGCAGGATGCCGATCTGATCCTTGTGATGGACAACGGACGGATCACCGATATGGGCAAGCACGAGGAGCTGCTCCAAACGAGCGAGATCTACCGTGAGGTCTTTGAACAGCAAACGAACGGAGGTGACGGCGATGAAGAAGCAGAATAAAGCGGCACCGCAGGGAGCCCCGATGGGCGCGCCGCATGGGCGCCCGAAGCTCAAGACCCGCGTTTTGAAGCGCCTGCTCGGAATGCTGATCAAATTCTATCCCGTCCTGGTTCCGATGACCGCGGTCTGCATTCTTTTCACGGCGATCGCATCGGCAATTCCCGCGGTCTTTTTGCAAAAGGTGACCGAGCTGATCGAGAATTGGCAGAGCATCGCTGCCGAGCAGAAACTTCCGATGGCTGAGGCGTGGAGAATGGCAAGTGCCGAGATCGTGCCGCACATCCTCTTTTTGGCGGGAATGTATGCCGTGTCTCTCGTTACCATTACGCTGGATACTCAGCTGACGGCGTATATCACCCAAGGCTTTTTGTGCAAGATGCGCCGCGAGATGTTTGAGCGGATGCAAAATCTTCCGATCAAATATTTTGACACGCACAAGCACGGCGACATCATGAGCTATTATACCAATGACATCGACACGCTGCGTCAGCTCGTGGCGCAGTCGATTCCGACGATGATCCGTGCCTCGATCGTCGTGCTCAGCGTCTTTTTCATCATGCTGTATTACAGCATCTGGCTGACGTTGCTTTTGCTGGTCGGCGTTCTGTTTATGTTCCTTGTCACCAAGAAGATCGGCGGCGGCTCGGCAAAATATTTTCTCCGTTTGCAAAAGTCGGTTGCCTCACTGGAGGGCTACGTGCAGGAGATGATGAACGGACAGAAGGTCGTCAAGGTTTTCTGCCACGAGAAGCAGAGCATCGAGGATTTTGACAAGATCAACGAGGGGCTTTTTCAGGAGAGCTATCGCGCCAACGCGAATGCCAACATGCTCGGTCCGATTCTGATGAACATCGGAAACGTCATGTACGTCATCGTCGCGATGGTGGGCGGCTTGATCCTGGTGACAAACACTCCCAACGTCAGCCTTTCGGGCTTGGCATTCGGTGTCGATATCATCGTGCCGTTCTTGTCGATGACGAAGCAGTTTACGGGCAACATCAACCAGGTCTCCCAGCAGGTCAACTCGATCGTCATGGGTATGGCGGGCGCAGAGCGTATTTTTGAATTGATGGATCAGGTCCCCGAGGTTGATGACGGCTACGTGACGTTGGTCAATGCCGAGATCGATCCCGACGGTACGGTCAGAGAATCCGAGACACACACCGGAAAGTGGGCATGGAAGCATCCGCACAGCGCGGACGGCTCGGTGACCTACACGCCCTTGCGCGGAGACGTTCGCATGACCGAGGTCGACTTTGCCTACACCGAAGGCAAGACCGTTCTTCACGACGTGACGCTCTATGCCGAGCCGGGACAGAAGGTTGCCTTCGTCGGCGCGACGGGCGCGGGAAAAACCACCATCACCAATCTCATCAACCGTTTTTATGACATCGCCGACGGAAAGATCCGTTACGACGGCATCAACATCAACAAGATCCGAAAATCCGATCTGCGCCGTTCCTTGGGCATCGTTTTGCAGGAGACCAATCTCTTCGCGGGCACGGTGATGGATAATATTCGATACGGCAATCTTGACGCGACCGACGAGGAATGCATCCGCGCGGCAAAGCTGGCGGGCGCCGACGATTTCATCTCGCGCTTGCCGAAGGGCTATGAGACCGAGCTTTCCAATAATGGCGCGAACCTTTCGCAAGGACAGCGTCAGCTGATCGCCATCGCGCGCGCAGCGGTCGCCGATCCTCCCGTGATGATCCTCGATGAGGCGACCTCTTCGATCGACACGCGTACCGAGGCGATCGTACAGCGCGGTATGGACGCTCTGATGAAGGGACGAACGGTCTTCGTCATCGCACACAGACTTTCCACCGTGCGAAACTCCGACGTCATCATGGTGCTTGACCACGGCCGCATCATCGAACGCGGCGATCATCAGCGTCTCATCGAACAAAAGGGACAGTATTATCAGCTCTATACCGGCGCGTTTGAGCTGGAATGATCGTTTTTTGTGGGGACGCGTTTTGTGGGGGTGCTTTTTGAAAAAAGCCACCCCCACGCCCCTTTTTTGCCTTCGGCGTTTTTTGTGGGGAAGCTTTTTGAGAAAAGCTCCCCCACACCCCCGCAAAAACTTTTATCGCATGGGTATCAACGTAATTGTTTATCCGTGCGCTCGACGATTCAATCGCTCCCGCTGCCATTTTGGGAACGCACTAAAGGCACTTCGTGCCAATGGCTTTCTTTTTTGTTTTGCCCACGGAAAGGGGCGCAAAATTGGGATTTATCGGTGTCTCATTTCAACGAACAAATGAACGAAACAACGTAGGGGCGATTCATGAATCGCCCCTACATGGCTTGTGCGAACAAAGTGTGCGACAAATCAAAATTTGAAACACAAAAAAGCATTACACGGCGGCGAACCGAGTAATGCTCATTCAAAGCGTACAAATAAAGGATTTTCTTTTTCCCCTTACCCAAAAAGTTTTGCGGGGGTGTGGGGGGGCTTTTTCAAAAGCACCCCCACAAAAAACGTGTCCCCCACAAAACGTATTTCACAAATTCATGCCTTCGATTCCCATTTCAAGAGATCGAAAACGTGATAGATATCTCCCGCGCCCATGACGATGACGAGATCGTCTTTTTTTGCCTCTTGTTGAATGGCTTCGGCGACAGCGGAAAAGGATCCGCAGGCGAGGGCTTTTTCTCCGATGCGGTCGGCGAGAGCTTTTGAGGTCACGCCCCAGAGATTTTCTTCTCGCGCGGCATAAATATCGGCGAAAAAGACACGGTCGACGTCGGCGAACGCTGCGGAGAACTCGTCGAACAATCCTGCGGTACGGCTGTATGTGTGCGGCTGATAGGCGCACAGCACGCGCGAAAAGCCAAGCTCTCTTGCGCCCGAGAGTGTGGCGCGAATCTCGTCCGGGTGATGTCCGTAATCGTCATAAACCGTGGCGCCGCTCGGCAACGTACCTTTATATTCCATGCGCCGTGACGCGCCGCGAAACTCCGAAAGCCCTTTCGCGATGATCTCGGGAGAGATTTTGCAAAGAGTCGCTGCGCTTGCCGCGGCGAGGGCGTTGTAAAGGTTATGTTTTCCGATGGCACGAAGAGAGATGCGGCACAGCTTTTTTTCTTTGTGGCAAAAATCGAATGCGGTCACACCGCCTGCCGAGACGGCATTTTTGGCCGTGAAGTCGGCATCATTTTCCAATCCGAAGCTGATCTTGCTTCCCCGAAAGGGCAAAAAGGCGTTCACGCTTTCGACGTCATCGGCGTTGTAGAGAAGTTTGCCGCCCTCGCCCGTTCGCTCGGCATACGCCAAAAACGAGGCGTGAATCTGTTCCATGCTGTGAAAATAATCGACGTGGTCCATTCCGATGTTGAGCACCACTGCCAGAGTGGGATTGAAATCGAGGAAAGAGTCCATATATTCGCAGGCTTCAAACACGAGATGCTCCCGCCCTTCGCCAATGCGGCAGGGGGAATTTCCGAGTGCGGGCAGTGCCGCGCCGCAAAGGACGGTGGGGTCTCCCGCCGCCAAAAAAATACTTGTGCACATTGCGGTGCAAGTGCTCTTGCCGTGCATGCCCGCCACGCCCACACGAGAGGAGAAGCCTGTCATCAGATATCCCAGATAATCTGCGCGGGAAAGGAGCGGCTTTCCTGCTTGCTTTGCCGCCAGATATTCGGGGTTTTTAGCGTCGATGGCAACCGTATAAACCACCGCGTCGTAGTCATCCACGTGCGCAGCTTCGTGGCCGTAGAAGACCTTGATCCCGCGCGCACACAGACGTTGGGTCAATTCGGTCTCGGTTTTGTCCGATCCGCCCACGGCAAAGCCGTTGCTTGCCGAGAGCTCTGCCAGCGCCGACATGCTGATGCCACCGATCCCAATGAAAAAAATACTCCGACAACGAGACAGAAGCGCCGCGATTGCCGCCGCACCGTGATGTGTGTTTTCCACGGACATCGTTCCACCGTCCTTTCTTTCAAGCACTCAATTTGCGCTTGAAATGTAAATTCACAAAAATATCTACCGTTTCTTGAATATTCATCGTCAAAACAATTTATACTATATACGTCAGAAAAAACAAACAAAGTGAAAAAATCATCAAACGGAGGGATCTTATATGCAGATCACAGATATCAAGGTCAGGAAGCTCTTTGACGAAGGACCGATGAAGGCGGTGGTTTCGGTCACCTTTGACGGTCAGCTTGCCGTTCATGACATCAAGGTCATCTATGCGAGGGAACGCTTTTTCATCGTTATGCCCAGCCGAAAGAACCCGGATGAAAGCTATCGCGACATCGTACATCCCATCAATGCGCAGTTTCGCGGCATGGTGGAGAGTGCGGTGATCACGGCATACGAGGCGGCACTTTCCGAGCTTGAGAGCGAAGCGTCTCCCGTTCCGGAAAGCGTCTGATTCGACCATCGAAGAAACGGTTCGTCAAGATTGACAATCTTGACGGCCGTTTTTTCTTTTTTGTGTCCTTCGAAAAAGAAAAAACAGTTCTTTGAAAGCTTTCTCGATGCCGTTTCCGTTTTCTTTTTTTGGTTGCTTTTTCCGGAATCGTTATTTTGAACAAATCTTTCTGAAATCAAAGAAAATAACAATCGAAAAAGCCTTGGCATATAAGTGAAACATAGGCTTCGTGATATTGCATAAATAAAATGATATAAACAATGAAAACCAAACGAACGAGAGAGGAAAACGGTTTGGATTTTCGCTTTTTTATCGAACCTCACCGTGAGAAAACAGAATTTCTCTTCCGCGAATGGTGATTGTGCCGAATGAACCGCCGTAACCGATGCTTCCGGGGTTGAACAGATAAATGGGATGCTCCAGGGTACGGTCTCCGATCACGCTTCCTGCCGGGATGGTTTCCAAGAGAGGCTGATGGGTGTGACCGAAGAGCACGACGTCGGCATCTGCCTTCGCCGCGCGAGAGATCAGCGCGCCAAGTCCGCTTTTGACGTTGTAAGCGTGTCCGTGTGTCGCCAGGATGCGAAAGCCGTCCAACTCGCAGATCCTTTCCGTGAGGGCGAGATGCGCGCAGAGCCAATCGCAATTTCCTTGCACCGAATACAACTCTGCGCCGTCTGCCATGGATTCGTCAACGTCGCGCAGACCGTCTCCCAAAAAGAAAATCGCGCGCACGCGGTGAGGTTGCAATTCCATCGCCCGACACATTTTTCGTTTGTTTCCGTGGGAGTCTGAAAAAACCAAAATTTCCAAGTTTGATCCCTTTCCGTGTAACTTTTTCCTCGTGTATTTTATTATATCATTTCCTCGTCGGTTTGTCTACCCATTGCCACGTTTTTTTGCGAGGCTTTTTTCGGCGGTGGCAAAGCAAGGACTTTTTCATATACTGAGGATGAACGAAGAAACCGACGAAAGGAGCTTGAAGAACCATGCAAATTGATGCCAATATGCTCAACCGTCTGCTCGCGATGAATGACGAGCAATTGAGTGCCTTCATTCGAGGGGTTGCCGCGGAAGCGGGGATCGATCCTGCCGCGCTTGGATTGGATCCCAATCATGTTGCGCAGATCCGCGCGGCGCTCGGAGGTGCGACCGAGCAGGATCTGAAGCAGCTGAATGACGTTTATGAGACCTATCGGAAAAATCGCCGCAAGCATTGAATTCGGAAGGGGGAGACGTCATCATGGAAGAAGAAAAGCAGGGTACGTCGATTCCACCGACGGGGATGCTGAACGCGTTACTTTCCAATCCGGAACTTTTGCAACGTCTCGCAAGCCTGCTCGGCGGAGGCTTGGCGCCTTCTGCGCCGACAGCGGGTGAGCGGGAAGCGGCGGGTGAGGATCCTGCCCGGAGTGCGTCGGAGAGCGCTTCGGCTGCCGCATCCTCTGCGGGAGGCGGATTTGCGGACGGCTTGGGAGCGATTCTTTCCAATCCTGCCATGCTCGAAAAGCTTCCCGAGATCATGGCGATGATGAAGCCGTTGCTGAACACACTTCCCGCGCAGAACGGCTCACCCTCGCAAAGCGGCCCCGAGGGAGGCTCTTTGACCGTGAGTGACCGTGAGCGGTTACTTTTGGCGTTGAAACCGTTTCTGTCCGCGCAACGGCGGGAAGCCGTCGACTCGATCCTCCGCATTTCGCG
Organism: Clostridia bacterium; assembly: GCA_017517745.1. Taxonomy (GTDB): domain Bacteria; phylum Bacillota; class Clostridia; order Oscillospirales; family CAG-272; genus UMGS1865. The sequence goes on along the minus strand of JAFWYJ010000062.1, from coordinate 44,802 downwards.
CCTCGGTGCGGCGGTTCAATTGTTGACATAAAAGGAGGGAGGCTGATTTATGTACTCTCGCTATCACGACCGCCCCGTGCCGGTTCCCGAAAATTACGGAGGCATCGCGTTTTCCGAGACGGCGCCGCCCAAGGAAATGTCCCCGCATCGCCTGGACGTGGCAAAGCCGACACCGCCGCCTGCGACGGAGGGGAAGGATACCTCGGTCATGCCGCCGCCTCCCAAGGCGGTGAAATTACCGCCGAAGCCCGACGTGCCGCTCGCACCGTCCCGCGAGGAAGCGAAAGCAGAGCTTCCCGAACCTTCCGAAAAGGCTTCGGAGACTCATCTTGACGGGAGACTTCGATTTTTGCGGGGGATGCGGTTTGACGATCTGCTGTTGCTCGCACTTCTTCTGATGCTTTCGGAAAACGGTACCGAATCCGACGTCGTTTTGTGGCTTGCATTGCTTTTGTTTTGCGGATAATTTCCGTTCTTTCAAAAAATGCACTTGATTTTCATCGGGTTTTATGATATGATAATTTCAATCGAAGAATTGCAGAAATAAAAATTGGGGATCTAACATGAAACAGACGAAAAAAATCATGCGACGGCGACTGATCCTGCTCTTTCTGATTTTTGCCGAGATGGTGCTCATCTTTTTCTTTTCCTCGCAAAACGCGGACGATTCGGGAAAGATCAGCGGAAACTTGATGGAGGTGGTCGCAGGGGTAACCGTCAAGGATTTTGAGCAAAAGCCGCCGAGCGAGAGAGAAAAAATCATCAATATTTGGCATCCGTATTTGAGAAAAGCGGCACACATGACCGAGTTTGGCGTGCTGGGCGGGACGGTTTTTCTGTTCCTTTTGACCTGGCGCGGGAGGATCTGGTGGCGGTACTGCGCTGCGGTTGCATGGACCTTTGTCTATGCCTGCACCGATGAATGGCATCAGAAACTCGCCGACGGCAGAGTCCCGCATTTCAAGGACGTGCTGATCGACACCTCGGGGGCGGTGATCGCCTGCGCACTCGTGCTTGCGGTGCTTCTTGTGATGAAGTGGCGACGGGTGTGGAGCAAGCGGCCGCCGAAACTCACCTGCTACCGAATTCCGTGCGAACGAGACGATCTGCATTTGCGCCTTGCCGTTGCGGCAGATCTGCATGACTGTGACGGAGAGGCCACGCTGGAGATCTTGCGGCGCGAGGCTCCCGATCTGATTTTGATTCCGGGGGATCTGACCGACGACGAGGGGTTGCGGGACGCGGATGGGGCGTGCTACGGATTTTTGCGCGCCTGCGCGCAGATCGCGCCGACCTACTATTCGCTCGGGAACCATGAAATCGCTTGCTATCACAAGGGAAATCCCTGGAGACACCCGACTCCGATCCCGCTGACCGATGAGATCAGAGCACGTATTACTGACACGGGCGCGGTTCTTTTGGAAAATGACAGTGTCGCGCACGGAGCACTTCGCATCGGTGGCTTGACTTCGGGCATCAACGGCAAGCGCAATGCACCGGACGGGGAAGCGTTGCAACGCTTTTCCGAGGAGGAGGGATACCGCGTCTTGCTTTGTCACCATCCCGAGTATTTTGTGCCGTACATCAGAAAGACCGACGTTGAACTGACCGTTTGCGGACACGCGCACGGGGGACAGTGGAGGCTGTTCGGACGCGGCGTGTATGCACCGGGGCAAGGAATCTTTCCGAAATATACCGCCGGAGTGTTGGAAAACCGCTGTGTCATCAGCCGAGGTCTCGGCACGCACACGCGCATCCCGCGCATCTTCAACCGCCCCGAGCTGGTGATCGTTTGTTTGGGCTCGGAGACCGCGACAAATTGATTTTCGACGTGAAATCGCCGTGTTCGGCGCGTTTCGTCCGAACCCGACACATTCCATTGAACGAGGCTGCCTCAAATGCATTTTTGAGACAGTCTCGATTTTTGTCGTATGTGATAGAATGTATCATTTTCTAAAATTTCAAAAAAACGGTTGCTTTTTTTTGTAATTTATGTTATAATATATTTTGTATGCAATCCGATTTTTTGACAAGAGGGAGGAACGGCATGAAAAATCAAGCGATCGCCATTCTTTTGGCGGTCTATGATGCGCGTGTGGATTGGTTGATCGAGCTGTTGGATTCGCTCAATCGCCAAACCTATCCCAACCTCCGTCTTTACGTTCGGGACGATGCCTCTCCCCACCTTTCGTGTGCGGAGTTGGAGCGCCTTTTGCGCGAGCATATCACCGCGTTCCCCTTCGTTTTGCATCGAAATGAGACCAACCTCGGATCCAACGAGACCTTTGCCGCGCTGATCCGCGACTGTGAGGAACCTTACGTCGCGTTTTGCGATCAGGATGACGTCTGGCTTTCGGACAAGCTGACCAATACGGTGAAGCTGTTGGAGGATAGCCCGCTTTCCCCGACGCTGGTTTGCACCAACGTCAAGGTCATCGACGGCGAGGGCAAAGAGATTGCCGCCACGATGGAGCGGCATCGCCGCAGACATACTTATCTGCGCGGAGAGGGGCTGGCTCCCACGCTCATCTACCGCAATTTCGTGATGGGGTGTACCGTTTTGATGGAACGTGAGCGCGCGCTTTCGTATCTGCCGTTTCCCGCGGCAGTGGTTCACGATCATTATCTTGCCTTCCGCGCTTCTTGCGACGGCGCCATTGATTTTCTTGCCGAGCCACAGATGCTTTACCGCGTGTACGGCGGCAACCAGACCGGTGTGATGACCGGGGTGAGGACCAAAGAGGATTATCTTGCGCGTCGCATTGGCGTGTTTGTTGCGCGTGTGCGCGCGTTTGCCGCAGTGGCGAGCTTTCCCGAACTCGACGAGGCGTTTGCCTGGAGTGAGGCGCGAATGCAAAATTTTCACCGCCAAAAGGGTGGCTTTCGGGCGCTTTGGCGTCTCCGCCGTCTCAATCGCGTGACTTCGCTGTTTGAACTGTTTGCGCTGAGACTGCCGATGCCGCTGTTCCGATTTGCCATTCGTTTGATACAGAAGGGTGTTTTATAAAACCGTTGACAGACAGAAAGGATTTGCTTCCATGAAGATTTTAGTGACCGGAGTAAAAGGACAGCTGGGATATGACATTTGCCGCATTCTCTCCGAGAGAGGGATCGAGCATCGCGGTGTTGACATCGAGGACTTTGACATCACCGATGCCGCCGCCACGGGAAGCTATATCGAGAACTATTCTCCCGACGCGATCATCCATTGCTCGGCATATACCGCAGTGGACAAGGCGGAGGACAACGTCGAGCTTTGCGAGCGCGTCAATGCCGATGGCCCTGCAAACATCGCCGCCGCCGCTGTGCGCGTGGGCGCGAAAATGATGTATATTTCCACCGACTACGTCTTTCCCGGTACGGGAGAGCATTTCTACGAGCCGGATGACGCCACGGGCCCGATCTCGGTTTACGGAAAGACCAAGCTGATGGGTGAGGAGGCGGTCAAAAAGGCGACCGACCGTCACTTTATCGTTCGTATTTCGTGGGTGTTTGGCATCAACGGCGCGAATTTCATCAAAACGATGCTCCGCTTGGCGGAAACCAAGCGCGATCTCAACGTGGTCGCCGACCAGATCGGCTCGCCGACCTATACTTACGATCTCTCCAAGCTTCTATGCGACATGATCGTCACCGACAAATACGGTACGTATCACGCCACCAACGAGGGAACCTGCTCCTGGGCGGAGTTTGCTGCCGAGATCATGCGGCAGGGCGGGAAATCCACCGTGATTCATCCCATTCCCACGTCGGAATATCCTTCTCGCGCCGCCCGTCCGCTCAATTCCCGAATGAGCAAGGACAAGCTGGAGGCGAACGGATTTTCGCGGTTGCCCGATTGGAAGGATGCGCTCACGCGTTATCTTAAGGAACTGAATTCTTGATTCCGGATTTTTGAAAGGATGCTTTATGAAAAACAAAGCGATTCGAATTGCCGCCATCGTTCTGGCAATCTATCTGATGCTGGGCGTTGCCTTTTATTTCATTGCAGGAAACAGCCTGCACTATACCACGGACAGCTCGGTCCGCGTCAGTTGTAAGGCGGCACTCGGAGAATTTACAGAGGGAGAGGAGATCCGACAGTCCTTCGTCTGCGAATTCGACGATCTGCAAAGCCTGACCGTGATGGTGGGAACCATGGCGCGAAGCAATCGTGATGAGATCGCGGTTGAAATCCTCGATGCCAACGGTGCCGTTCGGTTTTCGACAACGCTGCCCACTGACAACATGAAAGACAACAGTGAATATGCGATTGTCATCGATCCGATCATCGAAAACGTGAAAGGACAGCATTTTATCCTCTCCTTGAAAAGCCTGAAGGGAACGCGCGGCAACGCGATTACCTTTTATTACGGCAACTCGGTGGATGCCGGGCGCGTGGACGTTCCCGTGGAGATCGAGGACACCGAGGCGCTTTATCTCAACGGAACGCGTATGACCGACGAGGACGGCAATGCTTGCGAGCTTTACCTCAAGGTCGGCGGCATCAACCGCCATTGGTTCGGACCTGCATATTGGTATGTTTACGGCGGCGGTGCGCTTTTGCTGGCACTCTATCTGCTCTACCTGGTGCGCTGCCATGCCAAGGGAAAGAAAAATATCCTTCTGGACGTTTTCCGCTCCTTTAAGCGTTATAGCTTTTTGATCCGTCAGCTCGTTATGCGCGATTTCAAGACCAAGTACAAAAGATCGGTTTTGGGAATGCTTTGGAGCTTCCTCAATCCGTTGCTCACGATGAGCATTCAGTACGTTGTCTTCTCGACGCTCTTCAAGACCTCGATCGACAATTTTGTGATCTATCTGCTCAGCGGTATCGTCTGCTTCAACTTCTTCAACGAGGCGACCAATATGTGCCTGATGAGCATTGTCGGAAATGCGACGCTGATCAACAAGGTTTACGTACCCAAGTATATCTACCCCTTCTCGCGCACGCTTTCCTCAACCATCAACCTCTTGCTCTCTCTCGTGCCGCTCTTCATCATGCTTTTGATCACCAGGACCTGGCCGACCGAAGCCGTTCTGCTGCTTCCGTTCGTGCTTCTGATGCTATTCCTTCTCAGTTACGGTGTGGGCTTGATTTTGGCAACGCTGATGGTATTCTTCCGTGACACACAGTTCTTGTGGGGCATTTTCTCAATGCTTTTGATGTATCTGACTCCCGTGTTTTACCCCGAGTCGATCATTCCCGCTCAGTTTATGACCGTCTATAAGCTCAACCCGCTCTATCACGTGCTTCGCTTCATGCGCAGCATTCTCATCGACGGTGTCTCGCTTGAGCCGAAGGCGTATCTTTACTGTATCGTTCTCTGCACGCTTCCGTTTGTGATCGGCGTGTTGGTCTTCCGCAAAAATCAGGATAAGTTTGTTCTCAATATTTGATGTTGCGGACATTCATCCGGAAAGGAATCTTCATCACAGATGATTAAAGCGAACAATGTTAGCATTTGCTATCGCATGACTCGCGACAAGATCCAAAGCATCAAAGAGTATCTTGTGGCTTTGATCAAGCACAAGGTGCAATACGAGGAATTCCGTGCTTTGGACGGCGTGAGCTTTGAGATCAAAAAGGGTGAGGTCGTCGGCATTGTCGGCAACAACGGCGCCGGAAAAAGCACGCTGCTCAAGGTGATCTCGGGCATTTTGAAGCCCGCCGAGGGAAGCTTGGAGATCCACGGAAACGTCGTTCCCATGCTGGAGCTGGGCAGTGGCTTCGACTTTGATCTGACCGGCCGTGAAAACATCTTTCTCAACGGTGCAATCCTCGGCTACTCCGAAAGCTTTCTCAAAGAAAAATACGACGAGATCGTTGCATTTTCCGAGCTTGGAGACTTCATCAACAGTCCCGTCCGCAACTATTCTTCGGGTATGGTCATGCGTCTTGCCTTCTCGATCGCCTCGATGGTCAGCCCCGACATTTTGATCGTTGACGAGATTCTGGCGGTGGGAGATGCGGCATTCCAGGAAAAGAGCTATGCCCGCATGATGGAGCTGATGAGCCACGGCACGACCGTTTTGCTCGTCTCCCACAGCATCGATCAGATTCGCGGCATCTGCGATCGCGTCATCTGGCTCGATCACGGAAAGATCGTTGCCATTGGTGAGGCAGATGAAATCTGCGATCAATACGCGCAGGCGAATGCATTGAGCTGATCGACATTCGACCTGAACAGGAGCCCCCCCGGAGGGGCTCCTGTCTTTTCTTTTTACGATTAAAAATAGAATAAGAATAATTATTATTATAAAAAGCAAGAAAAAGAGACCGCAAGGGATGCCTTCCATAAAGCAGGTTTACCTGCCGAAAAAAACAAAAGGAGTACGGACGATTGTTCGTACTCCTTTTCACATGCCTGCCACGCAAGGTATAGTGTGTTACACCTTATAGTTTTACTGTCGGGAGGAAATGAGCCTCCCTTGTGCAAAGGGAGGTGGCACGGCTTGCCGTGACGGAGGGATTGTAAAATGTTAGATTTTCACTCAAAACAATCCCTCAGCCGCCTTCGGCGTCAGCTCCCTTTACACAAGGGAGCCTTTCTTTATGTTCATCTATGACTTGTCAATTTTCCTGACAAGCACTGCTTTTGTGGCCACAAAAGCGAAGCCCCGCGCGAGGCGGGGCGAGAAATTAAGGCTTTTTTGCAACATTTTTAAGACGGTTTACAAGTGTTTCATAGCGTTCATCGGAACGCAAAACGGCAGCCTCATTATCGGTTGTCAACCAGTTAAGCATAGACTGAGAACGATTTCCTTCTGCCTCCATGATCCAGCCTCCGCTTGAATATCCGCGAAGAATGGGCGAGGTGTGAGGCGCATCAAAGTCGTAGGTGTCCATATCAATGGCAAAATCCGTAGCCTTTTCTAACCATTTCCAAGCATTTTCCAAATCATTCTTTCGAATATACGTGATAGCCATCATGCTACATGCAATCTCGCCTTCTTGAGCCAAATACTGATAATCTTGATCAGGAAATAGCAGTTCAAGCAAATTTACTTGCAGCGTGTGTAACTTAATTCTTTCTTCTGCCGAGTAAATCATTTTATCATCATCGTGACGATGACCGCAAGCACAGCCAATAACTGATAGCAGTTGATTTATCAAATATGCAATATATGATTGTCTTTTTTCAAAATCCGCATCGCCTTTCCAACGATACATCATAAAGTTTTCGTACGAAAAATGGGTGCGCGGCATTTCCTCGGCAAGTTTTAACATTTCATCCTTTTTGCCTGCATATCCGTAAGCGGTTCCAAGTGTGTCGATTGCTTCATATCGAATCAAACTATCGGTACACTCGGCAAGGATTCGATTGCAAAGGTCAGACACCTCGTCATACTCCTTGATGCCTTTTTGAGAATACTCGCATACCAACGAATCAGCAAGGCTTTGCATGATCCTATAATCGCGCGGAAATTTTTTGTTTGCTTCGCGGAGAAGCGCGGTACGTTCCGTACCTTTCCCTTGATAGCCCAACTCAGCCGCATCGCTCAAATATTTCTTTATTTCCTCATTGTTCTTCTCAATATCGATTCCAAGCAGAACATCAGATGAAACGTCGAAGATATGGCAGAGCGCGGGCAGTTGAGAAATATCGGGAGCTGTTCGATCGCACTCCCATTGAGAGATTGCGCGCGAAGTGATTCCAAGATACTCGGCAAGCTGTTCTTGTGTAATATCCTTCTCACGGCGCAGACATTTTATGGTTGAACCAATAGACATAATATTGTCCTCCAAAAAGTATTCAAAAGCGCTTTTGTGATTTTATTATAACAAATTTCTAAAATAATTCCACGAAGTGTTTGTTGAGGCAAAGTATAGTTTCGCTTTGTTTTTCAAAGAAATGATATCACAAATGAATACGAATTGCAAGAAAAAAGACATGCTCAAAACTGAACATGTCTTTTCCTATTAACCTGCTTTATCGCAGGCACACCAAACGGTCTCTTTTTTGGGGGGCGAATGATCAGACAATCTGGAAAATGAAAAACTTGAGATAGTCGGTTTCCGGGACGTTCCAAAGGATCGGATGATCGGGGGACTGTTGGCGCGCCTCGATCTGTCGCAATCCAACTCCTGCGTCTGCGGCGGCGTTGTGGAGCATCTGCTTGAAGTAGGTCTCGGTCATGAAATGAGAGCAGGAACAGGTGGCAAGATAACCTCCGCGCGGCAGAAGCTTCATTGCCTTGAGGTTGATCTCCTTGTAGCCCCGAATCGCGTTTTTCAGCGTGTCCCGACTCTTGGTGAAGGCGGGAGGATCGAGAATGATGAAGTCATAGTTTCTTTGGTTAGCGTTCGCTAACTTTGTGAGTAGGTCGAATACGTCACAACAGGTGAACTCCATGTTGTTCTGCAACCCGTTTCTTTCGGAGTTAGCAATTGCTAACTTTATCGCATCTGCGGAAATATCCACGGCGTTGACCAATTCTGCGCCCGCCGCGGCGGCATTGAGAGCGAAAGAGCCGGTGTGGGTGAAGCAATCCAGGACACGGCGACCTTTGGCGATCTTTCGAATGGCTGCACGGTTGTATTTTTGGTCAAGGAAGAAGCCGGTTTTCTGCCCGTTGACGTAGTCGACCTCATAAACGATCCCGTTTTCTGTGATCGTAGTTTTTCCGTCAAGGTCGGTTGCGAGTCCTTCGCCCGCCCAAAAGCCGGTGTATTGCTTCATTCCCTCAAGCTCGCGAATGGCGACGTCATTGCGCTCGTAGAGCGCGTCGATCTTCTGCCCGAATTCCTCGCGGAGCAGACGGACGAGCGTGGCGTAAAGCATGTCCTTGATCTCTTCGATTCCGAGCGAGAGGACCTGGGTGACGAGGATGTTGTCAAAGCGATCAACGGTGAAGCCGGGGAAGGCGTCCGCCTCGCCGAAGATCAGACGACAGCATCGAAAATCCTCCTCCCCCATCACGGCGCGGCGGTAATCGATTGCCCAGCGAAGCTTGCGTTCCCAAAAGGCTTCGTCAAAGCGGTCGTTGGCATTTTTGGAGACCACGCGGACGCGGATCTTGGAGTTGGCATTGTAAAATCCCGTTCCGAGATAGCGCCCTTTTGCCGACAAAACGTCGACGAGCGAGCCGTTTGGCGGCGTTTGCGAGAGCGCGGTGATCTCGTCGGCGTACACCCAAACGTGTCCGCCGCGCAAAAGCTTTTCTCCTTTTTCCGTGATGCTTGCGGTGGGGAATGTTCTTGACATAATCTGCTCCGTTTCGGTCGTTTTTTTAAATTATATCACAAAATCGGCGGTGTCGGTCGGCGTTCACAAAAAGTTAACAAGGTGAAAACGACATAATCCTTGAAATTGTGTATGGAAGAGTATAAAATATATACGATCCATTATTGTTTCTCAAAAACAGTAGTATATCATTATTTTCTGAGAAAAGGAACTGCAATGTTAGAATTCAAAAACGTAACTTATCGGACCGAGGATGGAAAAGAAATTCTTTCCGACGTCAGTCTGCAAATAAACGATCGCTTTGTTGCCGTAACAGGCCCGAACGGCAGCGGAAAATCCACCATGGCAAAGCTGATCGCGGGAATTTATATGCCTACTTCGGGCAAAATTTATCTGGACGGCGAGGACATTACCGATCTGTCCATCACCGAGCGCGCGCGCCATGGCATCAGCTTCGCGTTTCAGCAGCCGGTGCGCTTCAAGGGGATCACGGTCAAGGATCTGATCTCGATGGCGGCGGGGAAAAAGATCTCGGTCGGTGAGGCGTGTGCCTATCTTGCCGAGGTGGGACTTTGCGCCAAGGACTACGTCAACCGTGAGGTCGACGCCTCTCTTTCGGGAGGAGAACTGAAGCGCATTGAGATCGCGATGATCAACGCGCGCGGCACCAAGCTTTCGGTTTTCGATGAACCCGAGGCGGGCATCGATTTGTGGAGCTTCAACAACCTGATTCAGGTTTTTCGCAACATGCACGAGCGTACACACGGCACCATTCTCATCATTTCGCATCAGGAGCGCATTCTCGACATCGCCGACAAGATCGTTGTGGTTGCCGGCGGCAAGGTTGCGGCATACGGCGAGAAGAGCGAGATTCTTCCCGAGCTGCTCAACGTGCAGGCGGGATGCCGTTTTACCAAGGAGGTGCGTGACTGATGGATGCAATTCAAAAAAGTCTTCTGGCGCAGATCGCCGATCTTCACGAGGTGCCTCAGGGCGCGTATTCTCTGCGCATCAACGGCAATCTCTACGGCAAAAACGATTCCGAAAACATCACCGTTGTGAAGAAAGAGGACAAGCCGGGGATTGATATCTATATCAAGCCGGGGACCAAAAAGGAGAGTCTTCACATTCCCGTCATTCTCTCTCAAACAGGCTTGAAAGAGCTGGTGTATAACGATTTTCACATTGGTGAGGACTGCGACGTGACCATTGTCGCGGGCTGCGGAATCCACAACGGCGGCTCCGAGGCGAGCGAGCACAGCGGCATTCATGCATTTTATCTCGGCAAGGGTGCGCGTGTGAAGTACGTTGAAAAGCATTACGGCGAGGGCGACGGCAGCGGAAAGAACGTCATGAATCCCACCACGGTGGCGGTTTTGGACGAGAACAGCTATCTTGAGATGGAGACCGCGCAGATCAAGGGCGTGGATTCGACGCGTCGCAAGACCGAGGCAAGGCTTGCTTCGGGCGCGACCTTGATCGTGAAAGAAAAGATCATGACACACGGCGATCAGTTTGCCGAGACCGATTTCACGGTCGATCTTGACGGTGAGGATTGCGGCGCACACGTGGTGTCGCGCTCGGTGGCAAAGGACAACAGCCGCCAGACCTTCCTGTCGCGCGTCAACGGCAACAACCGTTGCTCGGGACATACCGAATGTGACGCCATCATCATGGATGACGCGCAGGTCACGGCACTGCCGCAGATCGAGGCGAACCACGTCGAGGCGTCGCTGATCCACGAGGCGGCGATCGGCAAGATCGCGGGTGAACAGCTCATCAAGCTGATGACGCTGGGACTCACCGAAAAGGAAGCTGAGGAACAGATCATCAACGGATTTTTGAAGTGAGAGCAATCATAAATAATGCGAGGGAGAGGGGAGCTTTTGCAAAAGCTCCCCTCTCCCTCGCGCTCCCTCTCCCTGCAAAACCTTTTTGAGAGGGGTGTGGGGAGTGCTTTTTTGCGGTGTGCGGTTGTTTTTTGGTTATACGTATGCAAAAAACGAGGTGCGAGAGATCTTAAATGATGATCTCCAACGCATCTCTGTCGGGCAGGGCGGGGTAGGTGTCGTCGAGGTTGTCGGAATACCAATACGCCACCGAGGAGATGTCTTCTTGCAGAGGGTTGAAGCGGTTGTTGCTTCTCCAGCCGAGTGCCTGCACGGTCACGCGCAGATCCTCGTTGAAATAGATTGGATCGTTGATGTGCCAGCGGTACATATCGAAATAGAGCTGGGAGAGGTATGCACCGTTGGTGTCGCTGACCTTGTGAAGACCGCTGTACGGGGAGGAAAATTCGGCGTATTTTCCGCCAACCTCAAAGCAATACGCGCCGCAGAAATAGTCCTCGGTGCCGGTGCCGCAGATGGTGGGGAACTCCTTGTCGCCGTCGATGTAAAACTTGACCTCGCCCTCGCCCCACCAGCCATTGGTCTTGGAGCCCCAATGCAAATACGTGCCGACGTAGTGCCCTTTTCCCTTGATATTGTCGAGAATGGTGTAGACTTCCTTGTAGGGAAGGGGATTGACGCGGCGGAACTGCGCGTGGAAATAGAGACTGTCGGGGCTGATCTCCTTTTCCTCGCAGTCGATCTGATAGTAAACCACGCATTTCTCGTCACCGATGTTTTCGAGCGTGAAGCGGAAGGAGCGGAAATAGGGCATTTCGAAGTAGCAGTTGAAGCCGTTGCGCGGATTGACGCACATGGCGAGGCTGTAGAGCGGCCGGAAGGTGGTGTTGTCGGCGCTTGCGAAGAAGTCCGACAGCGGCGCCTCCACAGCGGGATTTTCGGCACCGTCGAAGTAAATGCGAAGGATCAGCTGGCGTGCGCGCTGAGAATTGTCGGTGATCCAGAAATGCTTGATCGCGCCCTGTCCTTTGATGTCTGCCAGAGTTCTTTTTTCGCCCGGCTCGATCCAGATCTTGGGGCTGACCTTCCAGCCTTGTCCAAGCTCACGCGCGGCGGGAGTCCCTTCGGTTGCCATGGCACCCGCGCCTTTGGCGCCGGTGAAGTTTTCCGGGGAGATGGAAAAGCTGCGTATGTTTTTCTTGGTGGTTAGTTGATTTAACATTTTGTTTTCTCCAATCAAAAGTTTGTATTGCTATTCTATCACAAATATGTTATAATACAAATAACGGATGTTGTCTGAAATTTAACATTTCTTGTCGAGGTTGTCATGGGCTTTGAAATTCGGGAGATGAATCCTTATATTCGCGTCGCTACACAGAGTGTCTTGCGGGCGGGGCATGAGATCGGGCGGCGGGTGCTGTTTGATTACGAAATGATCTATGTGGAGTCGGGGTGTTTTACGCTTATGTATGACGGGCGTGATTATTTTTGTTGCGAGGGGCAGTTCCTTTTGCTGCGCCCGGGGATTCCGCATGCTTTTTTTGGATTGACGGGCGAGGTTTCGCAGCCGCATATTCATTTTGATTTCACTGCCACGGCGGAAAGTCCGCGGATCCCGATCTCCTTCAGAGACGTGGACTGCTTTTCGGAGGCGGAGCGGCGGATGATCGCGCGTGACGTGTTTGAGGAATGCCCGCAGCAGCCCGTGGTCGATTTTGCCGAGCGCGAGGATGCGCTGAGGCTCTTTTATGGGGTGATACAAGCGCAAAAAAACGCGCCTTTGCTTGCAAAGGCGACGCTTTCAATGCTCCTGACACATATGATTGAGAAGGGCTTTTCGCAGTGCCTTTGTGCGGAGGAGGGCAAGCTTGATCTTGCGCGGCAGGTCAAGGATTATCTGGATGCAGGGCACGGTTTCGAGGCGAGGCTGGAGGATTTTGAAAAGATGTTTTCCTACAGCCGATATCATCTGGAACGTCTGTTTCGGCAACGTTACGGCATCGGCGTGATCGCCTATCGAAATCAAAAGCGGATGGAGCGTGCGCGCGAACTTTTGTGGAGTGCATCGGTCACAGAGGTTGCGGAACGGCTTGGATTTTCCTCGATTTACGTTTTCAGCCGAGCATATCGCCGCCATTTCGGAGAGTCTCCGAGAGAGGCAAGAAACGCTGAGAAACTCTGAAAATGCCGGAAAAATGGAAATATATAGGAGAAATATGCCATTTGTGCAAATTGCGAGGATGTAGAAAAAAAGCGCCTGAATTTGTGTGGATTGCACAAAGGTTGAATGGCTTTTTTTGTCAAATGATAAATTCAACTCTCCTTTTTGAGGGTAAATTAAAATTACTGTTTTGAGAATATGACTTTTTTTAGAAAAAATGTTGCGAAAAAATAAACAAAAATTAAGGAAATTGCGCGGATTGTTAACAAAAATGCCGTAAATTAAATTTACTGCTCGCAAAAAATAATCGTTTTTGAACGAAAGATGAATAAAAAAGGTTGTAAACTTTTTGAAACTTCTGTTTGTCAAACTCATGAATTTTGCGATTGCGGATGAAAAAAACAGATTTTTTCGTGAACGGTTTTGCTTGACAAAAAATCGATTTTGTGGTATGATTATTCTATCAAAATGGGGGGAAGTCTGCCCAAATGCGGGTGGGCTGAACGCTTTTGCGGCGTTTTTTAGGTTTTTGCGTGGATCCTTTTGTGTCAGGGAACGCGCAAAATTCTTTCTTGCGTGCGCGGGCGCGCCCTATTTGTGCCGGTTCCGAAGCGGTCTTTGCCGGTTCGGGGTTGGTCGCAAAATCAAAAAGGGGAGAACCCCATTATTTCAGTTTGCAGGAGGAAAAGCAAATGAGAAAAACGAAGTTCACAAGAATTGCTTGCTTCGCTTTGGCGTTCATGTTTCTTGTGAGTACCGCTGTTGTGGCTGTTAGCGCAGCAGACGAAATCAACTCCTTTGTCACGGACAAGTCGATCGAGGATTACGGCGACGAGCTGAACACGATCTCCTACAAGGAGTACATCGAAAAGCACGCCGCTTTCTTCCAAAATCCCACCGTGGCCGAAACACAGACGTTTGACGCCTTTTCGGGTTGGACCTTCGTTCGAAGAGACGGAGTGGAAATCACCCTGGATGGCGACAAATGGATGATGACCGTTTACGATCGGACGAAGAAGGATGAGAATGGCAATCCGGTTGTTCTCGCTATCTACGACTCTGTTGAAGCGGCGGTAAAAGACGGAGGATACAAAAAAGAGAGCCTCGTCTACGTGGAAGAGATCGGAGGCAAGAAGGCGCTTTATACGCCCAATGACGGCTCTGTGACGTGGACGTTGGATTTTGCGGGCAAGGGACTTGCCGAGGGTTTGTATAGCATTGAGTTGCTGTATTACCCGATCATCGGTAAGGCAGCCGCGATTGAGCGTGAATTCTACATCAACGGAGAGGCTCCCTTCTCCGAGGCGCGTTCTCTGAGCTTTGCAAAGCTTTGGGGCGCATTCAAGCCTGATGAGACGTCGCCTTTGACCGCGACCTATAAACTCAAGAAGAAAGACGTGATGGATACCGTTGTCAGCGAGGGTGTTGCCGCAGGCTTGGTTTGCACGCCCGCAGAGGACGGCAAGTCTGTCGTCGTCGAGCGCCCGACCGTCATCACGCAGGCGATTTATGAGTACATCGAAAAGTATGACTTGCGTTTCTTCATCACCGATGCAACCGCGAACGAACTGCGTCCGACCATGGTGCAAACGCCCGAGTGGACCAGTTTCGCAATGCGCGACAGCGGTGGATTCTTCACTGACGATTTCGGATTCGTTCTCACTCCCGATGCGAACGGTCAGATCACCATCACGATCGATGGCGTCAACGAGAGCATGGCATTGGCGGAAATCCGCATCAAGCCCTATGCGAAGACACAATCCTATGCCGACTATTTGGCTTCTATTAAAAATAATGTAGGAAACCTCGACGAGGGAACCGGCACCGTGAAGATCGAGGCGGAGCTTGGCAACAAGACCTCCACCAACGGTGTTTACCCGATCGAGGACCGTACCTCTCCTCTGACCTCTCCTGCAGATACCACTCGCGTGATGCTGAACACCATCGGTACCGAGAAGTGGGCAATGCCCGGTCAATGGGTGGAATACAAGTTCAATGTGGATGGCTCGGGCATGTACGAGATCTTCACTCGATACAAGCAGAGCTACCTGGACGGTATGTTTGTCAGCCGCTCGCTTTCGATTTATACCAATTATGAAAGCGAAGCTGCTTACAAGGAAAAGTTCGGAACGACTGCCGGCTACTACAACGGTACGCCCTTCGCTGAGGCTGCAGAGCTTCGCTATGATTACGGAACGAAGTGGCAGGTCACCGGTCTGAGCAACGGTACCGATGCCAACGGTGACAAGGTCGCCGATACATATCAGATCTATTTCCGCGAGGGCGTGACCTATACGCTTCGTTGGGACGTGACACTCGGTTCGATGGGTGAGATCGTTCAGCGCATCGAAAACGCGCTGAATGCATTGAATGCGGACTACCTCAGCATTATCAAGCTGACGGGAACCGAGCCCGATGACTACCGCGACTACGGTTTCTCTCGTTTGTTGCCCGACACGCTGATCGACATGATGCAGCAGGCGAAGAACCTCGAAGATATCTCCGCATTCCTCAAGGATACGGCAGACACCGCGTCGACCTACACCGGAACCTGCGACCAGTTGGTCGGATTGCTCCGTAAGTTGGCTTACGACGAGGATGAAATCGCAAAGAACCTGGATAACTTCAAGAGCTACGTCGGTAACCTCGGTACCTTCCTGACCGATGCGAAGACACAGCCTCTGCAGCTGGACTACATCATGATCCAGCCTGCTTCCGCAGAAGAGCCGAAGTCGGCGGCAAACTTTTTCCAGACCTTCTGGCACGAGTGCAAGAGCTTCTACCAGAGCTTTATCCGTGACTACAACAGCATGGGTGCGATGGATGACGGCACGACCGATGCAACCGTGGACGTTTGGCTTGCATACGGACGCGACCAGTCTCAGGTTATCCGTAACATGACCACCAACAAGTTCACTCCCGAAACGGGAATCGCAGTCAACCTCAAGCTGGTCAGCGGCGGCACGCTGTTGCCTTCGATTCTGGCAGGCATGGGACCTGACGTCTATCTCGGACTTGCCGACGAAACCGTCATCAACTACGCGATTCGCGGAGCCTTGACCAACATTGAGGGCATGGAAGGCTTTGACGAAATGGTGACCGCATGCTTCAACAGAGCGGCAATGCTCCAGCTTGAAATTGCGGATGCCGACGGTGATGTTCACACCTACGGCTTGCCCGAAACGCAGACCTTCCAGATGATGTTCGTTCGTTTGGACATTCTGTATGAAGTGGGAATCGAAATTCCCAAGACCTGGGAAGATATCTACACTGCCCAATCGATCCTCGAGTCGAACAACATGGAGATCGGTGTGACCACCAACTACAAGATCTTCCTGTATCAGTCAAACGGTGACCTTTATGCCGATGACGGTATGAGAATCAACCTCGACTCGATCAAGGGTCTGGCGGCGTTTGAGAAGATGTGTAACATGTTTACCCAGCACTCTTTCCCGTATTCCTACAGCGCGGCAAACCGTTTCAGAACCGGTGAAATGCCGATCATCATTTCCGACTATACCGGACTCTATAACCAATTGAAGGTTTTCGCAACCGAGATCGAGGGTAAATGGGCATTCGTTCCCGTTCCCGGAACTCTGTACGAAGATAAGAGCATCAACAACACCACCGACTCCACCATTGCGGCAGTCGTCATGATCTCCAACATCGATGACGAGGCTTCGGCTTGGAAGTTCATGAAGTGGTACACGGGTGCAGAGGCGCAGTCCGATTATGCGAACGAAATGGTTGCCATCATCGGTGACTCCGCAAAGCATCCCACCGCAAACCGCCTCGCGCTTGAGACGATGCCTTGGACGCAGGAGGAGTATGAAGAGGTTGCAAAGCAGTTCGAGAACCTCGCGGCGATCCCGAACTACCCCGGTAGTTACTTCATCGGCCGTCACGCAAACTTCGCATTCCTCGCAGCACTGAACGATGATGCAGACCCGACCACCGAGATTCTCAGTTACATCAACACCATCAACAAAGAGATTACCCGTAAGCGTGAGGAGTTCCAGCTCGAAACGCTTGAGATCGGTCAGACGTTGGCTTCCAAGAGAATGAACCAAGCGATGAATGCCATCGACAACCTGACCAAAAAGTACATTGCCGAGGGTGATACCCGATACACCGAGGCAATCGAAGCCGCAAAGTATGCTGTAGCAAACCAAAAGATTGCTCAACTTGGTGAAGCGGCAAACATGTTTGAGACGATTTTGAGCCAGATGTGGGACGGAAAGATGATTGACGTCACAAAAGTGAACGGTCAGGTTGTTTCCATGCCCAGCTATTACAAGAACGTTTGTAAGCAGACTGCCGAGTCCCAAAACGGCGGATACAGAATCGACAGCCTCAATGAGCAGCAGTTAGTGTATTTCATCAGCGTGTGTTTCAATGACGCCGCAAAGGCACTTACTTCTTATCAGTAAACCGCTTCATGAAAATATTTCAGTAAGGAGAAAGAGCAATGTCAGCAAAAACAGCAGAACGCAAAGCTGTTGCCAGAAAGGATCTGACGTACGGACAATGGATCCGCAAGGAAATGAAGCGCAATTGGGTAGCATATCTTCTCATCCTGCCCTATGTGCTTGTGTTTACTTTGTTCACCGTTGTCCCCGTCATCCTCTCGGTGGTCATCAGTTTTACAAACTTTAACATGCTCCAGATGCCCGACATCGTCTGGATCGAAAACTACATCAATCTGTTCTTCGCAGATGACGTATTCCTCACCGCTTGTACCAATACCTTTATTTTCGCAGCCATCGTAGGACCGGCATCGTACCTGATGTCGTTCCTGGTTGCATGGTTCATCAACGAGCTCTCCCCCCGCATCCGTTCGATCGTTACCCTCATCTTCTATTCACCTTCCATCGCAGGTCAGGTGTATCTGATTTGGGGTACGCTCTTCGCAGCGGACTCCAAGGGTTGGGCGAACGCAGCACTGATGGAGATCGGTGTTCTGACCGAGCCGCACAAGTGGTTCCAGGATGCCAACACGGTCATGCCTTTGTGTATCGTCGTGGCTCTGTGGACCTCTCTGGGTACTTCGTTCCTGTCCTTCATCGCAGGTTTGCAGGGCGTTGACCGCTCTCTGTACGAGGCGGGCGCCGTGGACGGTGTCAAGAACCGTTGGCAGGAGCTTTGGTACATCACGTTGCCCAGCATGAAGCCGCAGCTGATGTTCGGTGCAATCATGGCAATTACAGGCTCGTTCGGCTTCGGTGCGGTTGTTACCGCACTCGCAGGTTTCCCGTCTGTCGACTACGCGGCGCATACCATTATGCACCACCTCGAGGACTACGGCGGACAGCGTTATGAAATCGGTTATTCTTCGGCAATCGCAACGGTGCTCTTCCTGATCATGGTGGGCGCAAATGCAGTCGTCAAGAAGGCCATCTCGAAGGTAGGTTCGTAATATGGCAAAATTAAGAACAAGAAAACATAAGGTTGTTCTCTCGCGTTCGGCGGGAGGAGATGCCGGCATTACCATCATGCTCACGCTGCTGGGTGCGTTCATGGTGTTGCCGATGATTTACGTGGTGAGCCAATCGCTCAAGCCGTTGGATGAGTTGTGGATGTATCCTCCGAAATTCTTGGTGAGCCGTCCCAACCTTGGAAACTATCGCGATCTGTTCACCTTGATGAACGACTCTTGGGTGCCCTTCTCGCGTTACGTGTTCAACACGGTGCTGACCTCCGTCGGAGGAACCTTCGGACACCTGTTCCTGGCGTCCATGGCAGCATACGCGCTTGCAAAGATCAAGTTCCCGGGCGGAAAATTCATCTTCAAGACGATTCAGACTTCGTTGATGTTCCACTCGACCGTCACCGCAATTACCAGCTTTATCATCATGAGTGCGCTGAACATGATCGATACCTATTGGGCGATCATCATTCCCGCGTGGGGCTCGACACTCGGTCTGTACCTGATGAAGCAGTTTATGGATACCGCGGTTCCCGACACGGTGCTGGAAAGTGCCCGTCTGGACGGCGCGAGTGAGATCCGTACCTATTGGACGATCGCGATGCCCATGGTTAAGCCCGCGTGGCTGACGCTGATCATCTATTCGTTCCAGGGACTCTGGAACGCGGGTGCTTCGACCTACATCTATTCCGAACAGCTCAAGTCCATCAACTACGCGATCTCGCAGATCACCGCCGGCGGTATCAAGCGTCAGGGTGCATCGGCAGCGGCAACCGTGTTGATGATGGCGGTACCGATTCTGGTATTCGTAATTTCTCAGTCGAACATCATCGAAACGATGGGTTCGAGTGGTATGAAAGACTAAAAGGAGGACAATATGAAAAGAATTACATCTGTTTTGTTGCTTGTATTGTCTTTCCTGATGATCGCGTCTGCGATGACCGTGGGTGCCGGCGCATCCTCGGCATATCAGACCTACACCTACTCGATCAACGGCGAGGCGCTCTATTCTCCCGATGCATATTCGGCAAACAAATCGGTTTCCTATACGCAGATGGGAATGGAAAAGAACTTCAACAGCCCCAGTGATATGGTCACCGACTCGAGAGAGAAGGTCTATATCGCGGATACGGGTAACAACCGTATCGTGGTGCTCAGCCGTTACTTCGATTATGAGTTTGAGATTTCCACGTTCATCAACGGACAGGGAAATGAGGACTCTTTGACGGCACCGCAGGGTGTATTCGTCACGGACGAGGCGATCTGGGTTTGCGATACCAACAACAACCGTTTGGTTCGCTTTGACTTGGAGGGCAACTTCGAGGCGATCATCGACGCTCCCGAAAGCCAGTTGCTCGGTCAGGATGACGTCTATAAGCCGGTTGCAATGGCAATCGACCAATACGGCAGAATCTACGTAGTTTCCGATAAGACCTATCAGGGTATCATCGTTCTGGACCCCAACGGTCAGTTCGTCGGCTTCGTCGGCGCGCAAGAGGTTGTGATCGATGCATGGCAGATCTTCTGGAGAAGATTCCAGACCGACAATCAGAAAAAACTCTCCGAGCTCTTCGTTCCTACTGAATATTGTAACATCACCATCAATGATGACGGTTTCATTTACGTAACCTCCACTTCGATCGATGATGAAAAGGTAGAGGGTGCGATTTTGGGCAAGAGCAAGAGCGGCACCGACCTGCCGGTCAAGCTTCTCAACCCCGCAGGCGACGAGATCAT
The DNA here is from genome assembly GCA_017517745.1 of Clostridia bacterium. Classification (GTDB taxonomy): domain Bacteria; phylum Bacillota; class Clostridia; order Oscillospirales; family CAG-272; genus UMGS1865. The sequence goes on along the minus strand of JAFWYJ010000062.1, from coordinate 24,462 downwards.
GAAGCGTAACGGCTTCTGGCCTCCGGCGGGTGAGGTTGATTTCAAGAGCAAGGTTTCCACCTACAACGGCCCCTCCGACGTCATTGACGTTGCGGTTGGTCCCGAAAAGACTTGGACGATCATCGACGCGAAGCGTAACAAGATCTACACCTACGATTTCAACGGTAACCTGCTCTTCGCTTTCGGTGATAAGGGCTCCATGTTGGGAAGTATTACCAGCATTAAGGCGGTTACTTATCAGGATGACACCCTGCTCGTTCTTGACAGGGGAAGCAACAACATTATCGTTTACGAGCGCACCGAATACGGCGACCTCCTGCTCAGCGCGATCGCTGCGGAGAACTCGCTGGACTACAACTACGCAATCGCTTGTTGGGAGAAGGTGCTGCAGAGAAACTCCAACTTTGACGCCGCATACGTCGGTATCGGTAACGCTCTTTACCGCAGCGGTGACTTCAAGGAGGCGTTGGAATATTACGAGACGGCTTATGACGTTGAAAACTGGTCGAATTCCTACAAGGAAGTCCGCAAGGAATGGATGTCCTCTTGGTTCATCCTGATGCTGGTTGGCATCATTGTGGGTATCGTCCTTGTGGTCAAGTTCTTCGGCTGGGCAGCCAAGGTGAACAAGCGCGTGGCAACCGACGGAAAAGCGCGCAAGACCTTTGGCGAGGAGCTGTTGTACGGCTTCTACGTCATGTTCCATCCCTTCGACGGTTTCTATGACCTCAAGCATGAGCACCGCGGATCGGTTCGCGCATCTCTGGTCTACATCGCGTTGACCATCGTCGCGTTCTTCTATCAAAGCATTGGTCAGGGCTACGTGCTCAACCCCACGGGAATGTACTCCACCATCTGGGCACAGTGCATCTCCGTTCTGGTTCCCCTGATGCTCTTCGTGCTTGCAAACTGGTGTTTGACGACGCTGTTTGAGGGTGAAGGAAGCTTCAGAGACATCTTCATCGCGACTTCGTACAGCTTGCTCCCCGTGATCATTCTGACGATCCCGATGACCTTCTTCTCGAACTTCGTCACCACGACCGAGGTGGGCATCATCTCCACCATCGGAACCTTCTCCTTCATTTGGTTGGGCTTGCTCATCTTCTTCGGAACGATGGTCACGCACGACTATTCGATGGGCAAGAACGTCATCACCGTTTTGGGTACGGTCATTGCAATGGCTTGTATCGTATTTATCGTTCTTTTGTTCAGTATGCTTCTCACGAAGCTGGTCAGCTTGGTTACCAACATTATCACCGAGCTGCAATACCGGGCTTAACGACACAGGAGGTTAGAAAATGAAATTATATAATAGAATACTTTCGACACTCTTGGCAGTCGTTCTCTTGGTCGGCGGAATGGTGGTTGGCGTGTCTGCAGAGGCATCCGCCACTACCGGCAACCAAAGCTCCGATAAGGTGATTGAAAGCAAATACGTTGGAACGCTTTACAAAACCCCCGAGGAAAAGCTTGCCAGCATGAAGCTGATGATGACGAAAGACGGCTATGAGCTGTATATCGACTCTGTCAGCGGCGAGGTCGCAACCCGCGAGGTCGCAACGGGCAACATCCTTTTCTCGAATCCGTATGACGTTGGATCGTCGATCGGTTCTGCCGCGACGAAGAAGCAGATCCTCTCGCAGATCATCATTCAGTACGTGGACAACGGTACCACCAAGTACCTGTATAGCTTTGAAGAGGCTGCAATGCGTCAGCAGATCAACGTTCTCAACATCAAGAACGGTGTCCGTGTGGAATATTCCATCGGACGAGAGGAAACCAGAAAGTTGGTTCCGAGATGGATCTCCGACAAAAGCTTCCAGAAGTTCATCAAAGGACCGATGGATAAGGCTTTTCAGAACGGCGATATTCAGGAATTCTACTATAAGAAGTTTTTGCTGATGTACCAAGAGAAAAACTTGGAAAAAACAAAAGGTAAAAAGGCAAAGGCCGCACTTTTGAAAATGTACCCGGTTTGTGAAACCATGAACATCTGGGTCATTCAATCCGACCTTTTTGACGTTGAGCTGAACTGGTGTGAGGCTTACGTCAAGACTTACTGCACGGATTATACCTTCGAGCAGATGGATGCCGACCATGCAGAGACCGGATACGTTGCGCCCGACGAGCGCTATCCGCTGTTCAAGATGGCTCTGGAATATTCTTTGGACAAAAACGGTCTGCGCGTGACGCTGCCTTGTAACGGCTTGCGCTACGACATGACGAACTACACCCTGGAGAATATCAGCATTCTGCCCTATATGGGCGCCGGCAACAGCCGAAACGCGGGAATTTACAACGCGGACGGCGAAAAGTGCAACGGTTACAACTTCTATCCCGACGGCTCCGGCTCTCTGTTCGACTATGAGCAGTTGGATACCAGCTCGACCACCACGGTGCGTGGAAAGGTTTACGGAACCGACTACGCATACCACCAGATCTCCGGTACCTATCAGAAGACCGTTCGTTATCCCGTTTACGGTTCGGTAGCATCCGAAAAGATCTACAACGTCAAGTTCACCTCTCGTTTGGTTCTGGATGAGAAAACGCTGGAGATCAAAAAAGCCTCCAACGGTTCGACTCTCACCACTCCGGAAGCCAACAACTATGAGCTTCGTGTTTCCAACACCGTGATGGATCTCGATGACATCGAGAAATTCATCGTGGATAAACTGAAGGGAACTCTGACACAGTCTCGCGCCGAGATCGAGCGTACGGCTGACATCTATGAGCGTGGCTTTGTGGCAGTGATCGAAGAGGGCGAATCCTTGGCAGAGATCGCGACCTACCACGCAGGTGCATTGAGTGATTACAACTCCATGATGAACTACTTCAACCCGAAGCCGAAGGACAGCTATGACCTGGCAGATTCGATTTCGGTCACGGGAAGCTCGTCTTGGACGGTTGTTTCCGAGCGTAAGTACACGGGAAGTATCACGATTCACTATCAGATGCTGACCGACAAGAACATCGGAAAGGCAGCACAGCAGGAAAATGCTTCCTATACTTACTATGACACCACTTGGTTGGGCATGGCTGAGGCATACCGTGATTCTTTGGTTTCTTCCGGCAAACTCAAGAAGCTGACGGAAGAGAAAACCGAGGACAATATTCCTCTGTATCTCGAGGTGTTCGGCGCATTGCAGACCATCCAACAGATCGCAACCATCCCCGTCTCGGTGATGACTCCCTTGACAACCTTTGAGAACGTGTACGAGATGTATGATGCACTCTCCAAGCAGGGCATCAAGAACATCAACTTCAAGCTCAAGGGCTTTGCAAACGGCGGTATGTATTCCACCGTTCCCTCGAAGTTGAAGTGGGAGAAGGCAGTCGGCGGTGCCGGCGGCTTTGAGGAGCTGATCGCAAAGGCCGCAGCGGTCAACGAGAGCGGAACCTCGCATCTCGGACTTTATCCCGATTTCGATTTCGCTTACATTCATATGAACACGCTGTTCGACGATACCAACCTCAAGAAGGACGCGGTCAAGACGATCGATAACCGCTATTCCTCTCTGAGACAGTACAGTGCGACGCAGCAGACCTACATCAGCTTCTATCAGCTGGCGGTTTCTCCTTCGCGTTACAGCAAGTTCTATGAAAAGCTGATGAAGAATTACGAGAAATACGGCCTGAACTCCATGTCGGTCGCATCCTTGGGAACCACGTTGAACTCCGACTTTGACGAGGATGATCCTTACAACCGTGAGGACGGCAAGGATTACACCGTCCAGGCATTCCAAGACCTGAAGGAAGCGGGCTACAGCCTGATGTCCGAGGGCGCGAATGCATACAGCTGGGGCTACCTCGATCACATCATCAACGTCGACCTCGACTCCAGCCGTTACATCAAGTCGAGTGCTTCGGTTCCCTTCATCGGTGCGGTTCTGCACGGCTACGTACAGTTTGCCGGCACGCCGTTCAACAAGGAAGGCGATACCGATTATGCAATCCTCCGTGCAATTGAAAACGGAGCCGGCCTCTACTTCCTCTTGTCCTATCAGAACACCAATGAGCTGAAGGAAGACTTCCTGCTCAGCCAGCACTATTCTGTTCGCTATGACATTTGGGAAGAGGACGTTGCTTACTACTACAACAAGCTGAACGGTCTGCTCAAGGACGTTCAGAACAAGGAGATCATCGCGCACGACTTCTTGATCGGCAAGCGTGTTCTTGACCCCGATGAGTTGGAAGATGATCTGAGAGAAAAGATGGAAGCAGCCGCAGAGGCAGAAAAGAACCGCCAGGAGCAGATCGAGACCGAAAAGGTTCTCTCGGTTGCAAATGCTTGGCAGAAGGCAGAAAACGCCACCTCGGTTGTGGAAGGATATCTGACGGAAATCAAGGAACTCAACAAGGAGATCTACTCGAACTCCTATAACGAGGAGGGCAAGCAGGTTGAAACGGGTTACTACCCGCTGATGCTCTCACAGATCGAACAGATTTCCGACAAGTTGAATTCTGCCCTGAAAAAGTTGATGCCGAAGGATACGGTTGGCGATGATGCTACGAGCGACGTTTCTCCCGAGGACGCCGTCAAGGATCTTCAGAGCACTCTGAATACGGTCAGATCTTATGCTTCGCTGGTTATTTTGAACTATCGAACGATGGAAAAATATCTGCAGATGGGCAATGACCTGATTGCGGAGATCGAGACTTCGAAGCAGATCATCGACGACTCGGATCTTTCCGACACCGTCAAGGAGAACATGAAGGCCAAGATGGATGCGTACAAGGCTTCCGCTGAGGCTGCATTTGCCGATGCCGGCTCTGCGCTGAGCGGCAGCGACAAATATGTAACCGAAGGCAGCGAGTTCTACGTTGTGGATATCGCGTTGGAGGCTCTGGAGGATCTGTTTGCAATCATGGATGACCGTTCGAACGGCAACTATGAGTATTATCAGCTCCTGAAGCAGGCATTGGTCGAAGCAAAGGCGATCTACACTGCCGAGAACATTTTGGCGGCAGGTTCTGAGACCGAGGAAGATAAGGAAGAAGAAGAGTCTGTCGATCAGGGTACGGCACACGACAAGTACCGTGTGGACAACAACCAAATCGTGGTTGTGACCTACGGTGACCGTAATGCGGAAACCCATGAGAAGACCGCGTACAAATCCTTCATCCTCAACTACAACAACTTTGCTGTTATCGTTGATTACGAGGATCCCACCACGGGAACCGTCACCACGTACACGATCCCGCGCGGCGGATACGTTGTGATCCATCATCAGTAAGAAAGGGAGGAATGCTTCATGACGAACAACGTAGCAATGGATTCGGCAAAAAAGCCGAAGAGAAGAAAAATAGCCTCCCTTGACCGCCGCAAGGCGCGTGCAGGATGGTTCTTCATTCTTCCGTTTATCATCGGATTCATCGTCATCTATCTTCCGATGGTGTATGAATCGATCAAATTGAGTTTTCACTCGCTCAAGATCACCGCAGCAGCGGGATATGAATTGGAATTTGTCGGTTGGGAAAACTATAGTTATGCACTTGGAACGGACCCCGACTTCGTGGAAACCTTGGTCACGGGCTTGGGCCAGCTGGCTTTTGACGTTCCCGCAATCCTCATTTTCTCGCTCTTCATGGCAGTTATGCTGAACCAGAAGGCAGCGGGAAGAGGTGCCTTCCGCGCGATCTTCTTCATCCCGGTCATTCTTTCGACCGGTATCATGGAGTCGATCGCAGCGAAGGACATCATGAACAGCTACATGGAGGGAACCGGCGGTATTGATGACGGTAGTGGACAGAGTACCGCAAACGATCTGATTTCCACCATGGACATGGAGAAGCTCTTCGCAAACATGAAGGTCGGTACGGGACTCGTGAAGTACGTTACCTCGGCAATCAACAATATTTACAATATTGTCAACCGTGCCGGCGTACAAATGTTGATCTTCCTGTCGGGTCTGCAGTCGATTTCTCCCGCAGTTTACGAATCGTGTAAGATCGACGGTGCAACCGCGTGGGAGACCTTCTGGAAGATTACTTTCCCGATGATCAGCCCGATGATTTTGGTAAACGGTGTTTATACCGTGATCGACTCCTTCACCACCGGCAACAATGCGGTGATGTCGTTTATCTCCGATTATTACAACAAGGACAAGGTCATCAGCTCTGCAATGGCATGGGTGTACTTCCTCATCGTTATTGCGGTGGTTGCCCTGATCGCAGCCATACTTTCTGCGTTTGTGTTCTACCAACGCAAAAATGATTGAGAAAAGGAGGTAAAGAAATGAACGCACAAAACATTGAAAAAAAGCCGGTCGTCAAGCGCGAAACCAAAAACAAGATCCGTGTGGATTTTGACCGTTCGCCGCTGAAAGAACGACTGAAAGCAAAATTTCTGAACTTCCATTTTCTCGCAAAGGTCGTGCTTGCGATCTTCCGTATGGTGTTGATGATTGGTATTTCCTACATCATCATCTTCCCGTTCTTGACGAAGATTTCGGGTTCCTTCATGGCAATGCAGGACTTCGTCGACGTGACGGTGCGACTGATCCCGAAGAATTTCTCTTTGGATATCTACCGTGCGGTGATCGATGAGCTGGCTTATTGGGAGTGCCTCCTGAACACCTTCACGCTTTCGTTCTGCTGCGCGATCATCCAGACCTTCATCTGCTGTCTGATTGCATACGGCTTTGCAAAGTTCAAGTTCAGAGGAAGAGGATTCCTGTTCATGCTGGTCATGCTGACCATGATCGTTCCTCACCAGACGTTGCGTACCTCCATGTTCTTGGAGTTCCGCTACTTTGACGTGTTTGGTATCGTGAGATTGCTCAAGGGCGGCGGAATCGAGCTGTTCGGACACAACATCACCGAGCTTGGTGAGGGTGTCAAGGAATTCTTCGAAGGACTGAACGTTCTTCCCGACGAAATCAAGTGGGGCGCTTACATCCCCGATGGATCCAAATTGGAGAAGTACAGGGTGCAGATGCAGATCACCCAGGCGGGTATCAGCTTGACCGAGACCTATGCGCCCATGTTCCTGCTCTCTCTGACGGGACTTGCATTCAAGAACGGACTCTACATCTTCTTGTTGCGTCAGTTCTTCCGCGGCGTGCCCGATGAGCTTGAGGAATCCGCGTACATGGACGGTTCCGGACCGTTGCGCACCTTCTTCCAGGTCATTCTGCCGGTATCCATCCCCATGATGATCACCGTGTTCCTGTTCGCGTTCTGCTGGCAGTGGACCGATGCCTTCTACACGGGAACGCTCATGCCGACGTCTGATACGAAGATGCTTTACAAGATGGTCGAAATTCCCAAGTCGCTGGAAACCGAATATGCAGGTCAAGGTCTGTACTATTCGGCAATCAGAAATACTTGCGGTTTGCTGATCATTTTGCCCCTGGTTGTTTTGTATGCCTTCTGCCAGAGATTCCTGGTACAGGGTATCGAGCACTCGGGTATCGCAAACTAATCTTTCGTCCCAAGACGAAAGAAAAAGGGCGGAAAACCTCTTTCGAGGTTTTCCGCCCGATTTTTTGCGGTGGGAGAGGGTTGCAAGTCCTTCTTGTAGGGACCGACGTTCCCGTCGGTCCGTTTTTGGAGAGGGTAGACTAACCCGTGGGCGTGTATGGGAGCTAAAAGATTCCGCGGGCTTGCGGACTTTTAACGCCATGCTTGCAACGAAGCCTATGTAATTAATATTTCACATAATCATCTTGAAAAAACAGCTTATTAATGATTGATTTATTCATATTTTTATGTTATAATAATCCAAAGGGAGGGTGAAGTTATGAAAATTAAAAGCAATGTTATATTAATTATATTGTCTATTGTAATTTTATTTGCCTGTGTGTTGCCTGTGATCTTAAATGAAAACGCCGCAATTTCTTTTCATTCTGCCCCGGCAATTGTATTTGGTATTTGCTCTTCCATTTATGCTATTATTGCCTTTGTGAATAAGGAACAGGGCAACCTCTTCTTGTTAGGAAGAAATAAATTATTTATTGCTTTTTTGCGTTCGCTAAGTGACGATAAACCCAATACAGATAGCGATGAATACAAAAAGGAATTTGCGCTTTCCGCATTCATCTTCTGTGCTTCCATTCCACTTTATATACCGCTTGCGTTTTTTGCAAAGAGCTTTTATACAGCACTTTCTTCGGCACTTTCCGTAACGATTTTGAGGATCTTGTTTACGTTTATATTGGTGTTAGTTCCTCGAATAATTAAAAATGCACAAGACAAAAAGAAAGCTCTTATTAAGGACGAAGCAGACAGAAAAGAACAAGAACGCCGTGAGTCAATGGGAAAGTGGAAATAATACAACAAAATGAAATGTTAAAAATCCGCATCAAAGGAACGCACCCTTGATGCGGATAAATTTTTAGAATGCCTGATGATTAAATACAATTTGTATTAACGCTTTTTAACATTTTCTCATAGGTGTGTCGGTTCGAATCTGTCCACCGTTTGGGTGTTGTGTGAAATATTGTCGGTAGCAGGGTATTCAAATTCGCAAGTGAATTTGAAGATTTTTGCTCGCACTGATCGTGAGCGAGCTCCCATCGGCTTGCTCGCAAAATGCGGACCTACATCCCGCGCTCGCGCGGGATAGGGCGAATCCAAGTCCACCCCAGCCACGCAAAAGGGACACCCTTGGGTGTCCTTTGCGTGTGGTGTGTGTCCGATTTAGATGCAAAACCGTGTGTGTCCGATTTAGATGCACGCAGATTTTGCAGAGGGTACACTAACCCGTGGGCGTGTATGGGAGTGCGTTCTACCGGACTTTTAACGCCATGTTTGTAAACGAAACGATGTCAATTAAACACCGCCGCTATAGTGAACCAAAAAGCATGCAGCTAATACCCAAAATAGTACGATCAAAATAGGAGAAATGATCGTCCATATTAAAATCTTCTTTGATTTCTTTAAGTTAGAGGAGAAGCATGCAACAAAATTGAGGATAGTTCCAATCAGTCCCATTGGGTTAAATGTAGAAATGAAAGTAAGGATCGATCCTGTTCCAAAGCAGATGATTCCAAAGGTTGTTGTATCAAATACAGAGTACAATGGCATACATATCACAACCACGAGGCAACCGAAACAGTAAATGAGTTGTAATGTCGTTCCTGCTTTGAATAAGTTCATATCGATCAGCTCCTTCCTTGCTTTCATTATACCACCACTTTGTAAACATTTCAATCGTTTCGCGAGTGATTTTCAAAAGGCTCCCTCCGGGGGTCCGATTTGGATGCAAAACCGTGTATGGCTGATTTAGATGCACGCAGATTTTGCAGAGGGTAGACTAACCCCTTGCGATGATGGGCGTTGCACTTGACCGCTATCTTCCGGGGCGCAACGCCATGCTTGCAAACTAAACCTATGTATTTATTTTTTTAGCAAAGCGAAAAACTCGGGATCACGCAGTCCTTCAAACTGTCTTTTTTCGAGTTCTTCGAGATATTTATAAAAATCCTGTGTCATCGGCTCACCCTCGTTTCCAAACCAATCACGCGTATCTTCTTCAATATGATCGAACCACGGAACCGTATATTTGTAAATTCCGGGCTTTGCAAAAACAATCTCATCATACGCTTTTGCATACGATTTCATTTCTTTCAGCAAACCATAAATCTGTTCCGTCGAAGCGTTAGTCGTTTGATTTAAGGTGTGATTGATTTGTCTTCGTACGGCATAGTACAAATTATGATTATATTCGATGTAATTTCCGTCGGGAATCAATGTATTAATGATATTACGAATGAGATCGGTATATTCTGTGGGCATTAGCGACAAATCCCGAAGAACATCGTGAATGTGATCCTTGATTCGCTTTTGTTTAAACAGGATCAGTTCGTCACCTTCCAAAACATTTTCTAAGACCGCATCACGAGAGATCATTGTTTGTTCGGGAATCATTTCCGCATATTTTCTTGCCTCGTCCTTGCGCCCTCTCCAACCGAGTAGCTGTGTGATGCCTTGAATGGCTTCACCTCTGATAATATCATCCTTGCAGTTTTTCACAACTGCATCGAACAGTTTGATTGCTTTTTCCTGTTCTGCAATGTATCTATCATTGTCCTCATATTCAAAGGAACGGTTCGATACCACCCAAGCGAGACTGATCAACCATTTCATATCTCCGGGATATTCAGATACTGCAATTTCACATATTCTTTGACGTTCTGCAAAATCTTCCGTTTTGTAAGTGTGATCGTAAGCCTGTTTGAGTTCGTCATATCTCTTATCCGATTCAACATCATTGATACCGAGTAACTCATCAGCAGAAATATGGAAGATTTTCGTGATAGGAATAATCAACGACAAATCCGGGCTCGATACGCCCGTTTCCCATTTAGAAACAGTTTGAAACGTAACATTCAGACACGATGCAAGCTGCTCCTGTGTCATATGATTCTTCTGCCTATATTCTTTTATCTTATCGCCTATGGATTTCATAATGGCGTTCTCCTTTGAGAAATTATTCCGTTCCGGCTCGGTGATTATATTATACCAGAAAAATGTTGCGAAAACAATAACGCATTTTTTGAACCAAACTCGAATTTGAAGTGAGTAAAGATTTCGTCAGTTCAAATCTGTCCACGGTTTTGCTTCTGTGGGGAATCTATATCAAAAAATGTATTTCGCCGGTTCGAATCTGTCTACAGACCCGAATATGCCCGAAATGCATCTACAAAATTTCGAAAAACTTCAGAGTCGAAAAAAAGCGGAAAAATCTCTGTTTGAGTAGCAGGGTATTCGCCTGCGGCGAAGATTCGCGCGCCCTGCGCCTGGTGAGCAAGCTCCCCGATCTTCGGGCGGCAAGATGCGAAGCAACGGCAAAGCCGTTGCGAGGAAACTTGCGTTGCAAATTTCCTCCCATACATCCCGCGCTTGCGCGGGATAGGGCGAATCCTGCTACCCCAGCCACGCAAAAAGGACACCCTTGGGTGTCCTTTGCGTGGCTGGGGTAGCAGGATTCGGACCTACGAATGCCAGAGTCAAAGTCTGGTGCCTTACCGCTTGGCTATACCCCAATATTCCATTGCTTGAAATTTAACATTCCAATTATACCACACCGCCCCCTCTTTGTCAAGAGTTTTCTGCATTTCCATTCCAAAAAATTCATTTTCGGAAAGGATTTTTTCAAAAAAACAAAGTCATTGCAATTTGCTCACAAAACGCTCTTGCCTTTTGACAAAAAATATGATATACTGTTCTCAGACGACGTGACGGCGACTGTTTGCCGTCTTGGAAAGGATGTGCATGCATAGAGATGAAACTGATACATTGTGCCGATCTGCACCTGGATTCTCCCATGGAGGCGAATCTCTCGGCCGAAAAAGCACGCGAACGCAAGGGGGAGATCCTTTCCACCTTCGCAAAAATGGTACGTCTTGCCGCCGACGGCGGAGTGGACGCGATTCTGATCGCGGGCGATCTTTTTGACAGCGATCACATCACCAAAAAGACCGAAAAATACGTACTGGATCTCATTGCGGCGCATCCGACGCTCTGTTTTTTCTATCTTTCGGGCAACCATGACCGCGGCAACACGCTTCGCAGTGCATCGGACAAGCCCGCAAATCTCTATACGTTCTCTGATGCTTGGCAGTCCTATACCTTCGGTGAGGTGGTGATCACGGGCAGCGAGCGTCCCGACGTTGAGACACTTTCGCTTGATCCGGATGCGTTCAACGTCGTTTTGATGCACGGTCAGGAACGCGCGGGCGCGGGGAAGAGTGTGCCGGGTGAGGATTTGATCCGCTTCGGTAAGCTCAAAAACAAAGGAATCGATTATCTGGCTCTCGGACATTTGCACGAATACCGCACCGCCAAGGTCGACAACCGCTGCACCGCTTGTTACAGCGGATGCCTCGAGGGACGCGGCTTTGACGAATGCGGACAAAAGGGCTACGTATTGCTTGAGATCGAGGCGGGGAAGCTTTCCCAGCGCTTCGTTCCGATCGCGCGTCGTACGCTTCACACGGTGGCGTGCGACGTCACGGATTTCGCATCTCAGTTTGAGCTGGAGGAGCGTGTTCTCGCGGCAGTCGAGGGGATCGCGGCATCGGATCTTGTCAAGGTCGAGCTCATCGGAGCTTGCTCCGCTGAGGTGTCCAAGGATCCGGGGCGTTTGGCGGCGCTTCTCGGCGAGCGTTTTTATTTCGCCAAGGTCGCGGACAAGAGCCGTCTTCTGATTCGCCCCGAGGATTATGCGCATGACGTTTCGCTCAAGGGGGAATTTATTCGCCGCGTCATGGCCTCCAAATTGAAGGATGAGGAAAAGGAACGCGTGATCGCCTGCGGCTTGCGCGCACTGACCGGTGAGGAGGTGGGACTGTGAGGCTGTTACGCTTGCACGTGGACAATTTCGGAACGCTTTGCAATTTCGACCTTTCCTTTGAGACGGGCATGAACGTTCTCTATCAGAAAAACGGTTGGGGAAAAAGTACGCTCGCGGTTTTCATCAAGGCGATGCTGTACGGTCTCCCCGCCACCTCCAAGCGCTCCCTTGACGAGAACGAGCGCAAAAAATATACGCCGTGGCAGGGCGGAAGCTATGGCGGCACTTTGGAGATCGAAACCTCGAAAGGCAGATTCCGCATTGAGCGCAGCTTTGGCGCAAAGGAGAGCGGCGACAGCTTCGCGCTCTTCGATCTTTCGACCAATCTTCCCTCGACGCAGTATTCCACCGCGCTTGGCGAAGAGCTGTTTGGGATCGATGCCGACGGCTTTGAGCGCAGTACCTATCTCTCTCAGCGGATGCTGACGGGTGGAAAGGACAACAACAGCATTTCCGCCAAGCTGGGCAATCTTTTGGACGATGTGGGCGACATTGGGAATTATGACGTTGCCGTTGAGGCGTTGGATCGCCGTCGGCGTTATTACGTCATGACGGGTAACCGCGGCGCGATCGCCGAAATGGAGCAGGAGATCTATGAGAGACAAGCAGAGCTTGAGCGTTGCCTGCGCGTAGAGGAAGCGTTGCGCGCGCAAGAGGTGCAATTGGCGGATTTTGACGATCAGTTGGCGGCTTTGCACCGTGCGAGCGAGGAAAATCGCGAGCGGATGAAGCGCGCGGGCTTGGCGCGTGAGCGTGCCGCGCTCGTCGAGCGCAGACAGCAGATGACCGCGGAGCTGACGGCACTGAGGGAAAGGTTGTCGCGGTTGCGGCTTTATTTTGACGGAGAACCGCCTGCGCAGGAGTCTTTGGAGACGCAGAAACAGCTTTGGGGGCAGATCAACGCCGCGCGTGCGCGGATGGATATGATCGCCGCCGATCCGGATGCGGCACTCTTGCGATTGCGCGAGAGATTTTCGATGGGCGTGCCGAAGGAAGAGGAGTTGGCGCGTGCCGAGCGAGATCAGGAGACGCTGAGAGATCTGCGCATCCGTTGCGAGATGCTTCGGAGCGCGTGCGACGATCGCGGACAGACAAAACGCTTTTCTCGCGGTCTTCCCAATCAGGCTGCGATCGAGCGGGCGTTTGAACGCCTATCCGTGGCAGAACGCGCGCAAAAGGAGAGCGAAGCCCTTCGCCTCAAGGAAGACCGCGCTCAGGTGTCGCGATTGCCTGCGGCGGTGACGTTATTGATGATTGGACTTTTGATTGCTGTGCTTGGCTTCTTACCGGCTTTGCATTCTGTGCAAATACCGTTTTTGATCGGCGGAGCGGCAATTGCCGCGATCGGCTTTTTGATGGGAATCGGCGTGTTGAGAAGTCGTGCCAAACGGATGCACGAGAAGCGAGCATTGCAGACCGGGCTTGCAAGGTTGCGGGAGCAACGAGAGCAAGCTTTGCGAGAAGTGCGAGAACTGTTGACGGCATACAGTATGCCGACCGACGATCCCGCACGTGCTTTGACCGAACTGAGTCTGCTCGCCGAGCGGGAGCGCGAGAGTCAGCAGCAGATTCGCCGTCTGTCGGGGGATCTGGAGGCTCTGGATCGCCGGCGCAAGCAGATTGGGGAACGGCTTCATGCTTATCTTGCTCGCTTTTTCGCGGGCTTGGAACAGAAGGCGGATTATACCGCCGAGCTGGAACGTTTGCGCCGAGACAGCTCCGCGCTCTTGCAAGCAGAAGCGGTTGAGCGCCGGCGCGCCTCTGACCGTGCGACGGCAGAGGGAAGCTTGAGAGAATTGCAATTGCGATTGCAGCCGTTTTTGAAAAAGCACGATCCCGAGAAGCGTCTGCGCGCAGGGGAATGCCTGGAGCGCGTGAGTGAGCAGACGGTGGAATATCACCGACTCTCCCGCGAGATCGCGCGCAAGGAGCCGGAGTTGGCAGACTTTGTGCGCGAAAAGGGGCTGGATCAGCCGAGTGACACCGAGGACGTGACGGCGATCGACCGTCTCGGCGTCGAGGAGCGCGAGTTGCAAGCGCGAATCTCCGATCTGGAGCGCCGACGCGCGACGGCAAAGAGCAGCATGGAGCGTTTGCAGACCGACGTGGATCATATTCCCGAGATTGAGGCGCATCTTGCGCAAATGAAGCTTCGGTTGGCGGAGGCAAAGGCGAATGCCGAGACGATCAAGACAACGGCAAGCTTTCTGGAGGAGGCGAAAAACGCGCTTTCCACGCGTTATTTGGGTGATATGCAGACGAGCTTTGGTCGATTTTTGTCGGATCTGATCGGAGGGGAGGCCCCCGAGGCGGTGATGAACGCTTCGTTTGAGGTCGGCTTGCGCCCCGACGGCGGACAGACGCGAAGCATGGAAAGCTTCAGCCGAGGTTGGCGCGATGCCGTTGAGCTTTGCGTACGCCTTTCCTTGACCGATGCGCTTTACAAAGATGGAGAAAAGCCGTTCCTGCTCCTCGACGATCCGCTCGTCAATCTCGACGACGACAGGCTGACCGCCGCGAGAGGGCTCCTCGATCGGCTTTCCGAACGCTATCAGATCCTCTATCTCGTTTGCCACCGTGATCGGATCTGAAGAAAAAACAAAAAATATTGCCCCCAAAAGTCAACGGCTTTTGGGGGCGATTTTGTTTGTTATGTAAAAACGGTTTACTCGGTCTGATCGTCGTCGAGGTCGTCGGCAAAGACCTCCGCCATGGTGTGGTGATGGGGCTCGGTCGGCTTCGGGGTAATATCACCCGCCTTGGTCAGGGCGATCTTGGTCAGCATCGGGCCGACCAGCTCGTAGATCATGACGGCGAAGAGCACGATGTTGCGCACCGTTCCGCCGGTCGTCAGAACGGCGGCGGCAGTGATCGACATGCCGATCGAGACGCCTGCCTGCGGCAGAAGCGTGACGCCCAGGTAGCGAACGATGTTGGCATCGCATTTGGTTGCCTGTGCGCTCCAGCGCGCGCCTAAATATTTACCGATTGTGCGGAAGATCATATACATTACGCCCACGAGAATCACGATACCGTCCTTGAAAATGCTGAACTCCAGCTCCGCGCCGCTGATGACGAAGAAGAGGATGAAGATCGGCATGGTCCATTTGTCGGTTCTCTCCATCAATTCCTCTGCCGAGTCGCAGACGTTGCAGAAGATCGTTCCCAGCATCATGCAGACGAGCAGATTGGAGAAGGCGATCTTGACACCGTTGTCAAAGGTGTGGGTCAGCTTGGAGAGCGCGATGGTCAGGAGCACGAAGGTGATCGAGATACAAAGACGCTTACTGTTCGATTTGAACAGGTTTTCGGCAAAGCTGAAGACGATGCCCACCAGCGTGCCGAGCACGAGTGAAAGCACGACCTCAAGAAGCGGGTTGATCAGCACCGAAATGATGCCGACACTGCCGCCCTCCAATGCCTGCGCGATTCCGATCGAAACGGCGAAGCAGATCAGTCCCACCGCGTCGTCCAGCGCGACCACGGGGAGCAGAATGTTGGTCAAGGGGCCCTTTGCTTTGTACTGCTTGATAACCATCAGAGTTGCCGCGGGAGCGGTTGCGGTTGCGATCGCGCCCAGCGTGATGCAAACAGACAAAGGCAGACGATCTTCACCGAGGAGAAAATGCAGACCGATCAGCGCGCCGTCCACCAAAAGCATGGCGACCAACGCCTGCACGATGCCCACCACGGTTGCTTGACGTCCGGTTTTCTTGAGCGAGGAAAGGCGAAACTCGGTGCCGATGGCAAAGGCGATGAAGCCGAGCGCGGCGTCCTGCACGATGCTTGCCATGCTTGCCATCGCGGGATTGGCCTGACTCATATCAAAGAAGAGACCCGTTACCCCGAGTCTGCCGAGACAGTAGGGACCGAGCAGAATGCCCGCGAGCAGATAGCCCGTCACGGCGGGAAGTCCCAACGGCTTGACGATACGCGACATAAAGAGACCCGCAAACAGCGCGATCGCCAACGTGAAGAGAATGTTGAAATCGTTCATGGTAATTTCCTTCTTATTTCTATTTATTAAATGCACTTCACAATTATACATCTTTTCTTCATCTCTGTCAAGCATAGTTTTTCACAAATAAAACGGCGTCTTGGAGATACATCTTATTCATTTTTGTTATTTTTATAGAAAGTGGATCAAAAAAATAAAAAATACTTGCAATGTGTCGGAATTTGTGATATACTATAAGCAATAAAATATATCTTATCAAGAGTAACGTAGTGACAGGCACGATGATGTTACAGCAACCTGCGGAAGTAAGGTGCTAAATCCTGTTAGATGAGAGCCAACCGCTCCGTCTTTGCGGAGCTTTTTTGTTGCCGTGAGATATGTTTTGGAATTTTTGAAAACCTTTTAGGAGAACGGAAAATGAACGAAAAAAAATTATTCACGAGTGAATCTGTGACGGAAGGCCATCCCGACAAGATCTGTGACAAGATCTCGGATGCCATTTTGGACGAAATGCTGCGTCAGGATCCCGCCTCGCGCGTGGCGTGCGAGACCTTCTGCACCACCGGTATGGTGTGCGTGATGGGTGAGGTGACGACCAAGGCAACGCTCGATATTCAGGAGATCGTGCGCAAGACGGTGTGTGAGATCGGCTACGATCGCGGAGAGTACGGCTTTGACGGCAACTCCTGCGCGGTTCTGACCTCGCTTCACGCGCAATCGCCGGATATTGCGATGGGCGTTGACAAATCTTTGGAGGCAAAGACGGGTGACGATACCGACGGACTTGACACGGGCGCGGGAGACCAGGGCCTGATGTTTGGTTATGCCTGCGACGAGACGCCCGAGCTGATGCCTCTGCCGATCTCGCTCTCTCACGCGCTGGCAAAGAGACTGACCGAGGTGCGCAAGAACGGTACGCTGGCATATCTCCGTCCCGACGGAAAGACGCAGGTGACCGTGGAATACGGTGCCGACGGCAAGCCCGTGCGCGTGGATGCCATCGTCGTCTCCTCTCAGCACAGTGCCGACGTGAGCGCCGAGCAGATTCGCGCGGATATCATTCGTGAGGTGATCGAGAAGGTTGTCCCCGCGAACATGATGGATGCCGAAACCAAAATCTACATCAACCCCACGGGACGCTTTGTCATCGGCGGTCCTGCGGGAGATACCGGACTGACGGGAAGAAAGATTATCGTTGATACCTACGGCGGCTACGCGCGTCACGGCGGCGGTGCCTTCTCGGGCAAGGATCCGACCAAGGTCGACCGTTCGGCTTGCTACGCGGCGCGCTACGTGGCGAAAAATATCGTCAAGGCGGGGCTGGCAAGCAAGTGCGAGGTGCAGGTCGCTTATGCGATCGGCGTGGCGAAACCCGTGTCGGTGCTGATCGACACCTTCGGAACAGCCAAGGTCAGCGAGGAAAAGATCGAGGAGGCGATCCTCGGATTGATCGACCTTCGTCCCGCGGCGATCATTCAAAAATTCGATCTGCGCCGCCCGATCTACTGTCAGGTCGCGGCATACGGTCACATGGGACGCGAGGATGTGAACGCTCCTTGGGAGAAGTGCGACCTTGCGGAGGATCTGAAAAAGCTGTTGGGCTGATCCATACGGCAACGGTGTGTCACCGAATCGCCCTGCTTGCATACTCTGCAAGTGGAGGGGAGGCGGTGGAATGCTTGGGTTGATCACAGAGATCGGCGTTGCGATGCTCGCCGTATTCGGCTTTTGCTGTGCTGTGAAGATGCTCGCGGAGCTGTTGTTTCCGTCGGATCGGATCGCGGTCGCGGTCGAGATCATGGAAGAGCAGGATGCGAGAACGATGGATCTGTTGTTGCGAGAGGCACAGACGCTCTCCGTCGGAAAGGGACGTGGGCGGATGGTCGTTTTGATTTCTGCCGCCCTGATGGACGGTACGGTGGGGCTTGGCGACACCTTGGACGAAGAATTCGCCGTTCTCATCGACAGCTATGGCGCGGAGTGCTATCTGATCGATCCTTGACGCGGCGGCAAGCGAAAAACTTTGTATGTTATGACACAGTGGGGGACTTTTTTTGAAGAGTTCCCCACAAAAACTAAGAACGGAAAGGAGAGCGCGCATGGAAATCGAGCAGCTCAGAATCGGCGCGGACGAGCAGGGGCTTTTGCGCATGGCGGGAAGCATCGAGCACGTGATCTACGCCAACGAGGAAAACGGCTATGCCATCTGCGACATGGGAACCGACACCGACGATCTGATCACCATCACGGGCATTATGCCGTATATCGCCGAGGGTGACGTCGTGACAGTGTATGGCAGATGGGTGCACAATCCCAAATACGGACGGCAATTCAAGGTTGAGCAATGCGAAAAACAGTTGCCCGCCGACAGAGCTTCCATCCTGCGTTATCTCTCTTCGGGATCCATCAAGGGGATCGGACCGAAAACGGCACAGCGCATCGTCGACGAGTTCGGAGACGAGACCTTTGATGTCATCGAAAATCATCCCGATTGGTTGAGCGCCATCAACGGCATTACCCCAAAACGCGCGCAGGCGATCTCCGAGGATTTCAAAAATAAGGCGGGCATCCGTTCCGCCATGCTCTTTTTCCGCGAGTTCTTCGGCGCGGCGATGACGGTACGGATCTACAAAAAATGGGGCGGAAACGCCGTGGAAACGGTGAAAAAGAACCCCTATCTGCTTTGCGAGCACATCGACGGCATCGGCTTTGAGCGTGCCGACCGTATGGCGCTGAAGCTGGGGCTGGAGAGAGATTCGAACGAGCGCCTTTGCAGCGGCATTTTGTATATGCTGGGAGCAAACGCGGGGCAGAACGGACACGTTTGTCTGCCAAGGGAAAAGTTGATCGCGGGAGCGGCAAAGCTTTTGGAAGCGTCCGAGGAGCGGATCGAAAACGCTGTTTCGATCCTCTTGCAGGAAAGGGAGCTTCGGGCGGTCAATTTTGACGGGAAAGCCTATTTGTACGAAGCGAACGCTTACGAACACGAGAAATATATCGCGCGCAAGCTGCGTCTGTTGGACAAGGTTTGTCCCGCGATGGAGACTGCAAACATCGGATCTTTCATTCAGAAGGAGGAGCGCGAGAGCGGGATCCAATATGCCAATCAGCAGCGTCAGGCGATCTTCGACGCGCTGGAAAACGGCGTCATGCTTCTGACGGGAGGGCCCGGAACCGGAAAGACCACGGTCGTGCGCGCGCTGCTTCATATTTTTGACAGCATGGAGTTCAAGACCGCGCTCTGCGCGCCGACGGGGCGCGCGGCAAAGAGACTTTCCGAATCGACCTCGTGTGAAGCAAAGACGATTCACCGTTTGTTGGAATACAGCGGCGAGGAGGGCGGCGCGATCGCCTTCCACCGCGATGAAAAGAACCTTTTGGACGAGAACGTCATCATTGTGGACGAGGCATCGATGGTGGACAACAACCTCATGAGTGCGCTTTTGCACGCGGTCAAGCCGGGTGCGCGCGTGATCATCATCGGAGATGCCGACCAGCTTCCTTCGGTGGGAGCGGGCAACGTCTTGCGAGATCTGTTGGACAGCGGCGTGTTTGCAACCGTCCGCTTGACCGAGATTTTCCGTCAGGCACAGAAGAGCCTGATCGTCACAAACGCGCACGCCATCAACCGCGGCGAGATGCCGCGTCTGGACGTCAAGGACAACGACTTTTTCTTTCTGCCGCGGACGAGTGACGCCGAGATTGCCGCCACCGTCGCGCAGCTTTATAAAACGCGCCTGCCGCGTACCTACGGCGAGCTTGCTCTCAACGGTACGCAGGTGATCTGCCCTTCGCGGAAGGGCGAGACGGGGACCGAAAATCTCAACGTCCTTTTGCAGTCGGCGCTGAATCCCGCCGTACCGGGCAAGCAGGAGCATCACTACCGCGATCAGATCTTCCGCGAGGGAGACCGCGTGATGCAGATCCGCAACAACTACGAAATGGCGTGGGAGCGCGCCGACGGAACGATGGGCATGGGTATTTTTAACGGTGACATCGGCGTCATTACGCGCATCAACCGTGCCGCGGAAAATCTGGAGATCGACTTTGACGACCGACACGTTGTGTATGCGTTTCAGATGCTCGATGAATTGGAGATGGCGTATGCCGTCACGGTTCACAAGAGTCAGGGAAGCGAATATCCCATCGTCATCATTCCCATGGGAAGCGCGGCGCCGATGCTGCTCTCGCGCAACTTGTTTTATACCGCCGTCACACGTGCGCAGGTGATGGTGATCCTGGTCGGGCGCGAGGAGATCGTGCAAAGCATGGTGGAAAATAACCGTCAATCCATGCGATACACGGGACTCTTGCATTGGCTGGGAGACGGAGAGATATGAAACGGATCGGCAGACTCCTTCAAAATCTGCTCTTTCCGCCCAAATGTGCGGCGTGCGGCAGCCTCTTGGATTGGCAAAGTCTTGATTCTCATGAGGCGCTGTGCCGTGACTGTCTGCGGCGATGGGAGAGCGAGAAGGCGGACACTTGCGGCATTTGCGCCGCGCGAGTGACCGCTTGCAACTGCATGACGGCCCGGATGGAGAGGGCGAAGTGCGCCGGTTTTCGCAAGCTGGTATTTTACCGCCACGGCAAGCATGGCCACGTGCAGAATCGGCTGATCTTTCACATCAAAAGGAACAATGACCGCCAAACGTCGCGCTTTTTGGCATCCGAGCTTTTGCCCTCTTTGCGCGCTTTGACGGAGGGAAAGACCGACGTGGTGCTGACTTGGGCGCCTCGCTCACGGTCGTCAACGTTGAAGCACGGAACCGATCAGGCAAGAGCGTTGGCAAAGGAGCTTTCTCTCCTGTGCGGATTTCCGTGTGAAAAGCTGATCGGGCGTACGTTCGGAAAAAAGCCCGAGCAAAAGGCTCTTTCGACAAAGGCGCGTATGCGCAATGCGAAGTCTCTTTACCGACTTGCCCCCAATGCCGACGTGAAAGGCAAAAACGTCGTCTTTGTGGATGACATCGTCACAACGGGGGCGACTGCGGCTGCATGTGTGCAGCTGTTGCGTCGGGCAGGCGCCGAAAACGTCTTTTGTCTGACGGTTGCATCGAATGACACGAATCAAACCCGAGAAAAACCCACGCGATAAAGTTTTTTGCTCTCGCGTGGGACTTTTTTTCAAAAAAGATTGATTTTTTTATCTGAATCATGTATAATGAAAGGAAGAAAGAACGCTTTGCGGAAAGGAGGACGCCGCCATGCCCGAAAAGCAAGCCAAGAAACGCCAGCAGGCGAATCAGAAAAAGACTCCCAAAAAGAAGTCGAAAAAGAAGAATCTTTGGCAACGTATTTTTGCGCGCTTCCGCGGCTTTCAGTTCAGCCGCAACATCGGAATTGACCTCGGAACGGCGACCGTCCTGGTTTACGTGCAGGGCAAGGGAATTGTTCTCGAGGAGCCGTCCGTGGTCGCGATCGACACTACCACCGATCGCATCCTGAAGGTGGGAAGCGAGGCGCAACAGATGCTTGGAAGAACGCCGGGCAACATCACGGCGGTGCGCCCTTTGCGTGACGGCGTTATCAGCCAATACGAGGTCACGCTCAAGATGATCCAATATTTCATCAAGCGTGCTTGCGGAAATATGTTCTTCCCGCCGCGCGTGATGATCTGCATCCCCTCGGGCATCACCGAGGTGGAGGAGCGCGCCGTGATCGATGCCGCGCATGAGGCGGGCGCGCAAAAGACCTATCTGATCGAGGAGCCGACCGCCGCCGCAATCGGTGCGGGGTTGGACATTTACGCGCCGAACGGCAATATGGTGGTTGACATCGGCGGCGGAACGACCGACGTCGCCGTGCTTTCTCTGGGCGGCGTGGTGGTTTCGGAATCGATCAAGATCGCGGGAGATAAGTTCGATGAGGCGATCATGAAATACGTGCGCCGTAAATACAAGGTGCTGATCGGCGAGAGAACCGCCGAGGCACTCAAAAAGCGGATCGGAGCGGTCTATGACCACGCCGAGCCGAAGAGCGTTGAGATCAAGGGACGCTGCATGATGAAGGGACTTCCCAAGGTCATCACCATCAGCTCCAAGGAAATGATCGAGGCGCTTGCCGAGCCGACCACGGCGATTCTGAGCACGATCTGCTCGGTCATCGAGCGCACGCCGCCCGAGCTTTTGGGCGACATCCTGCGGAACGGAATCGTGATGACAGGCGGAGGAAGCTTGTTGTACGGCTTCGATCAGCTGGTCACCCGTGTGACGGGCATCAAGACGCGTGTGGCGGACGATGCCGTTTCCTGCGTTGCCATCGGCACGGGAAAATCTCTGGACAATCTTGATATGCTCCGCGAGGGTGCGATCAATTTGTCGAGAGAACGCAAGGTCAGATTGTAATTGTGAGGTTTTTGAAAATGGAATATATCATTCACGGGCGCGAACCCGCAGCCTTTTTTCGCTTTTTTGAGGAGATCAGCGCCATTCCGCGCCCCTCTTATCACGAAAGCGGGATCGCCGATTATCTGACCGCGTTTGCCAAGGCGCGCGGCTTGGAGTATTGGCGCGATGAGTTGAATAACGTATTGATCAAAATGCCCGCAACCCGCGGGCAGGAGCATCGCGCGCCGATCCTGTTTCAGGGACACAGTGACATGGTATGCGAAAAGAACGCCGACGTGGAGCATGATTTTCTCAAGGATCCGCTGGACCTTTGGGTGGACGGCGATCTTTTGCGCGCCAAGGGTACCACGCTTGGTGCCGATGACGGCGTTGCGGTGGCGTTGATGTTGACGCTGCTGAACGGGGAACTCGCCGAGCACCCCGCCATCGAATGTTTGTTTACCACCGCCGAGGAGGTGGGGCTGAACGGCGCGCACGGATTTGATTACGGTCTGCTTCGGGCACGCCGCATGGTCAACGTGGACAGCGAGCTGCTTGGAAAGATCACCTGCGGATGCGCGGGCGGTGTGCGCTCGGATCTGCACCTTCCGCTGAAAACCGAACCCTTCAAGGGGACGGCGATGCGTGTCGCGATCGGCGGATTGATGGGCGGACACTCGGGAGAGAATATCGACTGCGGCAGAGCCAATGCAAACAAGCTGATGGGAAGACTGCTGGCGGCATTGCTTCCCGCGTGCGATTTCCGTCTGATCTCGGTTGAGGGCGGCTCGAAGGACAACGCCATTCCGCGCGAGAGTGAGGCTTTGCTGGCGGTTTCGGATTTTGACGAGGCAGAGAGTGTTCTTTCCGAGGAGGCGGCTTTGATCGCTTCGGAGTTGGTTTCGGAGGATCGCGGCTTTTCTTTGACGGTTGAGGATGCGGAGCAGACGGCGGTCGTGTTTTCCAAGGAATCCACCGTGCGCGCGATCTCGGTGCTTGCCGCCATTCCGAACGGCGTGTTCGAGATGAACCGCAGCATTCCGGGGCTGGTGGAATATTCGCGTAATCTCGGCGTGGTTCGCACCGAGGACGATGCCATCGACTTCGTTTTCGCGTCGCGCTCGTCGATCGAATCACGGCTCGATGCCTCCACACGAGAGTTGGATGCGGTCGCGGCGGCGATCGGTGGCGAGACCAAGCATTACAACCGTTACCCCGGCTGGAGCTATGCGCCGAAGTCGGATCTGCGCGAGGCTTATCTCAAGGCATACCGAGACGTCACGGGAGAAGAGGCGAGCGTCAACGTCATCCACGCGGGGCTGGAGTGCGGAATCATCTATTCGCGCGTCCCCGACATGGATATCATTTCCATCGCACCAACGCTGCACGATCTGCATTCTCCGGACGAATCGTTGGATCTCGGTACGGTTGAGGTCTTTTGGCGGACGATTGTACGGTTGATTGAATTGTTATAAAAATATCCGTCGGGTGGTCTTTATCATCCGACGAAATTTTTTTGAAATAAAACCAAAAAAATCGAAAAAAGGTATTGACAAGAGAGAAATGCTGTGATATAATATCTAAGCGAACGAAAAATGGGACGATAAAAAACTGAAAAAAACGAAAAAAGTTTTTCAAAACCCCTTGACAAAGTTTCTTGACTGTGGTATAATAACCAAGTCGTCGGCAATCGCCACGGCAAACGGAAGCATAGCTCAGTTGGGAGAGCATCTGCCTTACAAGCAGAGGGTCATAGGTTCGAGCCCTATTGTTTCCACCACACGGTCCGGTAGCTCAGTTGGTTAGAGCGCTAGCCTGTCACGCTAGAGGTCGTGGGTTCGAGCCCCATCCGGATCGCCATTATAATACAGCCCTTG
>JAFWYJ010000061.1 GCA_017517745.1 Clostridia bacterium | reverse complement strand
TTTGAAGGCAAACATCACATCATTTACGAGCAAGGCGAGTAACATCATTTTTTGCGTGAGCAAAAAACATCACTTCTCCACCCAAAATGGCAAGAAAAGTTGTTTGAATCTGTTTTTTTGTACTTCAAATTTTGATTTGTTGGGGAGATTGCCCTCTCCGTCAGGCTTACGCCTGCCACCTCTCCCAGAGGGAGAGGCTATCATTGGGCTCCCACTTTGGGGGAGCTGTCACCGTAAGATGACTGAGAGGGGGAGACACCGATAAATCCCAATTTTGCGCACCTTTCCGTGGATAAAACAAATATAAAAGCCATTTTGGGTTAGTGGTCCCAAAATGGCCGCGAGAGCGATTGAATCGTCGAGCGTACAGATAAACAATTACGTTCATGCCCAATGCGATAAAAGTTTTTGAAGGGGTGTGGGGAAACTTTTCTCAAAAAGTTTCCCCACAATCGCGTCCTTTTTCAAAAAACGCATCCCCACAAAACGCGTCCTTTTTTTAAAAACTTAACTTTTAAATTTTCACAGCGCCGACGGGACGGATGCGAAGAACCATGCAGCGACCTTCGCCGAAGGCGGCATCCATCGCGGAACGGAAGGCTTCCACTTCGGACGTGGGCACGAATGCTTGGATCGTTCCTGCGAATCCGCCGCCGTGCACGCGCCAAGCGGCTTTCTTGCCCGCCAGAAGGTTGTCGGCGAGGCAAAGAGCCAAGGAAAGTCCTTGCTCGGAGAGGTTTTTTGCGGTGTAGACGTTTTGCAGATAGCAGAAGGAGGAGCGACCCGATGCGATCACACCGTCAAAGAAGGCGTCGATGTCACCCTTCCGGAGAGCCTCTTTCTGCGCGGCGACGCGGCGGTTCTCGGCAAAGAAGTGGAGCGCGCGAAGAACGGCTCTGTCTCCCAGCTTTTCACGCAGCGTGGGGATGGCGGCGATGACGGTGGCTTCGTCCAGCTCACGAAGCACCTTCTTGCCGAAATGCGCGGCGACAGCCTTCATCTCGGCGGGAACCGAGGCATAGTCATCGGTGAGGTCGGCGTGATTGCCGCCCGTGTTGACGATGCAGAGGTTATATCCCGCTGCACTCACGTCGAAGTCCATTTTTTCGATGATGGGAGCCTTGGGATCGGCAAAGTCGATGGCAACGATGCCGCCGACCGCGCAAGCCACCTGGTCCATCAGGCCGCAGGGCTTTCCGAAGAAGACGTTTTCCGCGTACTGCGCCAGCTTGGCGATTTCGACGTTGTCTACCTTTCCGTCGTTGTAGACGTGGCTGAGAATGTTTCCGATCATGTCCTCAAAGGCGGCAGAGGAGGAGATTCCCGAGCCTTTGAGCACATTGGAGGTTGTGTAGGCGTCGAAGCCGCCGACGGCGTAGCCTTCCTTGCGGAAGCCTGCAACCATACCCGCAATCAGCTCGTCGGAATGTCCTTCGGGTGTTTCGCGCGGAGAAGTGAAGGCATTGATGTCGATCACATCCTCTTTGAAGCCCGCGCTCTTGACGCGGATGACGTTTTCGTTGTTGGGGGCTGCGACCGCGATGATGTCGAGGTCGATCGAAGCCGCAATGACACAGCCGAAGTTATGGTCGGTATGGTTTCCCGAAAGCTCGCTGCGACCCGCGACAGAATAGAGCGCGGCGTCGCGGTCATTGCCGTAGATCTCGGCAAATGCGTCCACAGCGGCGAGGTAGCGCGCTCTTTGCGCCTCCACAGCCTCTGCGCCGTAGATATATGAGAAGCGTTCGTCAAATTGTTTGGCAAGCAAAGCCGATTTCAGTTCGGTGATTTTCATGGTTGGATCCTTTCGTGGGCGGAATTTGTTTCTTCCCTCATTTTATCATACATTCGTCGATAAATCAATCCTTTTTTGAAAAAATTCGCACAAAAAACAAGTCGAGTGCTAAGCGCGAGGGAGCAGCATCAGCCTGCCGCAGGCGTTCTCCAGAGCGTTTCGGTGATTTTCCAGCGCGAGCGCGAGCGGAAGCAAGGAAAAATCGTTCCTTGCCGCACAGTAATGTGTGATCAGGATCGCGTGCGCGCCTCGCCCTTTGTTGGCACATAGGTGAAGCGGATAGAAACCGCTGCTGTCACGGCATTCGAGGATCTGTTTGAGATAGGTGGCAAGAAGCTCGTTCGCCGAGACGATTTCGGCAAGCGGCGGGAGGACGGGGAGCGCTTGCGGGACAAGCAGGGCGGCGGAAAAAGCATGGGAGATGCACGCGGCGAGCGATTGCACGGCGGCAAGCGCGGACGATTGGTTGGACTCCGAGATCAGGGCGCGTTCAGCTTCCGCAAGATCCGAGAGTGCCTGACGGTTGAGGTCGGAGATCTGCGGAATGCAGGAGTGACAATCCTCGCAAACGGCGGCGCGCAGAAGCACGGCGGCTTTTTGAGACTGAGCGGCAAGAGAGAGCAGCTGCTTTTGCAGGTCAAAGTTCATTTCAAGACTCCTTTCCAAAGAGAAACTTGTGGGGTGCTTTAAAATATGAGCATTTGGAAGAGAATAGAACGGACAACCCGTTTCTTTTGTGCGAAAGCTCTTGAAGTTTTGAAAAAAAGATGTTATAATAGATATGAACCGTAAAAATAATCAGTGAAATACGAGGTAATGAATATGCAAGAAAACGAAGTGCTTTGCAAAAAGCTTGCAGGCTATGCCCGCATCGTCATTTGCGCCGCGTTTGTGATTTTGTTCGCGGTGCTTTCCGTGCTTGAGCTTCTTCCGAAGAATCGGTCTGGATTGCAGACCAAGGAGGCGTTTCGCATTTCCTCCGCATCCCTGACGCCGCTCGATTCGCAAGAGAAGCGTTACACCTGCCATCTCAGAGGGACGCTTGAAAACCCGACCGACGACACCATTCGCGTAGAGGCTCTTCAGGTGACTGTGGAGGGAGACGGCGGGGAGCAGCTCTTGGAACTTTTGGAGTTTTTGAAGCTTCCGAATGAGAAAGAGGTCGTGATGCCCGCGCGCACGTCGCGTGAGGTGAACTTTTCCTTTGAGGGAACGGTGGACTATGACACGGTCAAGAGCGTGAGCGTGACGGTGTCGGGAACGGCAGAACGTCTCCCCAATCGCAACGGGACTCCGATTGTCAGCGGATTTCTGGTCTTTTTGCTTGTCGGACTCGCGGTTTGCGTGCTTTTGCTGGTGGATGCCTGCAAACGCTTTGGTTATTTGCGCCAGGAGCTTGCGGCACGTTCCAAAATTTTGTAAAAAGTTTGGAAACAGCATCAAAAACATTTGGCAAACCCTTGACATACGTCGAGTTTTTGTGTATAATAAAAGATGTTTGAAAACGCCGTTTTCCGCGTTTTCAACTAAGGAAAATTTAATGAACACATAGAATCAAGGAGGTGTTTTATGGAAATCGTAATTCCGATTATTGTCGGCGTTGCGGCGTTGGCAATTGGAATTCTTGTCGGATTTTTAATGCGCAAGAAGATCGGAGAAGCCAAGATCGGCTCCGCCGAGGAAGAAGCCAAGCGCATTTTGGAGGAAAGCTCCAAGAATGCAGAGGCAAAGAAGAAGGAAGCCCTTTTGGAAGCGAAGGAAGAGTCCCTGCGCTTGCGCAATGAGGCGGAACGCGAGCTGAAGGAGCGTCGCTCCGAGGTCTCCCGTCAGGAACGCAGAATCAGCCAGAAGGAAGAGACGCTGGACAAGAAAACCGAGGCGCTCGAGCGCAAGAGCGAGCAGCTGGACGAAAAGCTGAAGGCAAACGATGCCGTCCGCGAGCAGATCCAGGAGGTCTTGGCACAGCACTTGAAGCGTCTGGAAGATATTTCGGGCTACACCGTTGAGCAGGCAAAGGACGAGCTGATCTCCCGCGTGGAGACCGAAGCGAGATACGAGATGGCGCAAAAGCTGGACGAGCTGGAGTCGCAATTCAAGGAGGAGGCGGACGCCAAGGCGCGCAACCTGCTTTCCCTGGCGATTCAAAGATGCGCCGCAGACCACGTGACCGAGTCCACGATCTCGGTGGTGACGTTGCCCAATGAAGACATGAAGGGTCGCATCATCGGACGCGAGGGCAGAAACATTCAAAAGCTTGAGACGCTGACCGGCGTTGAACTGATCATTGACGACACGCCCGAGGCAATCACGGTTTCCGGATTTGATCCCGTTCGCCGCGAGGTGGCGAGACTCTCTCTGGAAAAGCTGATCGCCGACGGAAGAATCCACCCCGCCCGCATCGAGGAGATGGTGGAAAAGGCACGCCGCGAGGTCGATGCCGTGATCAAGCAGGCGGGTGAGCGCGCGACCTTCGACGTGCACGTGCACGGAATCCATCCCGAGCTGATCAAGCTTCTCGGACGCTTGCGCTACCGCACCAGCTACGGACAGAACGTCCTGCAGCACTCGATTGAGGTTGCATGGCTGGCGGGCATGATGGCGGATGAGCTTGGCGTGGACGGAAATCTGGCGCGCCGCGCGGGATTGTTGCATGACATTGGAAAGGCGTTCCCGCAGGATATGGAGGGCTCTCACGTCGAGCTGGGCGTGAATGCCGCCAAGAAGTTTAAGGAAAATGCCGACGTGATCCACGCGATCGAGGCACACCACAACGACGTCGAGCCCAAGACGCTGATTGCGATCCTGGTGCAGGCTGCCGATGCGGTTTCCGCCGCAAGACCGGGTGCTCGCCGCGAGGATATGGAAAACTACATCAAGCGTCTGCAAAAGCTGGAGGAGATTGCCGTCAGCTTCCAGGGCGTCGAAAAGGCGTTTGCGATCCAGGCGGGCAGAGAGATCCGCGTGATGGTCAAGCCCGAGATGGTCAATGACGCGGAGATGAAGCTGATCGCCCGCGAGATGGCAAAGAAGATCGAAGAAGAAGCAAAGTACCCCGGACAGATCAAGCTGAACCTGATCAGAGAAACCCGCGCGGTCGATTACGCAAAGTAATTTTTGATTTTTCTGAGAATTTTCCCAAAAACGGAATTTATCATATACGCTGTAATGATGAAATCAATGCCGACTCGTTCGGCTTCCGTATAAAGGTCAAGGAGAGGCATCTGTCGGTGCTTCTCCTTGATTGCTTCATCGGGGCGGCAGTTTTTTGAAATTTGAAAATTATTTTTGAAAACATACAAAAAATTCTTGTATTTTACAAGAAAATAAGATATGATTATAAGAGACTGTTTGTAAGGGGGGATCGGCGTGCTGGGATACGTTCGGACACAGCGGCAGGAGCTTCGCGTGCGCGAGGACGTTTTTTACCGCGCGCTGTATTGCGGACTCTGTCACCGCATGGGCAAATGTACGGGACAGTGCTCGCGCATGACGCTCAATTACGATTTCGTTTTTTTGGCGGCGGTTCGCTTGGCTTTGACGGGTGAGAAACCGACGGTCAAAAAGCAGCGGTGCCTCGTTCATCCCTTCCGATCACGCCCAACCGTGCAAGCCTGTGACGCGTTGGATTATTGCGCCGACGCGTCGGCGTTGCTGGTCTATCACAAGTTGAATGACGATCTGCACGACGAAAGGGGCGCAAAAAAGGCACGCGCCGTGCTGACGAAGCCCTTTCTGTCATCGGCGTACCGACGCGCAAGGCGGCGGCATCCCGATCTGGATCGGGCGATCGCGTCGCATTTGTCTTGCCTTTCGGATTATGAAAAAAAGGAGCGAGACTTCGGTAGCGCCGACGAGCTTGCCGCGCAGTTTGGCGCGTTGATGGAGGAGGTTTTCCGCGAGGGGCTTCCCGAACGCGAGGGGCGGATCGCCGCGGTGATCGGACGCGCCGTTGGACGCTGGATCTATTTGGTCGATGCGGCGGACGATTTTGAAGAGGATCGCAAAAGAGGACGCTTCAATCCCTATCTGCAACTCTTCGGCGAGACGCCGACCGAGGCGGATTGGGAAAATTTGCGCTTGGCTCTGACGGCATTGCTTTGTGACGCCGAGCGTGGGTTTTTGCTGATCGAGGAGGGCGAGACTCCCGAATTGCGCGAGATCCTCGCGAACATCCTGTATCTCGGCATGCCGTCGACGGCAAAAAGACTGACCGAAAAGTGCGAGAAACCGAGCCAAAAAGCAGAGCATGCATCATGACGGCTGTGACTGATTGACGATTATTCTGAAAGGGAACGATAAAACATGAGAAATCCTTACGAGGTGTTGGGCGTTTCGCCCAACGCGAGTGACGAAGAGATCAAAAAAGCATACCGCGATCTGGCGCGGAAATATCATCCCGACAAATACCGCGACAGCGATCTTGCCGATCTCGCGACCGAGAAGATGCAGGAGATCAATGCCGCTTATGAGGAAATTCAAAAGATGCGGTCGGGCAGAGGACAGGGTGCGGGCGGAGGCTATCAGGGCAACCCCACCGGTGCCGGCGGCAACGCGACCTTCGCGCAAATTCGCGACCTGATCAATCGAAACGAGATCGCAGAGGCAGACCGTCTGTTGCGCTCGATGAATATTTCCCAGCAGAATGCCGAGTGGTATTTTTTGATGGGGTGTGTGCTTTACAAGCGCGGCTTCTTCCTGGATGCCAAAAGAATGTTTGACAATGCCTGCACCATGGAACCGAACAATGCCGAATACCGTGCGGCGCAACAACGGATGCAAGAGCAGGCATCGACCTACGGCGGAGGATACCGCACGTCGAGGTCATCGGATTGCGGATGTGATTTCTGCTCGACGCTGATCTGCGCCGATTGCTGTTGCGAATGTATGGGCGGGGATCTGATCTCCTGCTGCTGAGTGCGAAAGGAGAGAATGGCGATGCGTGACCGTATCCGCAGACGAACCAAATATCTGACCGTCAGCGCGATGCTGGCGGCGCTCGGCGTGATCATTTTGATGCTCGGCTCGCTCGTCGACGTTCTCGACCTGACCGTTGCGGTGTTGGCATCTCTGTTGGGCATCTATGCTGTCATTGAGATGGGAGGGGTGTACCCGTGGTTGATCTGGCTGGTGACCTCGGTGCTTTCTTTTGTGCTTCTGCCGCAAAAAACGCCCGCGTTGTTTTATGCCGCTTTTGCCGGTTTTTATCCCATCGTCAAGGAAAAGCTGGAGAGACTCAAAAAGCCGATCTGTCTGACTTTGAAGATCGTGGTGTTTCATCTTTGTCTCGGCGCTTTGGTGGGACTCGCGTGGCTTTTTCTGCCCGGCCTTTTGGACATGGAGGGGGCGCAATGGCTTCCCGCCGTACTGTATCTGATGAGCTTCGCGGGATTCCTTTTATATGATTTCGCGCTCACACAGCTCATCACCTATTATCTCGTCAGGCTCAGAAAACGCTTTGGAATCAAATAAACAAACAGGCTGTCTCGAAAAGCGTTTGCGCGCTTTGAGACAGCCTTCTTTCATAAACGGAGATTTTTTGCCGCATTTGAATCCGTTTCTTCAAAAATCAAAAAAATTTCAACCGTTCACAAAAAGTTCTTATAAATGTGGTATAATAGGTCTATCAACTGATTGCAAGGAGAAAAACGATGGGGAAATTCGACGGGATCCTTCTGATGTCCGATCTTGACGGAACGCTTTGCTCGGGCGACGAGGTCTCGCGTGAGAACTGCGACGCGATCCGCTATTTTCAATCCGAGGGAGGACTGTTCTCGATCGGAAGCGGACGCCATCCCGATTATCTTCTTCATTGGAAGGACTATTTCGTTCCCAACACCTGGTCTGCCATGCTCAACGGTGCCGTGCTTTGCGACGCCGAGGGAAAGAATTTTATCTTTGACGAGCCCTCCGGGACCGATCTCGTGGAAGTCGGTCTGTCGGTGATGCGAGACTTTCCCGAGATGCGCTCGGTTGCCTTTTGCGCTTGCACCGATTCGGCATATCGCTTGAAAAGAGGCGAAGAATTTGATCCGTCGCGACTTCCGTCCCCCGTCTACAAAGGCTTGTTTTCTCCGCCGAAAGAATACAGCGACGAATACACCGCGCGCCTCAAGGAGCTGCTCGCGCCCGATTATCTTGTGATGCGGAGCTGGTTCATCGGCATTGAGTTTCAAAAGGCGGGAACCGGAAAGGGAGACGCGGTGAAGCGATTGAAGTTGATTTTGGGCGATCGCGCGCGTCTGGCGGTTGCCGTTGGAAATTACGAAAACGATATCGACATGATCGCGGCGGCGGACGTCGGCTATGCTGTGGGGGACGCGCTTCCCTCTGTCATCCAAGCGGCAGACCGCGTGACCGTGCCCTTCGCGGAGCATGCCATCTCGCAGATCATCCGCGATCTGGAACAACGATAAGGAGAGTTTTTTATGAAAAAGAAGATCAAAAATATCGTGTTTGACCAAGGGAAGGTGCTTTTGGATTTTAACGCCGACCGCGTGTTGGAAACCTTCTTTGCCGACGAAGCCGACCGCGCGCTTGCCAAGGAGACGGTCTTTGCCTCGGGAGATTGGGAGCGTATCGACGCGGGGCTCATCACCGAAGCCGAGGCGCTTGACAAGTGGCGTTGCCTCACGCCGCCGCGCATGCACGGCGCGATTCGCAAAATGTTTGACGGATGGTACGATACGATGATCCCCGTTTCCGGCATGACAGAACTGATCCGCGCCCTGAAACAAAACGGTTATCGTTGTTATCTGCTCTCCAACACCGCGCCCAATTTCTACGCGCACTACCTGTCGGTCGAGTCCATGCGCCTGTTGGACGGCTACATCGTCTCGGGTGTGCATCGCCTTTACAAGCCCGATCCGGCGATCTATCACCGCTTGTTTGATACCTACGCGCTGGATCCCGAAGAGTGCTTTTTCGTCGATGATCTCGCCGCAAACGTCGAGGTCGGACAAAGCCTCGGAATGCGCGGATTCATCTTCTCGAACTTTGACGTCGAGGGCTTGAAGTTGGCACTGCGCGCCGAGGGCGTGAAGATCTGAGTGGAATCTTTTTGCCAAGAATAACGTGAAAAACGAGGGAGCTTTTTGAAAAAGCTCCCTCGTATGTTTTGGATGAGAAATATTCAAAGTACCTTGCTCAAGAACTCCTTGGTGCGTTCGTTTTTGGGATTGCTGAAGAATTCCTGAGGAGGAGCTTCTTCGGCGATCACACCGCCGTCCATGAAGAGGATGCGGTCTGCGGTTTCGCGCGCGAAGCCCATTTCGTGAGTGACGATGACCATGGTCATTCCTTCGTTGGCAAGCTCCTTGATCAGATCGAGCACCTCTCCGACCATTTCGGGGTCGAGTGCCGAGGTCGGCTCGTCAAAGAGCATGACCTTGGGATTCATGGCGAGTGCGCGAACGATGGCGATTCGCTGCTTCTGGCCGCCCGAGAGGGTGGAAGGATAGACGGTTGCCTTTTCCTCAAGCCCGATACGGCGGAGAAGCTGCATCGCGCGCTCATGAGCCTGCTTTTTCACTTGTGCGGGTGTGGTGGGGAGCGGCAGAAGGTCTTTTTTGTTTTTTCTGAACAGATTGCCGAATTTGATCCATCCGTTTTTCCGCTTTGCCTGCCGATAATTCCGCACACCCACGTAGACGGGTGCGAGCATGATGTTCTCGATCACGGTTTTGTTGTTGAACAGGTTGAATTGCTGGAACACCATTCCGATGTTTTCGCGATGGGTGTTGATGTTAATGCGCACGTCGGCGATGTCATCTCCATCGAAAAAGATCGAGCCGGAGGTGGGATCCTCCATGCAGTTGAGGCAACGCAGGAAGGTGGACTTTCCGCATCCGGACGGACCGATGATGGCAATAACCTCGCCGTTGCGGATGTCAAGATTCAATCCGCGCAGGACCTCGTTGTCCCCAAAGCTTTTCTTCAAGTTTTGAGCGGAGAGAATAATGCCCTCGGGCATTTTATACGGTGCGTTCATTGCGGCGCAGCCTCCTTTCCATGAGTTTGATCAGGTAGGTGACGAACAGCACCAGAATCAGATACACCAACGCCAGCATGACGTAGGGAAGAATGTATTCGTAGGTTGCATCTCCGATTGACTTGAATGCCTTGGTCAGGTCGACAACCGCGATGAAGCTGACGACGGAGGTCTCCTTGATCAGCACGATAAACTCGTTGCCCAGCGTGGGAAGAATGTTTTTGATCGACTGCGGAATGACGATCTTGAGCATTGCCGGCCAAAAGGGGAGTCCCACGGCGCGGCCCGCTTCCAGCTGTCCGGGATCGACCGACTGAATGCCGGCGCGCATGATCTCAGAGACGTATGCGCCGCTGTTCAGACCGAAGATGATGATTGCCACGACAACGGCGTCCGAAGAGACACCGAGCATGGGTAACAACACGAAATAGCCCAACAGAAGCTGGACGACCATCGGCGTTCCGCGGAAGAAGCCGACGTAGACATCGCAGATCACCGAGCCGATCTTCACGGCGGGATTGTTTTTTGGCATCACCTTCACCAGAGCAATCAGTGTGCCGAGAATGATTCCGATAACTAAGCCCAGAACGGCAATTTCAATAGTGGTAAACAAACCTTGAAGGGCAGTTTTATAACCGCCCTTCGTGATCATTTGTTCATAAAATACGTTCCAGGCACTACTCAAAGAGCCCATGCCGTCTTATTTTGCCTGCTCAGCGAGGACAGCCAGAACGTCTTCTGCGGTCTTGCAAGCATTGAAATCGGTGTTATCTGCGGGAACGACCAGCATCTGTGCTGCGTTGTAGTAGGAAGAGGTGAAGTTGACGAATTCCTTACGGGTTTCGTTCACGGTCAGACCTGCCATTGCAACGTCAACGTTGTTCTTGCCAACGGAAGATACGACAGAGTCGAACTCCATGTCCTCGATGACCAGCTCCATGCCGAGCTTCTCAGCGATGTATGCGGCAATTTCCATATCGATGCCCGCGAACTTGTCGCCGTCCTTGTATTCGAAGGGAGCGAAAGCGGCGTTGGTGGCAACGACCAGCTGCTTGTCAGCCTTTGCGGGATCCTTCACACCGGAGGTGAAGGGCTTAATGCCGTCGCCGGTTGCATAAGCCGCAACGATGGCGTCCAGAGCACCGGAGGTCTTCATTTCTGCGAGAATGGCGTTGATCGAAGCAAGAAGCTCGGGCTGATTCTTGTCAACACCGAAAGCATATTCCTCTTCGGTCAGTGCAACATCGATGACCTTGATGCCGGCAACCTTCTGTGCCAGCTGCTTTGCGGGCTGCTCGTCGATGACGACGTACTTTACAGCGCCGTTCTTCATGTCGGCAACTGCAAGACCGCCGTTGCTGTAGCCCTTGGATGCATAGCCTTTGATGCCGTCAAAGCCCCAGTCCTCGTCGCCGTCGACGTAATACTGACCGGTGGTGCCGCTCTGCACGCCGAGATAGATTTCCTTGCCGGAGCAGGATGCAACCGTCAAAGCAACCGAAAGAAGCATAACAGCTGCGAGAAGAATGCTAATCAATTTTTTCATTTTCTTTTCCTCCAAATGTATAAATTTGAATTGATTGCATGAGTAATTATAGCGCATAAATATTCATTTGTCAAGGGGTAAATGCAAAATAATATGCATCATTTTTGATTTTTGGCATTTATTTTTTGAATACCAAAGCCCTCGTTGATTCTTCTCACCTGCCCGGGAAGCGGGGATTTTGACGAAAACGCACGAATGACACGATCAACCCCGTCGGCTTTTTCGGTGCTGAAGATGAAGTGACGTGCCGAGATTCCCGCGCGATCAAGCAACTCTTGACGGTCGGACATATTGGTGGGAAGGCTGTTATAGATGACGTTTCGGTGCTCCCATTCGCGCAGAATGGGGAAAGAGACCCCTCGTCGGTCGGTGATCTCTACGCGGTCGGTGGCGCAGGTTTGGCAGTCCGAGATCTCGCGGATCGCGCATTTTTCAAGCGTCATCAAGGGGATTCTGCCATAGACGATCGCGGCGGTATTTCCGCCGACGTCGCGCAGCTGCGGCAGCGTCAGCTCGGGCGAGAGGATCAGCGAAGAGACACCCAAAGACTCCCATTCGCAAACGCTTTCGCGGTTGGTGACGTTCAATCGGAAATCTCCCACGGGGATCAGGCCGGCGTCAAGCACCGACTTCAAATGTCCGAGATTGCCAAACAGCGCGTATTTTGCTCCGTTTGCGGCGGCATCCTTCAGCAGGCTTTCCAGGCTCGGAAGGTCGCCGTCGAAGATGACGGGAGGGAGCGTGACACCGTTGGCATCGGGAGTGAATCTGCGGAGCGGGAGGAAGCGGATGTCGAAATATTCCTTCGCAAGCGCGGTGATCTGCTCGGGACGGTGGAAATAAGCCGTACGTCGGTCGTCTCTCTTGCCTTGCGGCTTGCGCGGTGGCATCGGACGTTCTTCGAGCGTCCGGGAATTTGGCTGTTCTTCGAGTGCTTGAATGGCGCGGCGACGAAGATCGTTCAGTCGCGAGATCGGGAGCATCAGTCCCTCTCCAAGCTCCAAAGAAAACTCCTGCACGGTATAGGGCGTGCCGCCGAATTTGGAAAGATTGCGCTCCACGTTCTCGCGCGTCAGCGGCACGTTGATCGCCGCCATCGGAATCTCTCCCGTGACGGTGACGGATCTGACACCGTTCGTAAGCGTCAAGCATGCGGGCGCGTCAGCGACGATCCGTGCCGAGAGGCGCAAAGGAATGCTGCGCGTCAGTCCCTCGAAGGGGGCAAGCTCGCGCGAGATGCTCTTGTCGGCATCCGAGCGGATGCCCAGCATACGGCGGTCGATCCGGTCGGTATAGTAGCCGTCGGTGAATCCGCCTCGCGAGAAGGCATCGGCAAGCGCGCGGATCTCCTCGGGCGTTGCCGCGCGGTTCTCGTCCAACAGACGCCGCCAAATGCGCGCGGTGTCGCGGACGTATTCGGGTGATTTCATGCGGCCCTCGATTTTCAAAGAGGCAACGCCGAGATCGATCAGCTCCGGCACGTGAGAGGCAAGCGAGAGATCCTTGAGTGAGAGTGGGTAGGACTGTCCGTTCTTTTTGCAGTCGGCGCAGGCATAGGGCAGACGGCAGGGTTGGGCGCATTCTCCGCGGTTACCGCTTCTTCCGCCGACGAGCGAGGAGAAGAGGCATTGTCCCGAATGGCTGACGCAGAGCGCGCCGTGAACAAATGTCTCGATTTCGATGGGGGAATGCTTGACCAGATGCGCAAGATCGGCTGCAGAGATCTCGCGCGCCACAACCATGCGGGCAAAACCGAGCGTGGCAAGCTGCTTCGCCATGGAAAGGTTGTGTCCGGATGCCTGTGTGCTCGCGTGCAGCTCTGCCGTGGGAAACGCGCGGCGGATTGCCGCCGCGCCACCGAGATCCGCCACGATCAATGCATCCACGCCTGCCGCAAGAGCATCACGGGCGGAATCGACGAAGGCGGGGAGCTCGCGGTCGGTGGCAAGCGTATTGAGCGTCAGGTAAACCTTGACACCAAACGTGTGCGCGCGCAAAACGGCGGAGCGCAAAGCGTCCCCGCCGAAATTTTTTGCATTCATACGCGCGTTGAAAGCGGCACCGCCCAGATAGACGGCATCCGCACCGCCCTCGATCGCCGCGTCCAAGGACTCGGGAGATCCCGCAGGGCAGAGCAACTCGGGTAACCGTTTCATGAAATCAGACGTCGCTGAAGGTCAACAGATCGAACATGTTGCCCACACGGCTCTTGTTTGCCGGTTTTTGCGCCTTTTTTACGGGCGTGGGCGCTTCGGGAGCGATCGGCTCCTTTGCGGCAACGGGCTCTTCTGTCTCCTGTGCGGCTGCGGCGGAGGGGAGGGGAGCGGTGGGTTGCTTGGGCAATTCGTCAAAAACGGAGAGCTGCTCGACCTCGGAAGATTCTTTCTTTGCCGCGGGTTGCGGGATGTATTTGGGCTTTTCCTGCACGGGAGCGGCAGAGGTCAGCGTGGCGCGATCGAGGATCGAGCGCATGACAGCCGCATCCTTGCGCAGATTGTCCAGCTCCTCTTGCATACTCTCGATGGTCTTTTTGAGCTTTTCGTTCTCGCCTGCGAAACGGAACGCGTCCTTTTCCACCTTTTTGAACGCCTCCTGCATGGCGATGCGCTCGGAGCAATAGGAAAGCGCGCAGAGAACCGCCGCCTCATTCTTGGTGCAACGGGGGCTCTTGAGATTGATGTCTCTCATGCGGCGGTCGAGCATTCCGACGATGTTCTCGACCTCGTCGGGTGCGGCATCGCTGATGATATTCAGCTCCATATCGGCAACGGTGATGGTGTATTTTTGTTTCATGGCTTTGACAGTGACTCCTTTCGTGTTCCCCTAACAATTATTCAATATATATTATACTATAAAAAAATGCGCTTGAAAAGGGTTTTTTTCAAATTTTTTTAAAATTTTTTAAAAAAAGATTCGACGTTTGATTGCATCCCGAAAAAAGCGTTTTTTGCAGTCGAACTACCGCTGAAAAAAAGAAGGAAAAAGGAGAAAAAAAGAGAAAAACAACGGAAAAAAGAGAAAAGGAATGATTTTTGCGGGATAATCTTGAACGGTTTCGATTGGTTGGGAATATTTATGAAATATGACGAATTTTGAATTTTTTTAAAAATGTATTGCAATTTGCTCTTATATCTGCTACAATATAGAATACGATTTATGGTGATATTGTCGAAATTTCGGTTTTTTCAACTTTTTCAGCCTTTTGAATCAATCGGTTTCGACCGCGGACGGGTGTCCGCGCGCTTCCATGAATATTTTTTTATTTTTCTTTGTAAAGGAGTATTTATGCGGAATGGACAAGAAGGTGCTGATAAGGCTGGACGGGATCTCTAAGGCGTATGACGGGGAGACCGTTCTGGACAATTTGAGTCTGGAAATTCACGACAAGGAGTTTATTACGTTGCTCGGTCCCTCCGGGTGCGGAAAAACCACCACGCTGCGCATCATCGGCGGCTTTGAGACGCCGGATGACGGAGACGTGTTTTTTGACGGCGCGAGGATCAATGACGTTCCTCCCTATCAGCGTCAGGTCAACACCGTGTTTCAGAGATATGCGCTCTTTCCGCATCTGAACGTGTTTGATAACATCGCGTTCGGTCTTCGTCTGCGCAAATGTCCCGACGCCGAGATCAAGACCAAGGTCAAGGAAATGCTTGCCATGGTCAACCTCAAGGGATTTGAGCGCCGCCGTGTCAGCACACTGTCGGGCGGTCAGCAGCAACGCGTCGCAATTGCGCGTGCGCTGGTCAATCAGCCCAAGGTGCTGCTTTTGGACGAGCCGTTGTCGGCACTCGACCTCAAGCTGCGCAAGGATATGCAGAACGAGCTGAAGAATATCCAGCACCAGACCGGCATCACCTTCATCTACGTCACCCATGACCAGGAGGAGGCTCTTTCGATGTCCGACACCGTCGTGGTTATGGAAAACGGACATATTCAGCAGATCGGCTCTCCCACGGATATTTACAACGAGCCGGTGAATGCTTTCGTTGCCGATTTCATCGGAGAATCCAACATTGTCGACGGCGTGATGCTTGAAGATCGCCGCGCGAAATTCGCGGGACACGTGTTTGATTGTGTGGACGGTGGCTTTGAAAAGAACGAATCGGTGGACGTTGTCGTTCGCCCCGAGGACGTGGACGTGGTTTCTCCCGAGCGCGGAATGCTCAAGGGCCTCGTGACCACGGTGACCTTCCGCGGCGTGCATTATGAGATCATTGTCGACGTTGCGGGATTCAAGTGGATGATCCAGACGACCGATTTTGTGGCGGAGGGAGAGACGATCGGACTTTCGATCGATCCCGACGCGATCCACATCATGAAAAAATCGGAGTTTTCCGGAATGTTCGGAGACTACTCCTCCTTCAGCGATGAGTTGGACAAGCTCTCCGATGTCACGGAGGAGATGGAAGAGGAATGAAAAAAAGATCTG
Organism: Clostridia bacterium; assembly: GCA_017517745.1. Taxonomy (GTDB): domain Bacteria; phylum Bacillota; class Clostridia; order Oscillospirales; family CAG-272; genus UMGS1865. The sequence goes on along the minus strand of JAFWYJ010000061.1, from coordinate 45,456 downwards.
TGTTTGAGCGGATCGCCGCGGCACCGCACCTGTTGTGGTCGGCCATTTTCATCGTTGCTCCGCTGTTGTTTGTAATTTATTTCGCGTTTACCGACCGAGAAGGCAGCTTCACGTTTGAGAACATCCTGTCTTTGTCGTCCTATTCGCATACCTTTGTCATGTCGCTCGGATTTTCGCTGATCGCCACAACGGTCTGCTTTCTGATCGGCTATCCTTTGGCATATTGCATGGCGCGCATGTCCGAAAAGACGCGCAACGTGCTGCTTGTGCTGCTGATGCTCCCGATGTGGATCAGCTTGCTCATCCGTACCTATTCTTTGATGGCGCTTCTCGACAACGGCGGCATCGTCAGCACCTTCCTGACGCGTCTCGGCTTTCAGAAGCTGACCTTCATCGGCACCGATGCGGCGGTCATTCTGGGTATGATCTACGATTTTCTGCCCTACATGGTGCTTCCGATCTACACCACGATGACGAAGCTTGACCGCAGATATCTCGAGGCGGCGGCGGATCTGGGTTGCAACAACCGACAGACGCTCTTCCGCGTGATCTTCCCCTTGAGTATGCCGGGTGTCATTTCGGGGATTACGATGGTGTTCGTTCCCTCGATCAGCACCTTCTATATTTCGCAGAAGTTGGGCGGCGGCTCGTTCGACCTGATCGGTGACACGATCGAGCGTCAGTTCAAGAATGCCGTGACCTATCACACCGGTGCGGCGATCTCGCTTGTGATGATGATCCTCATTCTGATCTCTCTCGCGATCATGAATAAATTTTCCGATAGCGAGGAGGATATTATCGTATGAAATTTTTGTCTAAATTTTACATCGGTCTGATCTTTTTGATCCTCTACGCGCCGATTTTGGTGGTCATCATCTTTTCCTTCAACGCATCGGGAAGCCTGAGCAATTTCGCGGGATTTTCTTTGTATTGGTACCGTGAGCTCTTCCGCGACGGAGAGGCACTTGCGGCGTTGAAAAATTCGCTCTTTTTGGCGGTGACCTCGTCCTGCCTCGCAACGCTGATCGGCACGCTCGCGGCATTTGCGATCTCGCGCTCGAAAAACAAATATTACAAAAGAACGGCGGAGAGCGTTTCCAACATTCCTATGATGAACCCCGACATCGTGACCGGCGTGTCGATGATGCTGCTGTTCGTCGGCGTGGGAGCCATCATCGGACTGGGCGATACGCTGGGCATGTGGACGATGCTGATTGCGCACACCACCTTCAATCTGCCGTATGCCATTCTGCAGATCCTTCCGCGCTTCCGTCAAATGGACAAGAGCCTGACCGAGGCGGCGCTCGATCTCGGATGTACCCCCGCGCAGACGTTTTTCCGCGTGGAGCTTCCCTACATCATGCCGGGTGTGATCTCGGGACTGATGATGGGCTTTACGCTCTCTCTTGATGACTTCGTCATCAGCCATTTCGTCAGCTCACCCGACTTCAAAACGCTTCCGCTCTACATCTACAACCAGACCGCGCACGAGGTCAAATTCAGCATGTACGCGCTTTGCACGCTGATGATGGTTGCGATCCTGATCCTTCTGATCGCCGTCAACGTGGCGGGCTCGGCGGGAGAGAGCAGACAGCGAAAAAAGGATAGAAAATTATCGGGAGGGAGCAAGGTCAGATGAAACGATTCGGTTTTTGGTATGCGGTTTTGACACTGCTGTTGACGTTGCTCTGCGTCGGGATCTTTTCTTCCTGCTCCTCTGCCGGGGAGACACAAACGCTGTACGTGTATAATTGGGGCGAATACATCTCCGACGGCTCGGAGGATTCTTTGGACGTGAACCGCGCGTTTGAGGAATACTATTTTCAAAAATACGGAAAAAAGGTGTCGGTGAACTACTCGACCTATTCCAGCAACGAGGATATGTACGCCAAGATCAGCAGCGGTGCGGCGACATACGACGTGATCGTGCCGTCCGACTATATGATCCAACGCATGGTGGCGGAGGATATGTTGGCTCCGCTCGATCTTTCCAAGATCCCCAATTATGCCGATATTGACGACGCCTTCAAGGGCGAGAACGTCTATTATGAGGACGATACCGACAACGTCTACTCGGTTCCGTATTTTTACGGCATGGTCGGCGTGATCTACAACGCAAGCATCGTCGCCGAGGATGACGCGCAGATCGGCAGCTGGGAGCTGCTTTGGGACACCGACTACACGGGCGATATTCTGCAGTTCAACAACAGCCGTGACGCGTTTGGCACCGCGCTCTATTATCTTGGCTATGACGTCAACGAGGCGACCGAAGCAGAGTGGCGCGAGGCGTTGGAGCTGCTCAAGCGGCAGAAGGACGTTGTGCAGGGATACGTCATGGACGAGATCTTCAACAAAATGAAGAGCGGCTCTGCTGCCGTGGCGGCGTACTATGCGGGAGATTTTCTGAGCATGTACGAGGATAACGAGGATCTTTCCTTCTTCTATCCGAAGGAGGGAACCAACTTCTACATGGATGCGATGTGCATTCCGAACAGCTCCAAGAATTATGATCTGGCGCTGGAATACATCAATTTCATGTGCCAAGAGGACGTCGGCGTTGCAAATGCCATCTATACCTATTACGCGTCTCCTCTGACAACGGTCAGAAACAGCACCGAGTATCAGGAGGCTATGATGGAGACACACGAGGGCGCGATGGAGATCCTTTACGGCGTGGATGACGAGATTCCCAGACAGGCATATCTCAACCTTTCTCCCGAGCGATTGACGCTTCTCAACGATCTTTGGGAGGAGCTGAAGGTCGAGAGCAGCATCGGCGTGGGAATCAAGGTCGCGTGCGCCGTGATCCTCGGCTCGTTGGTGGTTTTGGTGGTTGCCAACGTCATCAAAAAACGCCGTTGGGCGAAGCTGTATGATTAAAGGGCTTGATTTCCAAGATCGTGGGCCTTTTCCAAAAGAAAGACAAATAAAACGGAACAACCGCGGGAAGCCTTTCGTTCTCCCGTAAAATGACAGAAAGCATGACACGGATGCAAACCGAGTCATGCTTTCTCTTTTGGTCGGGAATGTTTTTGCGAGGATGTGGGGGCGCTTTTTCAAAAAGCGCCCCCTGAAAGCGCGTTCCGAAAAAAACGCTCCTTGCAAAAGAAACTGCAAAAAACGGACATTTCTCGGCGCGATTGTATGTGTTTTTGACTTTACAAATCGAGGGCGAGATGGTATAATGAGGATAACGGATGCTGGAAACCGACACTTGTGGAGGGATTTTATGAGAATTGAAGGATTGCAAGGGAATTTCAAGACGAGCTTTGACGTGATGCGCGAGCAGCTTTCTTTGGATGGGATCGATTTGGAGCTGACTTTTGAAATTGCCGACGAGATGTCGGTTCGAGTCAAGGACGGCAAGGGTGTTTTGCGTTGTGCCGAGGTGTCGCAGATGAACCGTCTGCTCGCTCTGGTTGCGCAATCCGCGCCTTCCAAGGATCTTGAGATCGTTCAAACGCCGCGCTTCAGGACGCTGTCTTTGATGCTGGACGTTTCTTTCGGAGGACCTTTGAAGCTTGGGGCGATCAAGGAATATTTCCGTTATCTCGCCGCGATGGGCTACAATCAGGTGCTTTTCTATGTGGAAGATATGTACGAAATGCCCGAGAAATACGCACATTTCGGCTACATGAGAGGACGCTATTCGATCGCGGAATTGCGCGAGCTGGACGATTATGCATACGGCATCGGCATTGAGATCGTCCCCTGCATGCAAACGCTGGGACATATGCGGCATTATCTGAAATGGGACGAGGCGAGACCTTACAAGGAGAACGCCGACGTGCTGTTGCCCGATGACGAGACCACCTACGGGCTGATCCGTGACATGCTGGTCGCGGCATCCAAACCGTTTCGCTCCAAGCGTATCCACGTCGGACTTGACGAGACCGAAGGGCTGGGAGTCGGAAGATCGCTTCGCAAGCGCGGTTATCGCGAGCCGCTCGACGTGTTTCTCAAGCACGCGGGACGCGTGGCACAGCTCTGTGATGAGCTTGGCTTGCGTCCGCAGATGTGGAACGATATGGTGTTTTGCTATTGTTCCGAAAAGCATCGCAAATACGATCCCAACACCCGTCTTTCCCAAAAAGTGCTGGAGGGGATCCCGAAAAACATGGATCTCGTCTATTGGAACTATGAAGACGAGAAATGCGGAAAATTCATGATCGAAAAGAACCGCGAGATCGGCAATCCCGTCATTTTCGCGGGCGGCGTCTGGATCTTTGGCGGCGCGCTTCCCGACAATGCTTTTTCGGAATATTTCCACGAGCGCGCGCTTGCCGACTGCAAGGAAATGGGTGTGGAGGAGGTCTGCCTCACGGTTTGGTCCTACGGCACGACGGTCTATCAAACTTCGCTTCTCGAAGCGGCAAGATTCGCCGAACACGCCTACGAGGGCTCTGCCGACAAGCTCCGCGAGCGGTTTGAGGGCTTTACGGGGGCTTCGTTTGAGGCTTTCTACGATATGTCCAACCTTCACGCGCAGTACAAGGAGGGCGAGATCGACTACAACGCCATTTCCTACGACGAAAGATTCTTTGGCGACAAGCTGATGTGGCAGGATATTATGCTGGGTATTTTTGATGCGAAGCTCTACGAAGAACCGCGTGCCGAGCATTACCGCCGCATGGCGGACGAATATCGCGACTTTGCCGCGCAAGGCGGCAAGTGGCAATGGCTGTATCAATATTGTTATGAAATTTTCAACTATCTTTCGATCAAATGCTTCATTGCCGAGCGGATCGCGCCGGCGTACAAGGCAGGAGACCGCGAGACGTTGCGCCTGCTTGCAACCGAGCAGCTCCCCGCGCTGGAGGAGGCGATCCTCGCGCTGGCGGAAGCACACGATTTTCACAAGGAAACCTATCTGCGTCCGTTTGGCAGAGAGGAAAACGATCGGATGTACGGCACCGTGCTCATGCGGACGCGATACGCCGTTCGCCGCCTGAATGCCTGGCTCGACGGCAAGATCGAAAGTCTTCCCGAGCTTGCCGAGCCTCGACTCTCCGAGCCGGCAAACGCTTGGGGGTGGGATTTTGACGGATTGACGAAGTTTTGAGAACATATAAAAACTGTGCGTGGGGGAGCTTTTCTCAAAAAGCTCCCCCACAAATTGCATCTTTATTAAAAAAATACGCTTCCCAGAAAATCAAAACATGTTTTCAATGTCGGCGCGGTCGTAATACTGTTTTTTGTCACAGAAGCGGCAGTTGATCTCAAGGCGCGCGGGCTTGCCCTCGGCGACCTGCTCGTCGAGCAGATTCAAGAGATCGGGCTTGCCGAGCGTCACAAGCGCGCGCGTGGTGCGATCGCGGCTGCAGTTGCAGCGGTATTCGACGTCAAGCTCATCAAAGACGTCAAAGGGAATGTCGCGAAGCGCGATCTCGGCGATCTGCTCGTTGGTCATGCCGGCATCAAACAGACGCGACACGTTGGAAATATCTTTTGCATTGCGCTCGATGAGATCGATTGTCTCAGATGCGGCAAAGGGCAAAAGCTGCACCAGAACGCCGCCCGCCGCGCGGCAGGTGCAATCGGTGTCGACCAGCACGCCGAGCGCGCAGACCGTGGGTACCTGCTCGCTTTGTGCGTAGTAGGTGGCAATATCCTCCGCGATCTCTCCGCTGACCAGAGGCACCGAGCCGTTGTAAGGCTCTCCCTCGCCCATGTCGCGGATGATGTTGAGCAATCCGCGGCCGACAGCCCCGCCCACGTCAAGCTTTCCGTTCTTTTTGAGGGGCAGATCGACGGCGGGATTGTTGATATAGCCGCGCACGTTTCCGATATAATCGGAGACCGCCAGCACGTGTCCCGCGGGACCGTTTCCGTTGAGCGCGACGGTGATGGTGTCGTTCTTTTCTCCCAGCATACACCCCATCATGGAGGTGACGGTCAGAAGCCTTCCCAGCGTGGCGGAGGCGGTCGGAGTCGTGTTGTGCAAAGCGATCGCCCGATTGACGATCTCGGTTGAATTGATCACGTGAATGCGCGCGCTGCCGTCGGCGGTCATCGCACGCAGAATGGTTGAAGACATATGCAAAAAATCCTTTCAAAACAGGGTATGACGTTATTTTTTCGCCCGTGCCGCGAAATACCATCTCTCGGTCACGTCGGTCGGCTCGGCAAAGGAAAAATCAGACCAAACGCCCAACAGTTCCAGCCCTGCATCGGCAAGGGCTTGTTTGATCTCGGTCAGAAGATAGCAACGCTCGGTCTGATGCTCGTCGGAGCGACGGTAGTTACCGTCCGGCATCTCCTCGAACAGAGAAAGATCGAACTCGCAAAGCCCCGTGTCGGGATGGAAGGTGTTTTGCCAGCCGCAAAAGACGGCGGCACGCTCCTCGGTCTCCTCTCCCTCATCCCAGACCAGCTCGTCCTCCAGGATGTAGGCGTTGTTGCCGTAGACGTTTTGGAATTTGTAGGGGGTATTCATATCGAATAAAAAAAGTCCGTCGGGATCGAGATAATTATGCACGCAACGGAAGGTGCGCAACAGATCGTCGGGGGCGAGCAGATAATTCAAGCTGTCCAGACAGCAGGTGACAGCCCCCACCGTTCCGTAAAGCTCAAACTCGCGCATATCCTGTTGCAAAAAAAGGATCCCCGGAGTGTCGACGGCACGTCCGTATGCCTCGGAAAGCATCTCCGCGCTGCCGTCCACGGCGATCATATCGTAGCCGCGCGCGGCAAGCTGCAGTGTCATGCTGCCCGTTCCGCAGGCGAGGTCGAGCACAAGCTCGGGACGCCGTGGCAAAAAACGGTCGAAGCAACGCTCCACAAAATCCGCCCACGCCGCATAGTCGATCTCGGCGTTGAGACGGTCATATACCCGCGCGATGGCGGAATAGCCCTCGCACCCGCTCATCTGCGGCGATCCTCCTTTTCGAGACGCTCCAAGGCGGTGAGATAGCCTCCGCCCGTGCCGTATTTGAGACAGCGATTGACGCGGCTGATGGTTGCGGTGGAAAGTCCGGTGTCCTCCGCGATGTCGGCGTAAATTCTTCCGTTGCGAAGCATTTTTGCGGCCTGCAGACGCCGCGACATCTCCTGCAACTCGGATTCGGTGCAAAGATCGCGCAAAAAGCGGATGCATTCGTCCGTGTTTTGCAGAGTCATGAATCCCCGCACGAGATATTCCAACAACGCGTCGTTTTTGTTTTCAGACATAAAGTCCCTCCGTTCGATCATTTCGTAAATTCGGTCTTGCGGAAATGATGACAATATTATTCTATCATGATTGAAACAAAATGTAAATAGCTTTTTTGATTTTTTTGAAAAAAGCCCTCTTTCCAAATGCGAGCCGGATTTGGGAGAGACGGCACAAAGACAACCGGGAAATCCCTGTTCAAACCGTGCTTTTTCGATAGGCTCGCGGCGAGGCGTGAAAGGTTCTTTGGAAGAGGCGGCTGAAATAGAGCGGATCGGAAAAGCCGACGGCTTCCGAGATCTGGGTGACGGTGAGCGTGGTCTCCTTCAAGAGATCGGAGGCGATCGTCAGACGGTAGTGGTTGAGATAGGCGATGGGGGAGGTGCCGAACTGCTTTTTAAAGAGGCTGTAAAGATAGGATTCCGACAGATATGCCACCGAGGCAAGCTCTGTCACCGAGAGCGGTTCCCGATAATGCGCGTGAAGATGCTCTAGCACCTTCAAAAGCGCGCCGCTGCAGACCTCTTCCCTTGGAGAACCAATCTCCATCAAAAGCTTGACGATGCGATAAGAAAGACTCATTTTCTCGCAAGGATCGTCGCGGTTTTCGGATAATGCGTCAAACAGGGAGTTCATCTGCTCCGTCTTTTCGGGTGGGACCAGCGTGGGGAAGTCAAAGAGATGCTCCAGCCGGTATTTTTGATTGACCGTGACGTCGAGAAAGATCCAACGGTTTTTCATTTTTCCGGTCTTGGGATCGTTGTGATGTGTGATGTGCTGTGTCACCTGCGATGCGGCAATGAAAAATCCGCCCGCTCCGGTTTGTCGGATCGGTCCGTCATCGATCCCGATGTCATAGCTTCCCTCCACCGATTGTACCACCGAAAGCCAAGGGAGGGATTTCACGTGATGGACACCCTCCATGTTCAATTGACCGGAATCGGTGAAGCGCTCGAAGCGAATTTCCACTCTTTCAATTTTCATTTTTCTCACCTCAGTAGTATTATACATGTTTTTGATAGGATTGTCAATTGTTTTTCATAGTTTTGTATTGTATAATTTGAATGAAAGGAAGGTGTGACCATGGAATTTTACGCAGTCAACGGCAAAAAGCGTCCGATTCGCCTTTGTGACGCGACGCGACGCTTTGCTTATGAATCCTTGAATCGAAAGTACGGCTTGGACACGTTGGAGCACAGAGCCGTCGATCTCGACGGCGTCGAGGGCTACGAGAGCATGACCATGCTCGAGCGCTATGACGTTGCCATCGAGACGATCGTCCGCGAGGCGCGGATCCGCATCTGTGAGAACGAAAAGCTCAGCGGCGCGGCAACCTTTGGCGCGGCGATCCGTCACGGCGTTCCCGCGAGATACCAAGGTCAAACAATCTGCATGTCGATCAGCCACCTGACCGTCGATTTTGAGACGGTGTTGAAAAAGGGCATCCATCACATCCGCAAGAACGCCGAGCAGTCGCTCGAGGCGCATCGCGGAACCGATCGCGAGCCGTTTTTGAAAAGCTGTCTGAAGTGCCTGGATGCTTTTGACGTCTGGCACGGACGTTATCTGGACGCGTTGCGCGACCGCCCCGAATATCGGGCAAATTATGAAAATCTGAAGAACGTGCCGCACAAGCCCGCGACCAATTTCTACGAGGCGGTGCAGAGCCTTTGGTTCACCTTCGCGTTCCTCCGCCTTTGCGGCAACTGGCCCGGCATCGGACGTATCGATTATCTTTTGGGAGACTATCTGAAAAAAGACCTCGCGGACGGCAGACTGACGCTTGACGAGGCGAGAGAGATCCTGGCGCACTTTTTCATCAAGGGCTGCGAATGGATCAACGGAAAATACATCGGAAGCGGCGACGCGCAGCACTATCAGAACATTCTGCTCTGCGGCGTGGATGAGGACGGAAACGAGGTAACCAACGAGGTGACCTATCTCGTTCTGGACATTCTGGAGGAGCTTGGTATCAGCGATTTTCCGACGTCGGTGAGAGTGAACCGCAACACCGACGAAACGCTCTTGCGCCGTGTTGCCGAGGTCATGCGCTACGGCGGCGGAGTCCTCGCCGTCTACAACGAGGAGCTTGTCATCGACGCGCTTTTGCGCGACGGCTACGAGCTGCGCGAGGCACGGAAATTTGCGAACGACGGTTGCTGGGAGGTACAGATCCCCGGCAAGACCTTCTTCACCTACTATCCCTTCGATTCTCTGCGCCTGCTTCAGCAAAAAACGCTTCGCGCCTATGACGGAACGGTTGATTTTGCCGATTTCGAGTCGCTCTATCGGAACTATATTGCCGAGATCCGCGGCGAGGTCGAGCGCATCTTCCAAAGCCAGCAGAAATATTTCGAAAAGATCGGGGATTCCCCCAAAGATTGGAAATGGGTGGAGCAGATCCCCTGCACGGTGGTCTCGCTTTTTGAAGAGGGCTGCATCGAGAAGGGCGCGTCCTATCAGGAGGGCGGTCCCGTATATAATCTCAAGTCTCCTCACATCGGCGGACTTGCCGACACCGTCAATTCTCTTTACGCCGTCAAAAAGCTGGTGTATGAGGAAAAGAAGCTTTCCCTGCGCGAGCTTTGCGAGATCTTGAAGAAGGATTGGGAGGGCGAGGAGCAGCTCCGTCAATCGGTGCTCAATCGCTATTCCTATTACGGCAATGACAACGATGAGATCGACGCGATCGCGGCGCGTCTGCTGTCGGATTTTGCCGATATTTGCGTCTCCTTCAACGACAAGTGCGGCTATCGTTTCCCGGCGGGCGTCAGCACCTTCGGCAGACAGATCGAGTGGGCGCCGCATCGCGGCGCGACGCCTTACGGCAGACGCGCGGGAGAGGTGCTTGCAGCCAACTGCTCGCCCACACCCGGAACCGATACGAACGGCGCGACCGCCATCATTCGCTCCTACTGCAAGGCGGATCTGACAAAGCTCGCCAGCGGCGCGGCGTTGGATATCCGCTTGTTGCCTTCAAGCGTGGAGGGCGAGGACGGCTTGCAGGCATTGGTGGGACTCATGCGCGGTTTCGTGTTGCTCGGCGGCTTCTTTATGCAGCCCGACGTGGCGGACGCGGCAGTTCTGCGCGAGGCACAGGAGCGTCCCGAGGATTATCGGACGCTGTCGGTTCGCGTGTCCGGCTGGAACGCGCGCTTTGTGACGCTGAACAAGGAATGGCAGGACATGGTGATTGCACAAAATGAACATGTATAACAGAGACAACAGACTTCGCGTGACCGAAATCCAACGCTTTTGCATGCACGACGGTCCCGGGATCCGCACCACGGTTTTTCTCAAGGGTTGCCCCTTGCGGTGCGCGTGGTGTCACAATCCCGAAACGCAAAAAGCGACGGCGGAGCTTTTGTTTGAAGAGCGGCGGTGCATCGGATGCGGTGCTTGCCGAGAGGCGTGTGCTTACGGCGTTCACGGCGGCATCGACCGCCATGAGATCGACCGCCAAAAATGTCGCGCCTGCGGGGCTTGCGCTGACGTTTGCCCCACACACGCGCTGACACTCTGCGGCAAGGAGATGAGCCTTGAAGAAATTCTTGCCGAGATCGAGCGCGATCGCGCGTTCTACGGCGAGAACGGCGGCGTGACGCTGTCGGGCGGCGAGCCTTTTTTGCAGGGGCGCGCGGCGATCGAGCTTTTGCGGCTTTGCCGGCAGAGAGGGGTGCATACCGCCGTTGAGACCTGCGGATATTTTGATGAACAGCTCCTTGCCGATGCCGTTTCCGTGACCGATCTCTTTTTGTGGGACGTCAAGGACACTGACGGTGAGCGGCACCGGAGATATACCGGTGTTTCGAACGAGCGGATCCTGCAAAATCTTTCGCGCGCCGACGCGTTTGGCGCGAAGATCCGCTTGCGCTGTATTTTGGTGGCGGGTGTCAACACCGACGCGGAGCATTATCGCCGCATCGCGTCGCTCGCCAACAGCCTTTCGCATCTTGACGGTGTGGACCTGATTCCGTATCATGCCTACGGCGGAAGCAAGGCGACTCTTCTGGGACTTGCCGACAACGGACGGCGTGATTGGATTCCCACCGAAGAGCAGATTGCCGAGGCGAGAGAGATGATAGGACGATAGAAAAACGGAGGAACTTTTTTCCAAAAGTTCCTCCGCACTCTTTTTGTGGGGATGCTTTTGAAAAAGCCCCCAAACCCCCGCAAAAATTTTTGGACAGGGGAAAAGAAATTTCGTTTATCCCCACGTTCCGAATGAGTCATAGATTGGTCGGGCGTAGGGATAAACGATTATGCCAACATCCCTTCGTCAAAAAAGTTCTTGAAAAGATGGGAGTGCGGGGGAAGGAAACCTTCTTTCAAGAAGCTTTCCTTCCCCCGCAAAAAGCATATTCAATCAAACGAGAAAATGGGTGGTCACGTTGCAGGACGCGTAGCAGATGCTGTTTGCGTCGATGCTCTGACCGGGCTCGCCGCCGTAGGGCAGGAGCTTTTCGTCGAGCTCTTCGATGCGGTCGATCTTGCCGTTGACGTAGTCGAGAATACGCTTGCGGCAAGCGCCGAGACGGCGGATCAGACCGCCGATGCGGAGATCCTGCACGTCAAAGCCGTGGGGCTTGTTGTCCATCATCCACTGCTTTTCAAAGGCCTTGCCGTGGATGTCGACCAGCTTGATGACCTTTGCGTAGTCCTCGTCAGCCAGGCGACGGAGAGCCTCCTTGTCGCCGGCTTCGTAAGCGGCTCTGGTGCGCAGACCCAGCTCATACTTGATCGCCATGACGTCGCAAAGGGTAGCGGCGGCATCGAAGACGTAGCCGTAGCGGCGGCTCTTCTTGGCGGTTGCGTGGAGCTTCTTTGCATACTCGGCGTAGTTGGCACCGGCACCGGGCGTGACGGTGTAGTCCAGGAAGTCGTTGAAGGTGTCGGCGTACATCATGTACTTGGAGGGGTTCTTGGGAAGTCCCTCGTAGGGAACGACCTCGTTGGGCAGGTCGATCGCCATGAACTCGTCGAAGTCGATGCCGATCATGCGCTTGAACTTCTCTTTGATCTTTGCCTCGTCGGTGTTACCCTTGGCATATTCTGCAACGTAGAACAGCGCGGGAAGCTGAGAGAAGTGCGAGCACTCTGCGCCCTCGTCGCCCCACATGGTCATGATGACGTTTTTGACCTTGTGCTTTTTGCAGGCTTCGAGCGCGGGGATCATGGACTTGATCGAGAAGCCGTTGAAGGGGATCAGACCTCTCCAGCTCCAGATGCCGCCCGCGAACCAGGTTCTCTTGGAGAACTGCTCGTGGTTATAGAGCATGCCGGAGTATCTTTCCTCCTCGGTCTGATAGTAATCCCAATAGACGGGAATGACGTCCTGCGGGAAGGTGTCGATGATGTCCTGGGGCATGGTGGTTCTGGCGATGCGGGCAACGCCGTTGTTCCATGCGCGGAAGTACATATCCGACCACATCAGAATCTCATAGTCGTATTTCTTCGCAATCTCGCGGATGCGGTTGAGATGACGCGTCATGATGTCGGTCTTCTTTTCGTAGCCGTAGACGTCGAGGTGCTTGCCGCGTCCGACCATGTGCGCCTCGTCCATGCCGATGTGGATCTGCTTGGAAACGAAGCACTCGGAGAGGGTTGCGAACATGTGGTCGATGAACTCGTAGGTTCTCTCGTCGTCAACCATCAGAATATCGTTGCAGTCGATGGGGAGCTTCTTCCAACGAAGCGTCGCGTTGATGTGCGCCAGCGTCTGCACGCAGGGGATGACCTTCATGCCAAGGCTTGTGGCATAAGCGTCGATCGCTTTCATTTCTTCCTTGGAGTAGCGGCCTCTCATGTAGCCGAAATAGGGCTCGCCGTCGACCTCGTAGGTGTCCTCAGTATAGAGCATCAGGGTGTTATAGCCCATTTTCTTCAGGAGCGGAAGAAATCTCTTGAGTCCGTCCATGCTCATCACGGCGTTTCTCGACATATCGATCATTACGCCAAAGGTGTCAAATTTTTTCATGAGTGATCCTCTCTTTTGCGTTTTTTGTTCCGCGTTTGGAACTTTAGTTTTATTATATCTTATTTTTATAAAAAGTCAATAGATTTTTACAAAAAAGCAGAATATCGCAACAGAAAACGCCGTTTTTTACCGTTTTTCGAGCTTGCGGCGGAGCATGGGAAAAAGCCACAAGAAAGGCGGTGGTGAGTTGTGAAAAACGGCAAAAAAGACGGCAAAGCCGACAAAAGTGCTGAGGGGTTCTTGACAATGGAGGAGAAGTGTGTTAAACTGTTGCCAACATTGAAAAAATCTTCATAATCTATATATAAGAAGGAGAGGCAAAGCATGAGACGGGAAGAGATTTTTGAAGAGCTTGCCAAGCGCGGCGACACCTTCGTCAAGAAGGCGGACGAGTCTTATATCCGTGTGATGACGAGCAACGTCTTTCATACCGACTGTCTCGGCTCGCAGATCTTTGAATTGAGCTATGAGGAGCGTGCCGATATTCTGGCGGCGCAGTACCTCTATTTCGAGCCCGACTTTATCGGCTTGCAGGAGGTCAGCACCCCGATGCAGCAGGTGCTTGCCGAGCGACTTGGGGAGCGATATTCCTTTGTGGAAACTCCGTTGGGAGATTTTAAAAATTACAGCTATCACGGTGTCCGCACGCAACAAAACTGCACGCCGCTGGTCTATCGAAAGGATCTCTATGAGGTCTTGACCAGCCGATTCCATCTGTTTGACGTGCTGGGGCTTTGGTCCTATCATTGGGCGCTGTATCGCAGCAAAAAGGATCCGTCGCAACGCCTGATCCACATGAATCTGCATTATTTTTATGACACGACCGAAGGAAAGCAGATGCCGGGTGTCATCGACGTGCACAACGAACTTGTCCATTTGCGCAGACATTATCCCACTGTGCCGATCCTCGTGACGGGAGACTATAATTTCGAGTGTACGACGCCGATGTTCCGTGCCATGGTGGAGGGCTTGCAGATGCAGTCCGGCATGCTGATCGCCGAGGATATTGAGCCGGACGGAACGCACTATTGGTTCCATCAGATCGGCTCGTCCGAGATCGAAAAGCAGGGGGTTGCCAACGCTGCCATTGACCACATTTGCGTGACGACAGACCTTGTGAACGTCAAGCTGCACCGTGTGCTTCACGACGAGCTGCTCTTCAAGTCGAGCGATCATTGTGCAAGATTTTTGGATGTTGAAATCAAAGAAAAAACGATTTGACATATAACAAAGAAAGGATTTTTTATCATGAGAAGAGACGAAGTGTTTGCAAGTCTGGAAAAGCGCGGTGACAGCTACGTCAAAAAGGCGGACGAGTCTTATCTCCGCGTGATGACATGCAACGTGTTGGATTCCAACGCAACCAAGCCCTGCGAGCTCGACTATCTCGGACGCACCGACGTGATGGCGGGAATGTGCGCCTACTATCTGCCCGATTTCGTTGGTTTTCAGGAGGTCACGCCCGAAATGAAAGCGGCGTTTGAGGAGCGTTTCTCGGACATCTACGCTTTTGTGGCGTCTCCCACAGGGGAGCGCTTCAAGCGCGGCAAATGGATCCCGCTTCACAATTACACTCCGCTTGCCTACAACAAGCACCGCTTTGTGCTTTTGAATCATCGTTACAATATGTTTCCCATACCGACGTGTTGGTCCTACCAGTGGGCGCTTTACGCCGACAAACAGAATCCCTCCAAGCACTATATCCACATGAATCTGCACTATCATTACAATAACAATATTGAGCAGCTGCCGGGCATTGAAGAGGTCCATCGCGAGCTGACCTATCTGCGCCGCCAATACGGCAATACGCCCATTTTTGTTACGGGTGACTACAACTGTCAGCGCAATCATCCCAACTTCGCGGTGATGATCGAGGGCTTGAACATGGAGAGCGGCGTGTTGGTTGCCGAGGATGCCGAGCCGAACGCGAACGACTATTGGTGTCACGATCCCGACAAGATGGAGTTGCAAAAGGGTGGCACTGCCATCGACCATATTTGCGTGACGACAGACCTTGTGAACGTCAAGCTCCATCGCGTGCTTCACGACGAGCTGCTTTGCAAATCGAGCGACCACTGTGCAAGATTTCTGGATATTGAGATCAAAGAAAAAACGATTTGAATAATGAACTCAATGAAAGGGAAAAAACATCATGAAAAGAGAAGAAGTGTTTGCAAGCCTGGCAAAAAGAGGTGACACGTTTGTCAAGAAAGCAAACGAGGATTATATTCGCGTCATGACCTCCAACGTGCTGTTCTCGCATGCCGAAAACTCGGCGAATTTTGAATTGAGCTTCCAAGAGCGCACCGACATTCTCGCGGGAATGTACCTCTACTATCAGCCCGATTTTATTGGTCTGCAAGAGGTGACCGACGAGATGCAGAAGGCGTTTGAGGAACGTTTTTCGGACGTTTACGCTTTCGTCTATTCTCCCACGGGAGAGAAGATCAAGAGAGGCGAGTGGGTGGCGCACCGCAACTACACGCCCTTGGTTTACAACAAGACCAAATTTGATTTGATCGCGCACCGTTTCCACGTCTTTCACGAGCAGAGCTGCTGGTCCTATCAATGGGCGATGTATGCCGACAAACAGGATCCTGCCAAGCAATATATCCACATGAATCTGCACTATTTCTACAAATGCAACGAGGAGCAGCTGCCCGGCATCCGCGAGGTTCACGAGGAGCTTGTGCATCTGCGCCGCCACTTCCCGCGCGTGCCGATCTTCGTGACGGGCGACTATAACTGCCACCGCGAGCATCCCAATTTCATGGTGATGATCGAGGGCTTGAATATGGAGACAGGATCCTGGCTGGCAGAGGACATTGAGCCCGGCGGAACCGCTTATTGGTGTCATCTGATCGGCTCGATGGAGCTGCAAAACTATCCCTCCGCCATCGATCATATTACCGTCACCACCGATCTCTGTCGCGTCAAGCTGCACCGCGTGCTGCACGACGAGCTGCTTTGCAAATCGAGCGACCATTGCTCGAGATTTATCGACGTCGAAATCAAGAAAAAAGAGGATTGATTTTGAAAGGAGATTTTGAGATGAAACGAGAAGACGTTTTTCAATATCTGAAGCAATCGGGACACGATCACGTTGTGAAGGCGGATGCGTCTGATATCCGCGTCATGACCTCGAACGTTCTCTTCTCCACTGCGCAAAATTCGCAGGATTTTGAGCTGCCCTACGAGGAGCGCGCCGATATTCTGGCGGCACAGTATCTCTATTTTCAGCCTGACTTTCTCGGACTACAGGAGGTTACGCGCCAGATGAAGGAGACGCTCGCGGAGCGGCTTTCGGAGGTCTATGCTTTTGTGGAAACGCCGACCAGAGATCTACCGCCGACAGAGGGTGCCAAGTATTACGACAACTGCACGCCCTTGCTTTACCGCAAGGATCGCTACGAGGTGCTGCAGAGCCGCTATCATTTGTTTGGACGAAGCGACTTCTTCTCCTATCACTGGGCGATGTACGCTGACAAACAAGATCTCGCAAAGCGCTATATTCACATGAATCTGCACTTCTATCCCGTCGCGGGAGAAAAGCAGCTGCAGGGAGGAATCGACGCGCACGCGGAGCTGGTACATCTGCGCCGCCATTATCCCACCGTGCCGATCTTCGTCACGGGTGACTATAACTGCCATCATCACAGCGAGCCGTTCCGTGTGATGGTGGACGGCTTGGATATGGAGAGCGGCATGCTGGTTGCCGAGGATATTGAAGAGAACGGAACCGATTATTGGTGCCACCTGGTCGGTTCGACCGAGCTGCAAACGTGTGGAACCGCCATCGACCACGTCGCCGTGACCACCGATCTTGTGAACGTCAAGGTTCACCGCGTGCTGTTTGACGAGCTGCTTTGCAAATCGAGCGACCACTGCGCGAGATTTTTGGACGTTGAGGTGAAAAAGAGCCATGAATGAGGCAACCATTCCCACGCAAGGTTATTTGATGGGGGTCAGCAGCAGCTCCAACTGCGGATATTGCAGATGCGGCTTTGACAACGGCATGAGCATGTTGTTTCTGCTCTCGGACGGCACGTTTTTGGTCTATGACGGCGGTCAGGGAGCGTCTGACGCGCACCATCTGTTCGGAATGATGCGGCGGCTTTCCAAGCAATACGCGCTCGAGAAGATCAGCGTCTCGGCGTGGATCATCACGCACTATCATCGTGACCATCGCGGCTTTTTGGAATATTTTCTCGAGTCCTACAAGGAGCGGGTTGAGATCCGTGAGTTTTGGTATCATTCGATCGGACGAGGCGACGTGGAAGCCACCATGCAAGCACACTGTCCGCAAACGCCGATCCGTCACCTTGAGATGGGGGAACGCGTGCGCCTTGCCGACGTCGAGATCGAGGTGCTTTGCACGCCAGAGGCACTGTTGGCGTTTGCGCCGAACGCGATGAACGAGGACGACAACAACGCGTCGTTGGTGACGCGCCTCTTCGTTGGCGGAAAGAGCATATTGATCTCCGGCGACGCGGCACGGGCCGCGTGGGAGTTCTTGGTACAGACTCACGGAGAGCACCTCAAGAGCGATGTTTTCCAAGTGCCGCATCACGGCGTACCCAACGGGGGCAGCATCGAAGCCTACCGTCTCGTCGACGCCGATACGTTGCTTTTCAACTGCGGCGAGCGATTGTTCCACGCCGCCACACACGAGGACGCGCAGTATATCAGCCTGCCGGGCTATCACCACGCGTTCTTCTGTCCGCCGACCTATGAGCTGGTCCATGATTTTCGCGGCAATATCATTCTCGCGGGACTCTTCGACGGCTGCAATCCGCGTGCAACAAGATTTCTTTGAATGTTGTGGGGGAACTTTTCTCAAAAAGTTCCCCCATAGAAATTACGCGCCTGCGCATCTTCCGCACGATCTTTGCCTTGACAAAGTTGCGGAGAAGATGTATAATAAAGAAAGATGAAACCGATCTGCGGGGGAGGTGGCAAAATGGATATCATCGGTGAAAAATCTCCGATCACGGTGTTGTCGGGCGTGGGAAAAGCGCGGGCGGCGAGCTATGCCAAGTTGGGGATTGAGACGTTGGGCGACTTGATTCGCCATTATCCGCGCGCGTATGAGAACCGCGGCGACATCCGTCTGCTTGCCGAGGCGCGCACCGACGGAAAAAGTGCGGTGATCCTCACGGTTGCGACCGAGCCTCGGAGCGTGCGGCTTCGCAGTCACAAAAGCTTTCTCAAGTTCCGCGCATTTGATGAGAGCGGAAGCTGTGAGATCGTCTATTTCAATCAGGACTATTTGAAAAATCAGTTTCCGATCGGCTCGACCTTCCGCTTTTTCGGAAAGGTGGAGCGTAGCGGCAAAAAATATTCGATGTCCTCGCCCATTGCCGAGGCGTGGTGCGAGAGTGCGGAGTTGCCTTCTCTTTGGGCGGTCTACCGCCTGACCGAGGGACTCTCTCCCAAGCAGATCGCGAAGGACGTCGCGGCGGCTCTGACGCTGTTGGCGGCAGAAACGGCAGATCCGCTTCCTGCAGAGATCCGAGAACAGAGATCTCTTTGCACCTTGCGTTTTGCCCAAAAGCAGATCCATTGTCCGGAAAACGGACGATCACTTGCCATCGCGCGCAAGCGTCTGGTATATGATGAATTTTTCTGTTTTGCGCTTGGCGCGGCAATGACACACAGAGCGGTCAAGCGGCACGGCGCGCCGATCTGCGCCAATGGAGATGTCACAAGACTCACGGCATCATTGCCGTATCGTCTCACGGGTGCGCAGGAGCGCGCGATCGCGGATATTCGCGCCGATATGGCAAAGGACGTGCCGATGAGCCGTATTTTGGTCGGCGACGTCGGATGCGGAAAGACGGTGTGCGCCGCGGCGGCAATGCTGATCGCCGTGCAGAACGGACGTCAAGCGGCACTCATGGCACCCACTGAGATCCTGGCACGTCAGCATTATGCCGATCTCGCTCCCATTTTTGAATCTCTCGGCATTTCTTGCGCGCTTTTGATCGGTGCGACCACGGCGGCGGAAAAAAGGCGCATCAAGGCGGCACTGAATGAGAGTGATCCGACGGCGAGGCTGTCGGTTGTGATCGGTACGCACGCGCTCCTTTCGGACGGGGTATCCTTTGCTTCTCCCGGACTCGTCGTGACCGACGAGCAGCATCGCTTCGGCGCGCGTCAGCGCGCGTTGCTTTCCGAGAAAAACGCGCATGCACACCTGCTGGTGATGAGTGCCACGCCGATCCCGCGCTCGCTGGCTTTGGTGCTTTACGGAGATCTGGATCTGTCGAAGATCGACGAGATGCCCCTCGGCAGACAGCGCGTCGATACCTTTGTGGTGGACGAGTCCTATCGCGAGCGGCTGAACGGATTTATCCGCAAGCAGGTTGAGGCAGGCGGGCAGGTCTACGTGGTTTGTCCCGCTGTCGAGGAGCGGGAGGTCGAGCCGGACGAGATCGAGCTTTGCGATATTTTGCCGGACGGTACGCAAAAAGAAGCGCAACCGCCTCTCAAGGCGGCGGTCCAATACGCCGCGGAATTGCAAAGCGTGTTCGCGGATTTTCGCGTAGGCTTTTTGCACGGCAAAATGAAAAGCGCCGAAAAGGACGCGGTGATGCAAGCCTTTTCGACGGGAGAGCTTCCTATTTTGGTATCCACAACGGTCATTGAGGTTGGCGTCAACGTGCCGAATGCCTGTCTGATGATCGTGGAAAACGCCGAGCAATTCGGACTTTCTCAGCTGCATCAGCTGCGCGGACGTGTTGGGCGCGGCAGCCGAAAATCCTATTGCGTGCTGGTGACGGGCGGTACGGGAAACGTCGGCGAGAAGTCGCGCGCGCGGCTTGACACCATGCACACGACCTACGACGGCTACGCCATTGCAGAGCAGGACCTCGTGCAACGCGGCCCCGGTGACTTCCTCGGCAATTCCAACGGAGCGGTGCGCCAGAGCGGCGGACTCACCTTCCGTCTTGCCGACGCGGGCGAGGACAGCTCGATCTTGACCGATGCCACCGCCGACGCGCGCGCTCTCCTGAACGCCGATCCCACGCTTTCCTCGCACCCCCTCCTCGCCGCACGTGTCGGCGCGATGTTCGAGATCGAAGAGGGATTGATCAGTTGAGTTGATCTGAGGATTTCTTCGCATCAACAAAAAAGAACCGTGATTGGCGTACCTGCGATAAAGCAGGTTTATATGTCAAATAATGAACCGCCGAAAGTGATGAAAGATTACTTTCGGCGGTTTTGTTATTTTTTATAGATGATTTGATCACAAGTCAAATTAGCAGAAGCTACGTTTCCTGCACATTCAATTGTTTTAGCTTGAAGTTTATAGCAATCGGTTATATTGTTACAAATAACCTTCTGTGCATTCAGTTCGTTTACGTCGATATTTCCTTCACTCTTTACATCCCCATTAATTGTGCTACTTTTTATAGTTTGATGGCACACCACATCTCCGTTAATGGAACTGTCAGATATGACGTGTCCGTAAATCTCCACCTTGAA
Organism: Clostridia bacterium; assembly: GCA_017517745.1. Lineage (GTDB taxonomy): Bacteria > Bacillota > Clostridia > Oscillospirales > CAG-272 > UMGS1865. Next base: position 24,841 of record JAFWYJ010000061.1, on the reverse strand, counting down.
ATACTGTGTTCTATCGTTGCAATCGTGAGGAAAGGCAATTTCAATAGGGGGCTCATCCAGTGAAAAAGTAGACGAAACCTTTAATACTTTTGTACCTCTCATCTGCACCACCCGTATGACATTATCATCTTTCATAAAGGATTGAAGCTCTGAACAGGCTGTAAGATCATCCGAAAACAGCGCATCAATGGAAACGCCAAACAAATTCGCAATTTGGGGTAGCAATGCAATATCGGGCGTATTAGCATTATTTTCCCACTTTGAAACTGCTTGATAAGAAACACCTATTTTTTCCGCAACTTGATCTTGCGTTAGATTATTCTTCTGCCTTAATTGTTTTATGTTATTACCGATATTCATTGTCTCTACCTCCTTTATTGTAATATTATTATACCATCTTCTAAGAATTTTTTCAATAAAGCATATCTCTTGTTTCTCAACCGTTGCTTGAGTTTGCTTTGCTTTTGTGGGCACAAAAGCAGTGCTTGTCAAGAAAAAGTAGACAGACTTTTTTGACGCACAAACCAAAGGCTCCCCTGTGTAAAGGGAGCTGTCACCGAAGGTGACTGAGGGATTGTTTTAGAATAAATTCTGCTTTCTTACAATCCCTCCGTCTCGCTTACGCGAGCCACCTCCCTTTACACAAGGGAGGCTCATTACCGCCCGACAGTTCACCTGAAAGATGTAACACACTATACCTTGCAGGCAAGGTGTGTGAAAAGGAGTACGAACAAAACTGTCCGTACTCCTTTTGCTTTTTTCGGTAGGTAAAACCTGCTTTATGGAAGGCACCCCTTTTCACGGTTCTTTTTTGTTTACTCTTTTTTCTTGCAACTCTTTGTGATGCCGTCGATGCAAAAGAGCAGGACGACGGTGGCTGCTGCAGCGACGAGGAGCGTGCGCAGGGCATATTTCTTCACCTTTTCGGCATCAAAACGATCCACGGGGGTACCGTCGCTGTTGCAGAACTCAAAACTGCAGGTTTTGGTGTGCTTGAGATAGGGCAATCCCTCGGACTGTTCCCATGCCGCCTTCAATCGACGTACCGTTGTGCGACAGATGCGCTTGATCTTGTTGGATTCCGGCGTGGTGTCGGCTTGATTTTTGATCGACGAAACGACGTCCTCGCGTTGGTAAGGCGTTTCGCAAGCCGTGTTTTCACAGTTGCAGAAGGAAAGCTCTTCTGCGTCCTCCGGCGGAATGCTTGTGGCTTCGGGTTGGTTTTGGTTTACATATTCCATCATTCGATCCTCCGTTCCGTACTGATAGAATATGCAAAAAACGCTTGTTTTATTCGTCGATCGGCTGATTGAGATGGACGGTGACGATGAAGCCTCCGATGTTATCGCCCGAAACCGTGTAGGCACGGTTCTTGGGAAGCTGGAATGTGGAAATCTCGCCACCGGCGGCAGGAACGTAGTAGATCTCATATTTGTTGCCGTCGGCTGCCGTGAGTGCCAGATGGTTGCCCGAGGTGTAGGTGCTCTTGAGAAGTTCTACGTATTCCTCCAAGCAAAGACTGTTTTCGACCATATAGGTCGCGTGTGCCACGCCGACGTAACGGAGGCAGTATTCGTAGCCGCTGACACCCGTGATTTCGCTTTTGTCATTGGGATAGCGGATGACAAAGCCGTATTTGTGGCAGTTTTGATAGATCCAATGATTGGAGGGAAGAAGCTCGCCGGATTGCGCTCTGATTGCGATGCAAAGTCCCGTGTGATGGTCCGAAAAGCCTGCGGGCGTGGAGGAGGTCGTGCTGTTTGCCTGATCCTCGTAGGAGCGGTAAGCCGATGAGATCTTGATGCTTCCGTCTTCAAAAAGCTCGTAGTGCTTGAGCATCATGGCGTTGAAGGCGTCAAGCGCGGAGGTCTGCAGCTTCCACGCGGTGTTGGGGACCATGTAAGTGTTGTAGGTGTCCTGATATTTGACGCGATTGTCGAAGATATTCTTCAGTCCCGCCTCGGTGGTGGGGAAGTGATATTCGTGTTCCACGTTGACGATCAACAGCTCTCCCTCAAACACGGCAGAGTTCGGGCGTGTCGCGGCGGCATAGGTAACCTCCTTCGGCAGAACGTCCTCAATGGGGCGGCTTTCCTGTTCCGATCCCTTCGGCGGGCGGTTTGCGCCCACGGTTGCCACCAAGGCGCAGATGCCAAAGACGATGAGTGCCAGCACAAGAGACGCGAGCGTTGCAATGATCGCAAGCAGAACGATGCGCTCTCGGCGCTGTCGCTTGATGCGCTCTTTGCGGTTGCTGTGCTTGACCGTGTTGAAGCTTTTCGGCGGTGTTGAACGGTTTGCCATAGCGATACGCATTCCTTTCTTTCGTCATGATCAGATATCAAAATGAGGCTGTCTCAAATGCGGATTTGAGACAGCCTCGCCTGCGGGGCGCATCAGAGTTGGATGTCAGACGTGACAGCCCCTATGCTGTTTCTCATTAGCCTTCGAGTGCGTCCTTGATGGAGAAGTCCATGCGGCCCTTCTTGTCCAGACCGATATACTTCACTTTTACAACGTCACCCAGCTTGAGCACGTCCTCGACCTTGTCGATGCGGCGGGGAGCGATCTTGGAAATGTGAACCATTCCTTCTTTGCCGGGTGCATATTCCACGAAGCATCCGAATTCCTTGATGCCGGTGACGGTTCCGGTGTAGATTGCGCCGACGACGGGCTCGAAAACGATGGCGTCGATGCAAGCCTTTGCTGCCTCTGCCTGCTCACCGTTGACTGCGGCGATGTGGATCGTACCGTCATCCTCGATGTCGATCTTGGCACCGGTGTCGGCAACGATCTTCTGGATCACGGAGCCGCCCTTGCCAATGACCTCGCGGATCTTGTCGGGATCGATCTTCATGGTGGTCATCTTGGGAGCATACTTGGAAACCTCTGCTCTGGGTGCGGGGATTGCCTTGAGAATGACTTCGTCGATGATATAATCACGTCCGATGTGCGTCATTTCGAGTGCCTTGTGAATGATCTCGGGCGTCAGACCGTCGATCTTGAGGTCCATCTGGATTGAGGTGATGCCCTTGTGGGTGCCGGCAACCTTGAAGTCCATGTCGCCGTAGAAGTCCTCAAGACCCTGAATGTCGAGCATGGTGTCCCAAGAACCGTCCTCGGCGGTGATCAGACCGCAGGAGATGCCCGCAACGGGAGCCTTGATCGGAACACCTGCATCCATCAGTGCCAGGGTAGATCCGCAAACCGAGCCCTGAGAGGTCGAACCGTTGGAGGAAACGACGTCGGAAACCAGGCGGATCGCGTAGGGGAATTCATCCTCGGAGGGAAGAACCGGAACGAGCGAGCGCTCAGCAAGCGCGCCGTGACCGATCTCGCGGCGTCCGGGGCTTCTGACAGGCTTTGCTTCGCCGGTGGAGAAGCCGGGCATGTTGTAGTGGTGCATATATCTCTTGGAGGTCTCGGGATCGATGCCGTCGAGCATCTGCGCCTCGGAGAGCGTACCCAGAGTCGCAACCGTCAGCACCTGCGTCTGACCGCGGGTGAAGAGGCCCGAACCGTGGGTGCGGGGAAGAACGCCGACCTCGCTTGCCAGAGGTCTGATCTGGTCCATGCGTCTGCCGTCCACGCGCTTCTTGTCAACCAACAGCCAGCGGCGAACGATCTTCTTCTGGATCTTGTAAACCAGCTCCTCCATCATGCCGGGGAGATCGGGATACTTTTCGGTGAACTGTGCCAGGATCGCGTCCTTGATCGGAACCATCTTGGCGTCGCGCACGTTCTTGTCATCGGTATCGAGCGCGTCCATGACGTCCTTTTCGCAGAAAGCGAAGATTTCGTCGAACATATCGTGATCGAGCTCGCAGGAAGGATAGTCAAACTTGGGCTTGCCCACCTCGTCGATGATGGCATTGACGAAGCCGAGCAGATCCTTGATCTCCTCATGAGCCTGCATGATCGCGCGGTACATGGTTTCGTCGTCGACCTGGTTTGCGCCTGCCTCGATCATGACGACCTTCTGCATGGAAGCCGCAACGGTCAATTGCAGATCGCTCTTCTTCTGCTGTTCGTAGGTGGGGTTGACAACGATCTCACCGTCAACCAAGCCCATGAACGCGCCGCCGATCGGGCCGTTCCACGGAATATCCGAGATCGACAGAGCGATCGAAGCACCGATCATCGCGGTGATTTCGGGAGAGCAGTCGGGATCGACCGACATGACGGTCAGCGTCAGCGCGACGTCATTGCGCAGATCCTTGGGGAAGAGCGGACGGATGGGGCGGTCGATGACACGGGAGGTCAGGACTGCCTTCTCGGAGGGCTTACCCTCTCTCTTGAGGTAACCGCCGGGGATCTTTCCGGCAGCGTACATACGCTCGTCGAAGTCAACCGACAGGGGCAGGAAGTCGATGCCGTCACGCGGCTTTTCGGAAGCGGTGGCGCAGCAGAGCACCACGGTGTCGCCGTAGCGGCAGAGAACCGAGCCGTTGGCAAGGCCTGCCATTTTGCCGGTCTCGATGACCAGAGGTCTGCCGGCGTAGGTGTATTTGAATACCTTGTAGTTCTTGAACTCCATCGGGGAGCTTACGGAATTGGACATGATTGTTTCCTCCATTTTAAAATTCTGTTTTTTGAAAATTGCGCGGGATTCTTACGGAGGTTTAGCACTTAACCACAAGCCCGAAAAGGTGGCTCGGACACGTGGTTAACTGCTAATCCAACCGCAAGACTGAGGGTGGCGGACGCAAAAAAGAGACGGGGAGCGAGGGCAGTGACGTATGCCGCTGCTCTCCGCTCCCTATGCAAGTCTTATTTTCTGAGTCCGAGCTTGCTGACGATCGCACGGTAACGCTCGATGTCTACCTTCTGCAGATAGTTGAGCAGGCTTCTTCTCTGACCGATCATCTTCTGAAGACCGCGGCGGCTGTGAAAGTCCTTCTTGTTGGCCTTCAAGTGTGTGGTCAGGTTGTTGATGCGGGAGGTCAAAATTGCAATTTGAACCTCAGGAGAGCCTGTGTCTCCTTCGTGCATAGCGTACTGTTCGATGAGGCTGAGCTTTTCTTCTTTTTGCATGGGTTTCATTCACCTTTCTTTTTATTTTGGCGTTTCACACAGCAATCGGTGGGTGAACAGCCGTCTGAAGCGGCCTTGTGTCCGATAACCGAGTGCACGTCATACGTACATATTATACCACACTCCGAGCGGTTTGTAAATAGTTTTTTGAATTTTTACGAGAAAATTTTCATCAATTTTTTTGGATTTTTTCAATATTTTATATAAAAAACGCCGAGAATCGCATCGAAACGGATATTTTGCGGCAGAGTGTCTATAATAATCAAAAGACTTTTGCGGGTTTTGATCGCCGGGAGTGTTGACAAAAGAAAAGGCTTGCGGTATAATAGAATCGCTACCAAAAACAAGGAGAAAACCGATGAAAATCGCATTTTTTGACGCCAAAAGCTATGATAAGCCGTCATTTGAAAAATACGGCGGGGAAAAGGGAATCACCTTTAAATATTTTGAAACCAAGCTGACCGAGGACACCGCCGAGCTGACACAAGGCTTTGACGGCGTTTGTGTGTTCGTCAACGATACCGTCAACGCCGCCGTGATCGATCATCTTGCCGACCACGGAATCAAGCTGATTGCCCTCCGTTGCGCCGGTTTCAACAACGTCGATCTGCGCCGCGCGCAGGAGAAGGGGATTCGCGTGGTGCGCGTTCCCGCCTATTCACCCTACGCCGTTGCCGAGCATGCCATTGCAATGTTGCTCACCTCGATCCGACGGATCCACAAGGCGTATATCCGCACCAAGGATTTCAACTTCAGCCTCAACGGGCTGACCGGCTTTGATCTGCACGGAAAGACGGTGGGTGTGATCGGCACCGGAAAGATCGGGCGCGTTTTCATTGACATCTGCCGCGGATTTGGCATGAAGGTGATCGCCTATGATAAATATCCCGCCGAGGGCGCGGGGATCACCTACGTCACCCCCGACCGTCTGTTCGCCGAAAGTGACGTCATTTCTTTGCACTGTCCCCTGACCGACGAGACCTACCACATGATCAACGCCGAAACCATCGCCATGATGAAAAAGGGCGTGGCACTCATCAATACCTCGCGAGGAGCGCTGATCGACGCCGAAGCACTTCTCGAAGGGATCAAATCGCGCAAAATCGGCGCGGCGTGCCTCGACGTTTACGAAGAGGAGTCGGATTTCTTTTTTGAAGATTATTCGGGGCACATCGTCGAGGACGATACCCTCGCGCGCCTGATCAGCATGCCAAACGTCATCGTCACCTCCCATCAAGCCTTTCTGACCGAGGAGGCACTCGACAACATCGCCGAAACCACCGTTCACAACGTCGCCGAGATTCTCACCCTTGGGACCTGCGCCAACGAGATCGTGTCGGTCGGCTGAAAAGGACGCGATTGTGGGACGCGTTTTGAGAAAAGGACGCGATTGTAGGGAAACTTTTTGAGAAAAGTTTCCCCACACCCCTTCAAAAACTTTTATCGCATGGGTATAAAGGTGATTTTTTATCTGTGCGCGTCACCCTTTCAATAGCTCTCGCTGCCATTTTGGGACCACTAACCCAAAATGGCTTTTATATTTGTTTTGCCACGGATGGGGGCGCAAAATTGGGATTTATCGGTGTCTCATTTCAACGAACAAATAAACGAAACAACGTAGGGGGCGACAAATCAAAATTTGAAGCACAAAAAACAAATCCAAACAACATAAAAAGCCATTTTGGGTTAGTGGTCCCAAAATGGCCGCGGGAGCTATTGATTGGATGAGCGTACAGATAAAGGTTTTCTTTTTGCCCCTTGTCCGAAAAGTTCTTGGGGGTGTGGGGGCTTCTTTCAAGAAGCCCCCACAAAACCGCGTCCCCCGCACTCGCGTCTCCATGAAACATTCACTTTTTGGTGTTACGGCAAAGCGGCAGTTCGGTCATGCGGAGCTTGGCGCAACCGTAGGGATACAGCTCCAGCGTCTCGGGCGCATCGAGCGCGGCGCGGCTTTGCGGCAGCTTGGCGCAGACCGTTTCGTAGCCATCCTCGAATCCCCAATCGACATGGCAAAGCGCGGCACGCACGACAACGGGAGGGCAATGAGAGGAAAAGGGATATTCCGAGGAAATTTCTTGTTCTTCCACTCTGAGGTCGCGCGATGCGAATGCATAGTTCCAATCCGACTTGCCTCGGATCTCGTAGTCACAATAGGGAAACTTGCGCTCCACGCCGTTCTTTTCGTACTCAATCATTGTCGCCTCGCTTTTGATGGGAAGAGCGAACACCAACGATCCGCAATTCACAGAATAGAGCCGATGAGGGCGGGCGACAAGCTTCGGCTGAGTCTCGTAGGAGATCTCGATCACGGTCTTTCCCGCCTCGAATCGTTCAAAGACGAGCTGTGCGCGTCGGGGCATCTTTTTTCCGTTTACAGTGAGGGATCTCGCAAAGGACGGCACGCGCACGCGCAGCTTCATCGAAGTCTTTTTTGCTGCCTCGACCGTGTAGGTAAAAGTATTGCGGAAGGGATACTGCGTATCCAACGTCACCTTGACGGGATCGCCATTCCAATCGGTCTTGAGCTCGGATGGGATCGCCACGGCACTCACGATTCCGTCCTTTGATTTCATAAATGCAGAAAGCGCGAGCTTTGGCCAGCCTTGACCGAAATTGGAGGTGCAACAACCATAGTGCGGTTCAAGCCCAAACAGGTGCGCTTCGCGACCGTTTGTGCGAAAGATCGGCTTTGATGGAAATTTGGTGCAGTCGATCTGATTGCTTAATTGCACGTACTGATGCGTCCACATATCGTCGGAGACCGCCGCCGGCAGGGCGTTGAACGCCACGCGCTCCAATCGCTCCGCCCACTTGGCATCCCCCGTGTAGGCGTACAGCCATTCAAAAGAATACATCAGCTCCACCACACCGCAAAGCTCGGTGCCCTGGATCGGGCTGAGTCCGGAAAGGCACTCGTCGCCCGTAAAGGTTCCCACAGGCATACCGTTGTATTGCATCAGCACGGAATAAAGCTTCTCGGCAAGATCGGAATATTCCTCTCCCAAAAGCTCCGCCGAAACAGCCTCGCTTTTGAGCATCATGGCAAGATTGACCACGTGCGTATCAAACGTCCATTGATTCAAGGGTCGCTTCCATTTCTCCGTCAGGATTCTGTAATCGCTCCCCGTTTCCTTTAGAAGCTTGGCAAGAGAGGGGATCCATTCCTCGTGCGGATAACGCGCGCGGAGAAAATTGAGTGCCACAAAGCCTTCAAACCAACGGTATTTTCCCCAATCGAATATTTTGACGCCGTCGGCGAGGATCAGATCGTAAAAGTTTTTCATGATTCGGTACAACACCTCGGGGATCCGCTCGTCCTCGGTGCAATCATACCAGACGACCAAAACCTTGGCGATCAGATGGATCGCCCAGATGTCATACTTTTTGCGCGGCGTCTCGCCGTTGGGACAGATCCAGCCGTCCTCGCATTGCGAGGCGAGAATCCGATCAATATAGCGCCCGGCGCGCGCCTTCATGTCCTCGTTGTCCAGGAGATATGCCAGCGGAATGAAGCCGTCGAGCCAATACGGCACGCGCTCCCAGCCCTCGCGGTCACCGCCGATCCATTGGCTGTCACGAACGTCGGGCCAGACCTTGTCCAGGTTGCCGCAAAGCCCCTCTGCCTCCAGCTCCAGCTGACGGCGCAACCAGCCACGGGGAGAGAGCTCTTTGATTGTAAAAAAACGATATGCAGACGTTTTCATGATCCATCTTTCCTTTCGAAAAAAACGTTTTCCGCACTCTTGACAATCGTTTGCGGATGCTGTATAATTATGATAACAGATCCCACTCCGAAATGCAATTGCAGTATCCGAAAAAAAGATTGCAAAAAACGACTTTCAAGGAGATGAACCATGACTCTCAATTTTTCTCCGCCCCCCGAATTTCTCGCCTGCTCCACCAAGATCTTTGCGCCGGGGGAGGTACACGTCACGCGTCTTTGCGATCGCATGAGCGTCCTCATCCTCATGAGAGACGGCGTGCTTCGCTTCCGCGAGGACGGGGAGCTCGTCGAGCTTGGTGCGGGAGAATATTACGTTCAACGCCACGGACTGTTTCAGGAGGGTGTCCCTCTGGAGAAGCCTCCGAGCTATTTTTACATTGAATTTCAAGGCGCTTACAGCGAGGCGGAAAATCTTCCTTTGCGCGGACGCTTTCAAGGGGATTCCCTGGAACCGCTTTTGTCAAGCTTTGAGGAGCTTTTCAAGTCCCATCCGGGCAACCCTTTTTTGCTCAACGCGTATATGAATCGCGTGTTCAGCGAGCTTTGGGCGGGATCGCCGCGCCGCGATGCGCAGGAACACGTCACCCGTCTGATCCGCAACGATCTGCGCGCACGGTTCGCCGAGCAGATCCGACTGGAGGAGATCGCGCGACGCTTTGGCTATGACAAAGACTATCTGACGCGCGTCTTTAAAAAGCAATACGGCATCACGCCGCATCAATATCAGATACAGATTCGTATGGAGCATGCGCAGTGGCTGTTGGACCATACGAGCCTGTCGGTCAAGGAGATTGCCTACTCGGTGGGCTATCAGGATTTCTCGGCGTTTTACCGCAGCTTTCGAAACACGGCGGGATACTCCCCGCAGCAACGGCGACGCTTGATGGGGGCGTCGTCGGAGTCAGAGTGAGGAAAAGCTTAATTTTGGCGAGAAGATGCTGAAAAGATGCAAGACAATCTCCTTGAAATAAAGTAAAATGAAAAATGAAAGAACTCCGTCGAGAACGGGAGAAAGGAAGCTTTTTATGAACAGAATCAAACGTGAACCGGGAGATTTTTTGAAGATCCGGTGCGTCGGGAAGAGCTTTTCCGATTTTCAGATCGTTTACAACGAGAAATCGCACAAGGGAGAATTTTTCGTCGCCCTTGACCTGCGATATCATCTGCTCTACGACACGGGATGTGACGTCCCCGTTGTGACCGATGACGTCGGAGAAGCCGCATATGAGATCTTGATCGGGGAGACTGCGCGCGGAGGATTTTCCGTTCCCGAGGGGTATTATTCGATCTGTGTCAAGGGCAACAAGCTCCACGTTTGCGCCGATCGCCTGTACGGATATCTGGAGGCGGCGCGTTATCTGACCGGTACGCTTCTCCCGCAAGCGGCAGAATCCGAGATTCTGGTGGACGGTTTTATTTATACCCACGCCGTTGAGGAGGACGTTCCCGCGAAGCGGGGCGAATTCCGCATGCTGCTGCAAAACATCTGGGGCGTTGACTGGGGGAATGAACGGGTACTAAACCGCGATCGCTATGCGGCGGCAATGCTGTTGGGGTGGCAACCCGATCTGCTCTTCGTCAACGAATATTGGACGGCGATGCGTAAGCTGGAGCATTTTCAAAAATTAATGGAAGCCAACGGCTACACCGAGGTGGTTGCCGAGAATTGGGAAAAGCCCAACGTCATTCCGATCTTCTATAAAACCGGCGTATGGCGGCAGCTTGAGTGCCGCATTTACGATCTGCGCGGTGAGGACGAGTCCAAGACCATCACGCTCGCGGTGCTTCAGCACGTCGCGTCGGGCAAGACCGTCACCTGCTGTGATACGCACATGGAGGCAAGCTGGAACTGCTCGTATGAGGTCGGCAACATCCGCCGCATCAACGACGTGCGCCTGCTCGAGCCGATTCTCAAGGAGTTTCTCGCGCGCTATCCCGACGCGCCCTTCCTCTTTGGCGCGGACTGCAACTGCGCGATCGGCTCCACGCCCTTCAACAAGCTGCTCTCGCTCGGCATGACCGACGCGCACGATTCCACGCCGATCACGGATGACAGAAGCTCTTGTCACGGATATCCTCTCTACGATCAAACACTGGGATATTACGTCGAGCCGACGCCGCATTGGAACAGCGGAAGCTATTCGGGCGCGATCGACCACATTCTCTACAAGGGCAACCTGGTCCCGCGCGTGTATGCCAATCTCGTCGCGGAATTTCCCGCGATGTATTCCGATCACTATCCCATCCTATTTGAATTTGACGTTCCCGCCAAGGACGGCGAGAAAGGAGCAGAGCAATGATCACCTTTTTGACCAACGATCAGAAGCAAAAAGAGCTTCTTGCCGAGCTGGCGGCGGAGATCCCCGCGGCAAACGCGCTTTCGATTTCGGTTCATTTTGAAAAAAACGAAGCCTGCGGCTTGTCGGTTCGCGGGGAAGGGGGAGATTGGTATCTTTCCTATTCCGATACCGCGTCGCTCTTTCGCGGCGTCGCGCTGACACTCCAACGCGCCGCGGCGGGGGAGATGGCAGAGGTTCATGAGGAGCCGTTGTTCGACACGCTCGGCGTGACGGTCGACATGACCGAAAATGCCGTCATGAAGCCCTCCGCGGTCAAACGCTTTTGCCGTCTGCTCGCGACGCTGGGCTACAACGCGCTGACCTTCAAAACCGTAAAAGGCGGATGCATCTCCGAGACGCTTGATTTTGACGGCTTTGCCGGAAGATATTCCGCCGAGGAGATGCGCGAGCTGGATGCCTACGCCGCCTCTCTCGGCATCGACCTGATCCCCTGCATCCAATTCTCTGAGATTGCCGCCTACCCATCGTCCGAGCGCTTTGAGGCGGCGATCGATCGCGCCCTGCAGCTTTGCTCCGACAATCTGCGGAGCCGCAAGGTCTGCTTCGGTTTCGACCGTCCCGCACTTCCGGGCTGCGGACCTTATCCCGCGCCCTCCGGCAACTGTACCGCCGAGGAGCTGCCGCATGATCTGAAGATCCTCGCCCGACTTTGCGAAAAGCACGGCTTGACGGCAAGCATGGGCGGCGGCGTTTTGGACTCCGCCGAAAAAACCGATCTTCCCTTCGCCTTTGCCGTCAGTGAATGTACGAGCGTAGATCCGAACGTCTACCGCGCGCATTTGGAAAAAATTGCCCAAAAGACCGACAACTTCGCTTTTGTGGGCGGTGACAACGGCTGGTACGGTGCCGTTCCGCTTTCCTGGCTCTCGCACACCGTCGCCTGCAACACGATGCCCGCTCTGCGGGAGCGTCCGCCGCGCGAGGTTCACGTCGCCATGTGGCGCGAGGATACGGGCGCTTGCTCCTATTTTGCTACGCTTCCCGTGCTCTTTGCCTACGCCGAAACCTGCTGGGCGAGAACAGACTATACCGAGCATCTCTCGCGCCGTATGCTCGCGCTCTGCGGGGTTGACTTCTACGATATGGTTCCGCTCGAGGACATTCCCGCCATCCGTTGCCGTCTGAACACCGGCCGCGTCATTGTCACGCCCGGCAGATATATGCTCTATGACCGCGTGCTGCCAGGTGATTTTGCCGCGCACTCCGGAGGAGGTCTGATCCATCTGCGTAGCATGACGGATTGGATGGCAGAGCGGATCGAGCGCGCGGGTGAGTTCGCTTATATTTTTGAAACTCAGGTGGCGTTTTGCGATCTGCTTGCCTGCAAAGCCGAGATTTCCGAAGGCTCGCGCAGAGCCTATCGCAAGGGCTGGCATGACAAGCTTCGCCAAATCTACGATTCCGGCTTTGAAAAAGCGATCGAAGCCGTTGATCGCTTCGTTGTGAAGCTTCGCGCACAGTGGGAGCGCGAGTGTATGGACTTCGGAATGGAGCTGATCGAGTCTCGCATGGAGCTGGTCAAGTCGCGTATCATGGCGGACAAGCCGCTTCTCGGAGCCTACTTCGACGGTAAACTCGAAAACCCCGAATTTTTGAGCCCCACACCCAAGCCCTACGCGCATGAGGAAGGACTCATTCATGACCGCGAGGCACTTCTTCTCAACGATTTTGAGACAATTATCAAAGGAAATGATTGAAACATAACGATTTTCAGGGGGAGCTTTTCTTGGAAAAGCTCCCCCTGAACGGTTATTCGGATTAGAAACTGACGTCGGTTGCGACCTTGTAGAGCCTTTGGAGCTCGGCGGTGCGTTTTGCCGAAAGCGTCTTCATTTCCTCGATCTGCTCGGGCGTGAATTTGTCGAGGTCGCCCGGCTTGAGTTTGTTTTTATACATACGATCCAAAATGAGCGCGAAAGCAATGTCAAGCGCGACGATATCGCCGTCCAGCTCGCACATGACCACGTTGCTCTTGCCCTCCACCAGCATCTCAACCGCCTTGACAGCCATCTGGGTTGCCGTGGTGCGGTCTCTCATGGTGGGCTTTCCGCCGCGAACGACGTGCGCCAGGCGCATGAACTTGGTTTCCACACCGGTTTCCTTCTGGATCTTCTTTGCCAGCGTCTCGCTGTACGGCGTGCCGTCGGGGTTAAAGACTCCCTCGGACACCACGACGATCATGCTGCGCTTTCCGCTGTCGCGAAGCTTGCGGATCTTTTCGAGTGCCGCCGCCTCGTCAAAGGGAACCTCGGGGATCGCGACCGCGACCGCGCCCGATGCCATTGCCGCATAGAGTGCAACCTGTCCGCATCCGCGGCCCATGACCTCCACCACGTTCAAGCGTGCATGAGACTCACAGGTGTCGCGCAGATTGTCGATCACCTGCACGGTGGTGTTGATTGCGGTGTCAAGACCGATGGTGTAGTCGGTTGCCGTCACGTCGTTGTCGATCGTTCCGGGAATACCGATCGAGGGAATTCCTCGCATCGTCATATCGGTGGCACCGCGGAAGGTACCGTCGCCGCCCACGCAGACCAGCGCGTCGATATAGTTCTTTTTGCAGGTTGCGATTGCAGTCTGCATTCCTTCTTCCGTCATGAATTCCGGGCAACGGCTGGAATACAAAAAGGTTCCGCCCATGCCGACGATGTTGTTGACGCTGTTGTGTGTCAGGGGGATCAGATCACCCTTGATCAAGCCCGCGTAGCCGCCGACGATGCCGACAACCTCGATGCCCATCGAAAGGGCGCGGTTGACCACTGCCTTCACACAAGCGTTCATTCCGGGGGCATCTCCTCCGGAGGTTAAAATTCCGATTTTTCTAAAAATTGCCATACCTTGACCGACCTCTTCTCTTTTCCGTAATTCCTATCGGATTTGATTTGCTTTCATCGCTATCCTTTATATTGTAATATATTCTTTTCGGAAAATCAAGATGTTATCGGAATTTTTTCAAAAAAATTGTTAATTTTTTAGCAAAAAGAATTACGAAGTCAATTTTTGGCTAAAAAAGATACGAAAACAAGAAAAGCTCTTGCAATCGTCACCGCACTTTGTTATAATAATATTCGAGGAGGTGAGGGTATGTCAGCCTGTCAAATCCATATTCGTGCCGATCTGCTCGCCCTGCGCGATGAGAGCTACGCCGTTTTTCAGGGCAAACTGATGCCGACGGTTTCGCGGGAAACGATTCTCGGTGTCCGCATGCCGGCACTGCGAGCTTATGCCGGGAAGATTGCGGGCAGCGAAGAAGCAAGAGAATTTTTGTCGATGCTTCCGCACGTTTGGTATGATGAGAACAATCTGCACGCCGTGCTTCTCGGCAGTGTCAGGGGTTTTTCCGAGGCACTTGAGGCAGTCGAGGCGTTTCTTCCTTACGTGGACAATTGGGCGACCTGTGATATGCTCGCTCCGAAAGCCCTGTTGGATGAGCCGACGCTTTTGTGGGGAAAAATTTTGCAATGGCTTTCGTCGGCGCACACCTACACCATCCGTTACGGACTTGTGCGCATGACCGCGTGGTATCTCGGCGAACCGCTTTTTTGTGACGAGGTTTTGAAGGCGGCCGCGCGCGTGGAGCACGAGGACTACTACGTTCGCATGGCGCAGGCGTGGTTTTTCAGCTTTGCGCTGATGAAGCAATACGATGCAACGCTGCCGTATCTCACCAATCGGAGCCTTCCGCCGTGGGTACACAACAAGGCCATTCAAAAGGCGGTGGAAAGTTTTCGCGTGAAGCCGGAGATCAAGGAATATCTCAAAACGCTGAGGCGTCGCCAAGGAGAAAAATGATGAAAATGACAACCTTATGCTATCCCGAACGAGACGGGAAATATCTGATGCTCCACCGCACCAAGAAGGCGGGGGACGAAAACCGAGACAAGTGGATCGGTGTGGGCGGAAAATTTGAGGATGGCGAGAGCCCGGAGGATTGCATGAAGCGCGAGGTGCTGGAGGAGACCGGACTGACCGTGACAAAATACGCCTACCGCGGCATTGTGACCTTTGTTTCCGACGTTTATCAGACTGAATACATGCATCTTTTCACCTGCTCCGATTGGACGGGCGAAGAGAAAGAATGTGACGAGGGCGAGCTTGCCTGGATTGACAAAAAGGATCTGTTTGACCTGACACTTTGGGAGGGCGATCGCATCTTTTTGCGCCTGCTGGACGTCGACGCCCCCTTTTTCTCGCTCAAGCTTGTCTATCGCGGAGAGCATCTTGCCGAGGCGGTGCTGAATGGGGAACGGCTTGAAACCGCTTGAGATTTTTGGATGCGAGATCGCAAACGTTCAAAACGAGTTGGCGACCTGTCCTTGCGCTCAAGAAGAAATAAGAGAAAGCATGATCCGTTTGAAAACGGATCATGCTTTCTCTTGTTTTGATGTGCGGGAACGGCGAAGCGTTCTTTGCATCTCATGATCTGGAGTTGCCGAACTTGACGTTCATATAGACCTTTTTCATTTCGGTGATGTAGGTCTTCATGTTGTTGGGGGAGTAGGAAGCCATCTTCGAAGAAATACTCTTGTTGCCGTCGTTGATGTAATTGCCGAAGTAGTAGCCTGCCCCCGCGGAGAAATTGGGATTGGTCCACGCGCAGTCAAAGTAGAGGCTGTCATAGATCAGGGGGATCATTCTTGAGGAATCGGGATCATCGGAGACACGGAATTCGAGGTACTCGCCGAAGTATTTGTCGTACAGAATCTCGGTCGAGAGCGCGTTCATCGCGTTGAAGACCAGAGCGGCCTTATGGTAATCGGGGGTGGTGGTCAGGAATGCGAAGTAGCTGTGGGTATATGAAGTGGTGATATAGTCGCCGCCTGACTCGTACATGGGAAGCGGCAGAATGCCGTAGGAAACTCCGGAAGCTTTGATGAAGGGGGCACTGTAGAAGGCGTTCCAGCAGAAGAGCGCGTGACCGTCGTTGAAGATCTCGTAGCCCTCCTTGCCGCGCATGGTGGTCTGTGCCATGTAGTTGAAGTCAGTCTCGTTGTTGAAGGCAAAATACTTGTCAAAGGCATCGTAGTTGTGGGAGTTGGTAAAGGTGAATTCAATCGAACCGTTGGTTACCTTAGAATGCTTGGAGCCAAGCGCATACAGCGCAACGTGCGCGACGCTCTGATTCATCAGGCTGCCGAAGATGTCCTCGCTGTTCGGGTAATTTTCCTCGTACTTGGTATGGTAGCCGTCCTCGCCCGCGTCGGTTGCGGCGATCGCACCGTACGTCTGCATCTGGTCCAGCGTCCAGGTCTTGTTGTCAACGTGCTGGTACACCAGCGTGCTGATCGGAAGGTTGTTTTCAGCCTTCACGCTCAGACTCTGTGCCAGCGATTTGTTAAAATAGAGGACAACGATGTCATAGTAGATTTCAAACTGCAGATCGCCGTTGCAGGTAAACATACAGTCATAGAAGGTCGAATTTTCATGCCATGCGTCAAACCACCAGGGATCGTGTTCGAAATCCAGTTCGGGGAAGGACAACAGATTCATGAAGAAACCGGAGTTGTCAAGTCCCGACGCGTACCAACCGAGCGTACAGTCATAGGCACCCACGCCGCCGAGCACGTCATTGGTGATGTTGGCATTGTATTCGGTTGCGGAGGAGCCGCCTGCCTCGAACATGGTGATCTCGACGTTGAAGAGCTCCTCAATCAGCGCGTTTCTTTCGTAAACCGCGTCATTGATGACGGTGCCGTCCAGATCTTCTGTGTCAATGTAGTCGGAACGGTCGGTACGGGTTGCCATGTTGAAACGGCCGATTGTACCGTTCGCACCACCGCAGTTCTCAATCACAAAGTCATATTCGTCGACGACGTCATCATCGTCTTCGTTCGTGGAATCGTCCTCATTTGTGGAATCGTCCTCATTTGTGGAATCGTCCTCATTTGTGGAATCGTCCTCGTTTGTGGAATCGTCCTCGTTCGTGGAATCGTCCTCATTTGTGGAATCGTCCTCATTTGTGGAATCATCCTCGTTTGTGGACTCATCCCCGTTTGAGGACTCATCCCCGTTTGAGGGCTTGTCGTCGGAATCCTTGTCGGGAGCCTTGGTGGAAGTCTCTCCGGGTTTCTTGTCGGGATTCTCGGGATCGGTTTCCTCTGCGCAAGCAACCGTTCCAAGCAAGATCGCGCCCAAGAGAAGAACCAGCAAAAGTCGAATCCAAATTTTTGTTTTCATGATGAGCATCTCCTTTTTGTTGTACTTTATATATTCGTTAAGAATATTTAGTTTGTATGTTAATTATACTTTATTTCTACATCAAAAACTATTCTGTCTTTGACATTTTGTTTTCTGATATTGACTTTTTTGCGGAATTGAGAAGAAAAAAGCACAATATTTTTAAAGTTCAAAAAAGAACGGATCAAAATTTTGAGGAAGGTGTCTGTGAAAAATACTTTTTTGAAAGACAAAAAGGGCAGGAGCTGTCTCGCGTTTGCATTTGTGACAGCTCTTGCCCAATGGCTTTATTGGATGAATTGGAACTTATTCAGCCGCTTCGTTGAGGTTGAAGTCAATCAGAACCGGCTTGTGGTCGGAGGAAGAGAGGATCGTTTCGGGGGAAAGATTGCGATAACGGACGGTCTCCAATTCGCCCTCGGTTGCTTCGCGCGCATAGATGTGGTCGATCGATCCCGCGTAGGCACTGTTGGATGCGCTGTCCGAAAGGTTTGCGGAGAAGCCGACAAATGCCATCAGGTCTTCATTCCAGGTCGGATAGCCGTTGCAGGAGTTGTTGTGCGCGGTGTCGCGAGTCTGCTCGCGGCAGTTGATGAATCCGTTGGCTCTGAGTTCATCGCAAGCGCCCCAGAGATATTCTTTCTGAGTTCCGTCGTGCCAATCGTACACGGTCAGCGCCTTGTTGGGGTTTGTCTTGTGATCATCCCAATCTTCCGCATATCCGTCCTTGTGATTGTTGCGTTGGTCTGCCCAGTCAAAGTACCAGGGATTGGAGTCTCCTTTTGCCGAGTATCCACCCTTTTTGTAGTCATAAGAATCTGCGGAGTTGTAGTCACCGCCGATGAGAATGACGTTGCCGAATTCTGCCTGGTAAGCATCCAGGAAGGGAATCAGCTTTTCGATCTGCTCCATGCGAAGCGCGTTACCCAAAGGAGCGAGCTGCGGGTCAAGGGCAGAGTTGGATTCCAGATGTGTGCAGCAAACGCTGTATTCCTCGCCTGTGGTCTTGTTGCGGAAGGAGGAAACGTTTCCGGACATCCATCTGTAATCGGCGTTGTCATAATATCTGCCGGCAAACTCGCCGGTGTTGCGTTTGACAGCTTCTCTGATGCCGTCACCGTCGGTGTCTACGGATTTGTACGTGCCGTAAGAGCAATATCTGGAGGAGCCTTCAATCAGCTCGGTGGTGTTGGTATTATAGAAGATCGGGTCTCCCATGTTGTCGACAGGTTTACCGTCTTTGGTCGGCTTCGCTTCTACGTAGCCGATCTCTGCCATGGCTTCGATGAAGCCGCTGTTTCTCCAACCCTCTTGGAACTCGTTGAAGCCGATGACGTCGGGCTGATATTCCACGACCAAAGCCAGCTGATACTGATAGCTGGTGACCGAGTTGAACTGATAGGTGTAATGACGGAACCATACGTTCTGGAAGATCACGCGGTTTTCGGCTGTCTTCTCACCAAGAATTTCGCGTTCGTAAACGCCTTCACAGTTGTGAGATTCGTCGAGGGTGATGCTGCCGGAGATGAACATCCGCTTGGTCAAGCGGTTGGATGCCGCGATGTGACCGAACATATCGGCGGAGGTGACGATCAGACGGTTGCCCACAACCTCCATTTTATAGGAGCCTGCATCCATCGTGCTGTCCTCGCGGATCACGATCTCGTATGCATCGGGATCGGCGCTTTCCTCTCCGGCGAACGGCAGCTTGATGTTGCGCATTGCAAAGATCTGATATTGGAGAGAAACGGCGGGATAGACTGCCGCGCGGATCGAATCTTCGGGATAGACGATGGTATATTTGGCGGTGTTGTCCGAAACGAGATCCTCCTCGACGATTGCTTGACCTGCGAAGAATCCGTCCTCGTCATAGCGCACCGTCCAGGTGCGGCCCTCCGCGGTCTCATCGCCGGCTGCTTTTGCGCTGAAGGGGGTGACGGAATACGTAACTGCGCCGTGGGTGGAAAGGTCGATCGGGAGCGAGAGCGGCATGATCTTGTTCGCGCCGAGGGAAGCGGCGGAGTAGGGAACCGCATTGCCGTTGGACATGCCGACTACGGTGTCGAAATACTTGTCTGCGATCAGGGTGAAGGATTCGGTCTGACCGTCACCAAAGGAGGCGACGACCTTCAGACCTGCTTTGTAATAATCCGATCCGTCGATGCCGACAAGGAAGCGAACTGCATATTCGTCTGCGGTCTTGACGAGCGTTTCCTGAACGCCCACGTATTTGGGGGCGATCTTGTAATTCTCGATGAGACCGGTGACGGATATGATATCCCGATAATTTTCGTCTGCTTCGATGACGCTTGCGGCAACGCCGTATTGAGAGGTCGCGAAGACATCGGTGACGGGGACGCCGAAGCCGGTCGTGGTTTGTGCTTCACTCAGTACACCACAGACGAGACCTGCGTGGATCGCGGTGTTTTTCACGTTGCTGAGCGGGTTGTAGTCGGCTTCGAAGGTTTTTTTCGTGCCGTATTCGTTGTTTGTGTAGGAGACCTTGACCGAATCGCAGTGATTGAAGTCGCGTACGCCTGCGCTGGCAGTGATTTTCACGTAGCCTGCAATACCGCCCAGGGCTGTCAGTTGATTGTTCGCGCCCTCGTTTCCGTTGGCGACGTACGCGATCTCAAAATTGTTTTGCAGATTGTAGCAATAAGAATACGAGATGCTTGCGCTTCTGGAAGCATCGTCGTTTCCGATGATGCCTCCAACGGCTACGCGGTTGTTGCCCGAGCCGGAGGGTTGCATGGTCGTGGCTCCGATCTTGGCATCTGCGGCGTTGACACAATGATCAATGGAAACGTAGACGTTTTCCGATGAAGCGCCGAACGGTGCGCCCATGATGCCGCCGACTCCCGACCAACGGGTGAAGGTGTAGTGCTTGAGCGTTCCTCTGTTGACACAGTAGGAGACGGTGGTGTTGTAGCCGTATCCGACGATACCGCCCGTTGCTTTCTCTGCGGCAACCGTTGCGGCGTTGATGCACTGGGAGATCGTTGCACTCATCTCCGGCATACCGAGAATACCGCCTGCGGCGAAAGCCGCATAGGCTTCACAGTCTTCATCGGTGGTACAGCCCTTGATGGTTGCATTTCCGTAAGTTGTGCCGACAATGACACCCGCGACCGTCAGGTTGAATGCGCCCGATGCGGTCTTTTTGGTGTTGTTGAAGGTTCCTACTTTAATATTACAAGCATTGACGTTGGAGACCGATGCGCCTGCCGCAAGCACACCGAAGATGCCGCCGGGGTGGTAGCCTCTTTCCATGAAGGTGTCGTATTCGATCGAGCCGGGCTTGGCACTCTCGAGAATCGTGGCGTTCGAGATCTTGTAGTGTCTGCCGTCGTAGTGACCCGCGAAGGCATTGCGCTTGCTTGCGCTGTTTGCTTGTGTGTAGCCGATGGGGGTGAAGCTGTCTCCCCCCAGATCAATGTCGGCGGTCTGTACGAAATAGCAATCCTTGAATACTTGGTCCGACGTGAAGGTGTGGTTCAGCGCCTCGTTGGCTTCCTGATAATTGCTCGTCATATAGGAGAGCCACAGGAGGTTGCCCTTGTTGGCGATGAGAAAGGGTTTTTCCTTGGTGCCTTCACCCGCGGGGAGGATGAGTCCCTCCGGAATTTCCGCGTCCGGAATCGCGTGGACGGGGAGAATTGCGAGAGTGCCGACGATCATCACGAGCGCCAGCAAAAGGGATAGCAGTCGGTTCTTTTTCATGGTAAATCTCCTTTTATTTTTAAAATAATTCTAATTCCAATTCTAAATTATTGACTTTTAAAATCAGTTTTTCAAGCTGTGGATCGGAGCGGGAATACGTCCGCCGCGCTTGATGAACCTTGCGGGGGAATAGGTGTTGAGATCCATGATGGGAGCGGTGCCGAGCAGACCGCCGAAGCTGACACTTTCCCCTGCTTTTTTGCCGTAAGCGGGAATCAGACGGACGGCGGTGGTCTTGGTGTTGACCACACCGATGGCGATCTCGTCGGCGATGATGCCGTCGATGACTTCCTCGGGCGTGTCGCCGGGGATGGCGATCATGTCAAGGCCCACCGAGCAGACGGCGGTCATTGCCTCCAGCTTCTCCAGCGTGAGCGCGCCGCGCTCTGCTGCTGCGATCATACCCGCGTCTTCGGAAACGGGAATGAAGGCGCCCGAAAGTCCGCCCACGTGGGAGGATGCCATGACGCCGCCCTTCTTGACCGCGTCGTTGAGCATCGCAAGTGCGGCGGTGGTTCCGTGCGCGCCGCAGGACTCGAGTCCCATTTCTTCCAGAATGTAGGCCACCGAGTCACCGACCGCGGGAGTGGGAGCGAGTGAGAGGTCGACGATGCCGAAGGGGGTATTGAGACGTTTTGCCGCCTCGTTTGCCACCAACTGACCGACACGGGTGATTTTGAATGCCGTTTTCTTGATGACGTCCGCCAACTCCGAGAGATTACAATCTCCCGCGCGGCGAATGGCGGATGCGACCACTCCGGGACCGCTGACGCCGACGTTGATGGCAGCGTCGGGCTCGCCGATGCCGCAGAAGGCACCGGCCATGAAGGGGTTATCCTCGGGGACGTTGGCAAAAACCACGAGCTTGGCGCAGGCAATCGAGTTTTCGTCCCGCGTCAGATAGGCGCAACGCTTGATTGTGCTTCCCATCAACGCGATGGCGTCCATGTTGATGCCCGCCTTGGTCGATGCGACGTTGACCGACGAGCAGACGTTGCGCGTTTGGGACAGCGCCTCGGGAATGATCGAGATCATATTTTTCGCACCCTCGGTCATGCCTTTTTGCACGAGTGCCGAGTAGCCGCCGATGAAGTTGATCCCCAGCGTATCCGAGGCACGCTGCAGCGTGTGCGCGATCTTGAGGTAGCCGTCGGGCGTTGCCGCGCCGCCGATGAGAGAGACGGGGGTGACCGATACGCGTTTGTTGACGATCGGAATACCGTACATTTTTTCGATCTCGGAGCCTGTTTTCACCAGATGCTCGGCTTTTTTTGTGATTTTATCATAGATCTTATCGCAGAGACGGTCGGTGTCCTCGCTCACACAGTCCCATAGGGAGATTCCCATGGTGATCGTGCGGATGTCGAGGCATTCCTCGCGTATCATGTTGATCGTTTCAAGAACGTCTTGGGTATTGATCATTTGGGTGCCTCCTCAGATGTGGTGCATCGTGTTGAAAATGTCCTCGTGCATCGCGTGAATCACAAGTCCGCGACTCTTTCCGAGTGCCTCGAGCGTATCAACAAAATTTGAAAAGTCGGTGGTCAATTGATTGATGTCCGCGAGCATGATCATTGCGAAATATTCGCTCAAAACGCTCTGCGTGATATCGAGAATATTGGCACCGTGCTTGGCGCATTCGGTGGCAACGTCGGCGATGATTCCGACGGTATCCTTTCCTGTGACGGTGATAACTGCTTTCATGTTTGAAGTTCCTTTCTTTGGTGACAATTTAAGTTAATCACTAAAATTATACAACTTTCTTATTTTCTTGTCAAGATATTTGTGAGGATTTGTATGAATACATTTTCTCAGAAAAAACGGTGCGAAAGTCGGCGTGTTGATTTGCGGGGAAAAGATTTTTGTGGACTTTCTACAATTTGAAAAAGTGGTTTTTGGGCGTTTCGCAGAGAGCTTTTTTTGAAACGTCGGAGATAGTCAATATTGGAAAAGTAACTTGTCAAAAATGCAAAAGTTTTATTCGGTTGGGAGTAGTATAATAATGATGTAAATAATGTCTTGCAGAGGGGGCTTTTAATATAATAAATATATGGAACGCTCTCTGCCAATCCGACGCTCGAAGGAGGTTTGAGAAAAAAGAATTGAAAACGGTTATGAAAACGTCCAAAAACAAAAAACAAAAAAACGAAAAGGAGAGACGAACATGAGAACAACCAAGCTGGTGTCCCTTGTGCTGGCGATCGTGATGATCCTCGGCACACTCGCCATCATTCCCGTGACCGCAAGCGCGGCCGTGTGGGATGGCGTGACCATCACACAGCCGGCAGGTCAGGGTACCAAGGAAAAACCCTTTCTGATCGCGTCTGCGGAAAACCTCGCGTGGGTTTCCCACATGACCAGAAACTACGAGGAGCTGAATGCAAGTCAACTGATTGCTGACCGCACTTATACTTCCTCCGATGTTTTTGCCGGCGTTTATTTCGTGCAGACCGCAGACATCGATCTGGGTGGCAAGGAATTCACCCCCATCGGCTACGTGCAGTCGGATGACGCCGCAAAGCGCAACGCGTTTGCGGGACACTACGACGGCAGAGGCTACAAGATTTCCAACACGGTCATCAATCCCGATTCTCAGGTGAAGAAGACGGTGTACGGTGACTTCATGGCAGCCGGCTATCATCCCGGCGGTATCTTCGGCGTGCTTGCGGAGAAAGCTTCTCTGGCAAACATCAACGCTTCCAACGTCAAGGTTGGCGCGCTGAAGACCAACACCATGATCCGCAACAGACTCTACACGCTGACGGTGGCGGGCGTCATCGCAGGTACAACCTATGGTAACGCGAGCATCACCAACTGTACCACCGACGCCGATTGCGAAGTTTATGCATTCTTCGCAGCAGGCGGCATCTTGGGTATGCCCGAGATGGGTGCTTACATCTCCGAGTGCGTGAACGCCGCGAAGGTAAACAGCGGCACCGCTGCGGGCGGTATCGTTGGTTATGCATTCAATACCGATATTGCCTATTCGCTCAATGCCGGAATCGTTCAGCTTTACACCCCTGACCGTTGGGTCGGTGTGGGCGGCATCGTAGGATCGTTGATGCCTTCCTCCAGAAACAAGAGCAACACCATTTCCTACTGTGTAAACGCTGCATCCGCTGCTGTCGGAGCGGTTTCCTTCCAGGATGGTGCTCAATCCAACCGTATCGCCGTCGGTGGTATCATCGGAAACGACAACTCTTCTCCGGCTGCGGATATGATCTATTCCTACTGCTACAACCTGCAGGAGCATTTCACCGTAAAATATCTTGAGAACGGCGGAAGTGCGCAGAATTATTTGATCCTCGCAGGCGGTATTGCCGGTTATTCCAAGGACGCTTCCAACGTCGGAGCGCGTGTGTTCGATCATTGCTACAGTGTAGATGCGGATTACACCTACGACTGGAGTGCGATCACGGCGGAAACCATCAACGGACAGACCGAGAGGATCAAGACCTTCAACTGCAATTGGAACGAGCAGTCCGCTAATCCGACAAACGTTCAGCCCTATGCGGGCATTCTCGGCGCCGAGATGAGTGTGAAACAGGTTACCGACGGTATTGGCGATCCCGCAACCGCGTTTGCAACCTGCCAATACGGCATCACTCCGGAAGCGATCGCAGAGCAGGCTGAGTATCAGGCGATTCTTTCGATTCTTGCTACCAATGCAGCCGTCACCGAGGCACCCAAGTACGTCGGTGTGCAGGAGACGCTTGACAGAACTGCGGGCAACTACTCGCTCCGCTTCATTCTTGCAACTACCCGCACCGATTACTTTGAGACGGGTGTTGAGGTTGTCGCCGCTTACGGTGACGGACAGATG
>JAFWYJ010000060.1 GCA_017517745.1 Clostridia bacterium | reverse complement strand
GCTCGGCATCCTGATTGAGTATCGGAGGTTGGAAATTGCAATAGATATCGGGACCTTCGTTTTCTGTGTCTCGATCCTCACCTGTCCGTATCTCCGTAATTCTGCCAAGCAGACCAGCATA
This sequence comes from Clostridia bacterium, assembly GCA_017517745.1. Classification (GTDB taxonomy): domain Bacteria; phylum Bacillota; class Clostridia; order Oscillospirales; family CAG-272; genus UMGS1865. Next base: position 9,338 of record JAFWYJ010000060.1, on the reverse strand, counting down.
GTCGCTTTCGCTTGCAAATACTTCTTCACCGATGATAAACATCTTAATATCATAAAAATCGGTATCGCTTTCCGTGGCAAAAAAGCTTCCGTCAAGAGAGCTTGACAAGTATCAGCAAATCTATTGGTTTTTACTTGATCTTGATGTATATATTCTTTGTGATCACGTTGCAGAAATCTGTGAGGTCTGCGACCGTGGGGAGTTCCTGCGGGGGCTCCCCCTCTTTTTGTAAAAATTCACTTTTTTCAAAAAATGAACTTGACAAATGCCCCTATCAGGGATAAAATAAAAAGTAACGAAGGCCCTGAATTTTGTATAGTGCATAGGAAACTTGTGCATAGTGGTTGTTCATAGTGGGTATCATTATGCACCAAAGTACAACGAAGGGATCCCACAAAAATCGCAAAAAAGGCGTCAAAAAGCGTAAAAACAGCACGATTTCCCGAGAAAATGAACGAAAACGGCTCAAAACCTTGGTGCAAAACGACCTTGGGGTGGTAGAGGCCGCAAGTTCAAGTCTTGTCACTCAGACCAGAAAGGAGATTCGCAAGAATCTCCTTTTTTCTTTGTTTTTCGCCTAAAAGCTCGTGTTTTCTCGTTTTTCAAAGGATTTTTTGATTGGTAGTTTCCTTTTAAGGCAAGATTGGAGAAGTAGTCATCAGAGAATTTAACGTCGCTGTACTGCCATCCGAATGGGTAACGGTATGACTGCTGTAAGACGGAATCACAACTGCTGCCGCGTTTGGCGCAAAGGTCAAGGGTAACGACTACCGCTCGATCGACATCGGAATCGCCGCGGCGTATCTGACCGCCGAAGCCGCCGCGAGGGGTGTGGGCAGCTGTATTCTCGGCTGGTTTGACGACGGGAAGATCCGTTCCATTTGTAACCTCGACAAGCCCGTCCGCCTCGTCATCACGCTCGGCTATCCCGACGCAAATGACAAATTGAGAGAGAAAAAACGCAAGAGCCTGCAAGAACTGGTCAGCGAAAAATAAGTGCCTACAAAAAACAGCCCCCTGCGGCAATTCTGCCGCAGGGGGCCCTTTTCATTTGATCTCAACAGCCCGTCAAAAAGTCAAGACGGGGAGCTGAATCACAACGCCAAGTCAGGCTTTCTTCGCTATGGCAATGCCCATCGGAGAAACGAATTAAATCACGTAGCAACGAATCCCCTTGATCTTGCAGAAGTTCTTCAGCTCTTCCACATAGTCTCCGTAGCCTACCATCCAATGGTGTCCGATGCCGTTCGCCATGATCTCTGCATTGATGTCCTCAACGCTCTTGTCAAAGCGGATCTTGACGGGGTTGCCGGGAAATTCCATACCGCACGGAATGGCCTCTCCCTTCATGATCGCCATACGGAACTGCTCACCGTGTCCGCAGATATTCACGGCGGTAACGGTGCCGGACTTCATCAAAAAACGGCTGCAAACACCGGTTTCGGCAAGACGAACGGGGGCTAACTCAATGTCTCCCTCGGCAATCGAAAATCCGGAAGAACCACAGTGCGCGAACAAAATCGTATTCGCTTTTTCGTCCAAGTAAAGAAGGTCGGTATTATTAACCGGCTTTTCACTCAGCTCATACAACAGCTTCATCGTCAGCGCATTGGTTACGTCGCCCTCGCAGGAGGCCACAATACCCTCCTCGGCGAGAATGGAATATCCGAGACAGATCTTGCCCATGTATGTAGTATAACACTTCACCGACAGTGCCTCCAGCGCGTATTCGTCTGCCAGCGCACGCATCGCTCCGTAATACTTCATGGATTCCAGCATGCTCTCCTTGGACGAAAGAACCTTGCAGGGCTTCAACATCTCCTTCTTTTCTTCCAGGAGTGCCTCGGCATCCTCATCGGACATGGCGGCAACCTTTTCGGTCATTTCCTTTTCGTCGAGGTTGACCACTCTGGCACCTAATTTCTGCTTGATGGAAAACTCATCGTAAGCGATCTCGGTCATGCCCTTGACACGGCCACCGATGGCTCCGATTCTCACCTTGCCCATGCAGTTTGCCAGCGAGTATGCTGTTGCGATCTGCTTGGTCTTTGTTGCACATTTCGCATCGTCGGCATTACCATAGACAAACTCATAGGTTTTGCCGATGTCGGTAAATACCGCTCCGATCTGATGCGCACAGCACAAGGATCCGGTATCAAACGCAGGGAATGCGCGCAAAATGACCGGCTTGTCAATATAAGAGAGCAGGTCCAACAGATGATGGTCCTCGCTCCAGGTAGCAATGCAGATCAAAAGCACGTCTGCGTCCATCTGCTTCAATGCGTCTGCTGCCTTTTTTACGGTTTCCAGATCGTGCATGACAACGCCCGCATTACTGCAGTCCACGCCCATTCCGACCAAAGTGTCCACCGTTTGATTCAACAAATTCTCGGCATTGTCAAAGCCCACCTCAAAAGGGTGCGCCAAACCTACCGCCGCAATATTTGCTTTCATACGATCCGTTCTCCTTTCATTCTGCCCGGAATAGCTTCCAGGTTTCTTGATGCTCCGCACTCTCTCCGGGTGCGACGGTATAAAGCGGTGACAGGCTTTCGATCTCTGCCATATGGCGGCAGAAAAAGCTTTCAAAGGAGACGTCTCCGTCGGGATACACGGCCTCCTTTTTAAAATCATAGCTCTTTTCAAAAATCACGCCCCGATTGACGTAGCGTACGGGTCCCGCCGGGTGTCCCACGCCGATCTTATACCGTTTGTCGATCGGCAGATGCCGAATGACGATTCGTTCCTTTTCGTAGGTAGCTCTCTCATCGCCAAGGCTTGTGTGATCCCACCAAGAAATACGGTGCCAATGGCTCATACCGCCTTCGCGTTGTCCAAGAGGAATATCCTCGGTTCCGCCGGGAGCCATCACGGAAATTGCCCACAGGGAGCGGGTAATGGCGTGCGGATTACAGTTTACGATCCGATGCGTCAGACGCACGCTCGCATCCTCGACAAAGGAAATGCGCAACGATTTCACCACACCAAGCCTTTCATCAAGCGCTTGCGTCAGCAGAATCTCTTCCCCACACACCTCGTAGGTGACGGGTGCATTGTCCGGACAATACGTATCTTCATTCTCCGGAGCCAACCAAAGTCTGTGCCCACCGCGCAGTCGCCAGCCGTCCTCGGTCGTCAGCTCCTTCATGTCGCTCGGTTGCTCGTAAAAAACGTTTTCTCCGCCAACGAAGGAAAAATGTCCGATGCGGATCCCGTATTCCAACGGGATCACCAGCTGTACGCTGCCGTTATCGGCAACGAGACTTCTTCCAAAGGCGGAATATTCTCTTTCTTCCAGGTTCATAAAAGAATTAAGGAAGCACGCGGTAGGGCGCGACACGGAATGCGTCGTTTGCCATACGGAAGCCCTCTGCGTACTCTACACCGCACTGCAGACCTCTGTATCTTGCGATGGTGTAATACTGCTCGAGGAAGTTCTTATCCGCCAAAGTATCCTTGTAGTTGTCCTGCATCCAGGTAACCTGGCTCTTGTGCTCGCGGCACATCGCCATCTTGATCTCCATGGTCTCGGTAATATCCACGTACTCGGTGGGAACGAAGCCAAGGCCGTTTACGGGCTCGAAATACGCGATCATCGGGATCTTATCGTAAGCGGGATTTCTCGTCTGGATCTTTGCGATCGGGATCATGACGGCAATGTCGTTGATGATCTTGCTCGTCAGCTCGTGATCGGGGTTGTAATCCTCTGGATTATGCGTCAAAATAATGTCCGCCTTGCAGTATCTGACCAGATCAATGAAAGCAAGTCTTGCGTTCTTGTCTTCAAAAAACATTTCGTCGTCATAGTCGAGACAAACGTACTCCGCGCCGATGTGTGCCGCAGCTCTTCTTGCCTCTTCCTTGCGAATGGCGGCGATCTCCTCCATGGGAAGGGTTGCCGATCCGATGTTACCGTTGGTTGCCGTTGCGGTAAATACCTTATGTCCCAGCTTTGCGTACTTTGCCAGCGTTCCGCCGCAAGAGGTTTCCACGTCGTCGGGATGTGCTCCGATTGCCAAAATGTTCATAACCGTTTCTCCTTTACTATTATAATTCGTTTGTCAGCAAAAACTCTGCGGGCACGTCCTCTTCGATGTCGGAAAATCTTCCCGTGGGCTCGTGGAAGCAGTTGTCGTTGACGTCGTCGTTACACATCGACACTTCTCCTACCAACACCTTTCCTTTGCCTTCTTCGCCCCAGAAGCTGTGATAGAGCCCCTGTTGCATGGTGATGCTCTGTCCGGGCTCAAGGCGAAGCACCGTGCCTGCGGGCACCGTGTACTTGCGGGAATCCGAATAGACGGTGACGTCCGAGGTGGGATCCAGCTTGTCATCCACGCTGTTGTAGACCTGAACCATCAGGTTTCCGCCGCCGCGGTTGATGATGTCCTCCATCTTGCTCCAATGGAAGTGCATCGGTGTTACCTGCCCCTCCTCAACGACCATGATCTTTTCGGCGTACGGCTTGGCGTACTTTCCGAAGCAGCCGTTGCGAATGGTCATCAAAAACAGACCTTTTTTATGAAAATCTCCGCTGCCGAAGTCGGTAACGTCCCATCCAATCTGACAGTCCTTCATCTCTGCATATTCCTCGGAGCGGTTTTTCCACTGCTCGATCGTCCAATAAGCGAACGGCGGCAATTTGAAGCCCTTGTCCTCGATGAAGCTTCTGTTTTCTCTTATCAACTGATTCAACTCACTTCTTTTCACTGCAAATCCCCCTATTATTTTTTGGTAAGCGTAATTTTGGAAAGCATGAGATTGCCGAATTCCGCGCCTGCCTTGTGCGTGCATATTTCTCCGTACATATAAAGTCCAAGACTCTTCACCGCGGAAATTTCACCCGTAATCCCCTTAATGCCGGCACATCCGAAAATGATCGTATCCTCGCCGTCATCGTAAAAATCAAACACCGACGCATATACCTCCTCGGGTTTGACGTAGCGCGCGACCATCTCGTACTCAAGGTCTCTGCCGCTGACGATATTTTGTCCGTTCCATGACAGATGCGCATTGACACCGTTGAGATCCGACAGCGTAAAATGCTCAAAGTCGTTCTCATCCAATCCAAGCGCCTTCTTCTGCGTATTCAACCAAGTCCTCGGCTCTTGTCCGTCAATCGCGGCAACCACACGTGGATTCGCCTCGTCAAAGTCCACCCGATAGGTGCCGAGAACGTGGCTGTGGATATTTTTGGTTTCCACCCGCACATCAAAGGCCTCGTCATCGATCAGCATCACGCTCGCCTGTCCTCCTCCCGCGATCAATCCGCCAACGTCACCGTCCATCGCGGCGCCTCCTCCTACAATGGGACAGTTCAGCTTTTGGGAAAGCGCTCTGACAAAGCCATTCTCTCCCCCCGCGTTGCCGCACAGAACAATGGCGACGCTGTAATTTCCCAACGGGATATTGGATAAGATACTCTCATAGGTTCCGTTCAAAACAATGCCGTGAGGCTGCTGCGCAAATGCAAGGGCGGCATCCGTTCTACATCCCGCCCATCCTGCAAAGCCAAGTGTTGCGGCACCGAATACGTCTCTCTCGGGCAGATGCTTCGGCATATAAAAAGCAATCCTTTTCATCATCCGTGACTCCTTTTCCTTTGTGCAAAAGGGGGCGCAGATCGCCCGCGCCCCCAATGAACCTTATTATTTCATGTAGAAAATGACACAGGTGCAAAAGCTTCCGTCTTCCGAAATGATCTCGTAATCTCCGAAGTTTGCCGGGATAGCAACGCACTGCAAGCGCTCGATGCTGGTAGACAGCTCGGGGTTCGACTTGCTGCGAATGGTAACGTTGTGACCAACGGTCAGCGTGACGATCTGCAGGTGCTCGCCGGAGGTCGTGTATTCTCCGCGCTTGTCGAAGTAGATTCTTTCGATATCGAAAGGCATCTCGGGCAGGCTGGAGAACTTATCCATCCAATATTCCTTGTTCCACGTCGTCACCTCTGCTCTTGCGCGCAGATGATCCTTGACGTAGTTCTCACGGCGCCAATGCTCGTTGTCAAATGCATGGTTCAGGTGCATCTTCAAGGGCTTGCCCGTCATGGTCTTCTTCTTGTCATCCCAAGAGTTACGTGCAAAGTCGTACTGGAAGAAGGAATACTCGGTTCCCGCAATAGAGGGGCTGGTATCCATTTCAAGTACCATCTGGTTACCGCCGTGACCGTGCGTCGTTCCGGGCGGGATCAGATACAGGTCGCCCACGTTGGACTTCCAGTTGCAGATGTAATCCTTCCAGTTCTCGATGGGAAGGAGGTTGTTGGACTCGTAGCACTTGTTCTCAAACTCTTCGAGGTCGCAATCTTCCTTAAAGCCCATCCAGGTGTTCGCACCCTCGTAAGCCTCGGCGATGTAGTAGGTCTCATATCTTCCGAGAGGCTCGTTGAAGTGGCTCTTTACGTAACGGCTGCTGGGATGGTTGTGGATCGGCATCGAGATACGCTCAGCGGGCTGCTTATCCGGGAAGTATCCGTCATCAAGCCAGATATCGAGCGGCCAGAGATCGGGATAGTTCGTGGACATATATTCACCGGTAACCTCCTTGTTGTGCTTGAGAAGGTTGATGAGCGGGAAGTTGAGCATCTTTTCTGCGCCGAAATCAATCACGACAGACATTTCGGGGCCGGACATCTTGTTCCATGCCGAAATCTCAAGTCCCTTGATATCCCACAGATCCTTATGACGGTAAGCACCCCAAGGACCGGGTTGGAAAATCTGTACCTGCTTGATCGGGTACTTCACAGCGGTTTCTACGATTTCGTCGTAGCCTTCCTTGGTGACCAGCTTCAGATCCTCAAGATCATATGCCTCGAGGTAGAAGTTCATCTGACCGAACATATATTTCTTATGACGCCACAAGAGATAGAAGTCGTTGTAGTGGTATTCCTTCCAGTTGTACCACTCGGGAGCCTCGGTGTAGCCGAAGGGGATCAACTCGCCCTCCCACATCTTGAGCTCCAGGCGCTGCATGGTGGTATCAAAATAGAATACCAGCTCGTAAGCATCACGCAGCTCGGGAGTAGCGGCACCTGCACCGTAAACCACGGTAGGCTTATCTGCCTTTGCAAGCTTTGCAACCATAGCGGCTACAGCGTCCTTATCCTGGATGTCGGAAATCACCCCTTCGCCGTTGACGTAGCCGAATCCGGGGTCGTCGGTGATGTAGGGCTGCTTGTACTCGGCAAGAGCCTCCTTGGATACGTACAGAGCGCTTGCATCAACAAAATCGCAAGCGACACCGCGCTTTTCCAGTTCCTTTGCAACGAATCCAACGATTGCTTGATAGTCAACGCCGTACCATCCGTCGAAGGCGACGGCCTTTGCATTTTGAATCTTGTCGGCAAGGAAGCTAACGACCTTGTCGGTTCCGAACACTGCTGAATCTTTGGTTGCCTGACTTACTTTAATGACGTTTTCGGCATTATGCTTGTCTTCATATAATGGCATTTTTATTCCCTCCTGTTTTGTAAATTATTTACTCTTTTATTATACCTTTTTGCCGCGCTTTTGAAAATGAACATCCTTCCCTAATTGTTGCACTATTTTCCTTTGAGAGATAAAAAGTCATTTCGAGAGCAGATTTTTCTTGCATAATCATGTTTTCTGTGTTATAATAGGAGGCAGAATTGGGAGGTGGGCATCTTGTTAGTCAATTATAATATGGAAAAATTAAAGAGCATCATGCACGACCTGTGCGCAGTGACCGGCATCAATTTCGAAATTCTGGATGCCAATTTTCATTTTCTTTACCGTTGTAAAAACGAGTCCCCGTTCTGCACGGCCATCCAAAACACCTCGATCGGCGCCAACAAATGCCTCTGCTCCGACACCAGCATTTTAGAGGAATGCAAACAGAGCCGTTCCTTTCAATCCCACGTTTGTCACGCGGGACTCACGGACGCCGCAACGCCGATCATCAAAAACGACGTCATCGTGGGATACATCATCACAGGACCGATCCGCACCTCCTTCACTCCCGAGGAAATTCGCGAAAAGCTTTCCTGGATGAGCGAAAGCATTCCGCAGCTTCTCGAATTCTATGAAGAGATCCCCTCTTTTTCAAATGATCGCATCGATAGTCTGAGCAATCTTCTCTCGCATATTCTCTTTGAGAACGCCATTGAGATTGACTACAGCGATTTTATTTCCTTTGCAACCACGTATATCAAAAACAACCTAAACAATGATCTGAGCATTCCCCATCTGTGTGCCACGCTTCACGTTTCCAAAAACGTTCTCTACAAAAGCTTTCACGAAAACCGCGGCTGCACCGTCACGGAATATATCAACCGCCAGCGCATCAAGCAAGCACAAAAGCTTTTGCGCGAAACCGACACCCCGATCTATCATATCGCCGCCTCTGTCGGTCTGCCAAATTATACCTATTTTTGCAGACTCTTCAAAAAGATCACCGGTCTCTCCCCTATTGTCTACCGTAATAACATATAAATGAAAGATCCCCATATACAAAAGCGGTGAGCCTCGGCTCACCGCTTTCTCTTTATTTGAAATAATGATTTAAGTAATAGATCAATGAGTGCTTGAAGCTTGATGTTGTTGTGGCCGGCGCACTTTGTAAACACATACTCCCGAGATTGACGATAGCAACCTACATTCTCCCCCGACACAGTTAGAGATGCACCGTAGTTCCGCTTTCTCAACCGGGAATCGCCGCGCGCTTTCCCCTGCTTCCGCGCAGCGGAGAAAACCGGATGATCAGATGGACGTCAATCAGGCGACGCCTTCTTTTTCATCAATGCCTTCCCGTTTCGAGGTCATTGACTCCATAAATTTTCGTCACAGCGCATAAAAGAATTTTTATAAAACGTTTTTCCAGACATCCACCAAAAAGCCATACCCAATGAAAAAAGAAAAAAACTTTTCAAAAAGGGCTTAACTTATCGCCAAACATGTGATATAGTATCAGGCGGTGCATTTGCACGGACACTCCCACAACACCGAGGAGTGTATGCAAGAAGAGCTTATAAAGCGTTCTCTTGCTGCTAATGGTTTTGAGACCCGTGCCTACAACGTTGGCTGTATGCATTGGGATTACGAACCCGTAACCCTTGATGAAATCTTGGCTCACAAGGATATGATCGAAAGGGCTGTGACCTCGCTAAAGGCGATGGCATCAGAAGAATAAGCACCAAAAGCAAAGGTGGCAGGGACTCATCATCCTTGCCACCGTTATTATTTGAATTCGTGGGTATGCTTTGTAGCAAAGTCTAATACCCGGTGCCACTCCTTTTTGAAATGGAAAAACAACTCACCGTTAATTACTTTGGTTGGGCAAGTGTATCTCCGCCCACCTGACACGATCTGGCACCATTT
>JAFWYJ010000059.1 GCA_017517745.1 Clostridia bacterium | reverse complement strand
CTTGTGCATCGTGATCACTGTCACCGCCTGCACGGGTGATGGCAAGGAAGAGACCACCACGGAAGCACCCAAGAAGGAAGAAACAACAACCGCGAAGAAGGAAGAGACCACAACCGCTCCTTCGGGTGATGAAGAGACCACTGCTCCCGCAGGTGGCGAAGAGACCACTGCTCCCGCAGACGGTGAAGAGACCACTGCTCCCGCAGACGGTGAAGAGACCACTGCTCCCGCAGACGGTGAAGAAACCACTGCTCCCGCAGACGGTGAAGAGACCACTGCTCCCTCTGATCCTGAGGTCGAGACTTTCGAGGACCAGGAAGGTCAGAAGTACGGCGAGATTCACGGCGTACAGGGTTAATCATTGATTTTTTGATTACCTAGTGCTTGGGCGGCACACATACGGCTTGCCCGTATGCGTGCCGCCCCTTTTCTTCATCGAACAAGTGTCGCATTTGTTCGATGAAGAAAAGTCAAAAGGACTTTTAGAACCCCAAAGGAGATTTTACAGCATGGAAAAAAAGTTGCATTTGATTTGTAATGCACATCTCGATCCCGTTTGGCAATGGGAGTGGGAGGAGGGTGCCGCTGCGGCAATCTCGACCTTCCGTGTGGCGGCAAAATTCTGTCGGGAATTCGACGGATTCATTTTCTGTCACAACGAGGCGTTGCTTTATCAATGGATCGAAGAATACGAGCCCGCACTGTTTGCCGAGATCCAAGAGCTTGTCAAGCTTGGAAAATGGCACATCATGGGTGGCTGGCAGCTTCAGCCCGACTGCAACATGCCCTCGGGCGAGGGATTTGTGAGAAACGTCATGGCGGGCAGAAAATATTTCAAGGAGAAATTCGGCAAGGCACCCACCACCGCGATCAATTTCGACCCGTTCGGCAGTACGCGCGGTCTGGTGCAGATCATGGCAAAATCGGGCTATGACAGCTATCTGTTCGGTCGCCCGACCAAAAGCTGCCTGAAGCTGGACAAAAATACCTTCCGTTGGAAGGGTTACGACGGCTCCGAGGTGATGGCATCGCGCGCGATCACCTATTATAACAGTGCGCTTGGAAAAGCCGCTGAAAAGGTCGACGCGCAGATCAAGCTGATGGACGAAAAGGCGTTGGATCTGGACTTCTGTCTCTGGGGCGTGGGCAATCACGGCGGTGGACCTTCTCACAAGGATCTTTGCGACATTGCGGCGAAGATGGACGAATGGAAGAAGGATGGCGTCGAGGTGATCCACTCCAAGCCCGAAAGCTTCTTCGGTGAGCTGGACAGAAACTCGCTTCCGGTCTACGACATCGATCTCAACCCTTGGGCGGTCGGATGCTACAGTTCTCAGATCCGCATCAAGCAGAAATACAGACAGCTGGAAAACATGTTGCTGTCCTGTGAAAAAATGTGTGCGGCATTGGAAGCGACCGTCGATGATTTCGTTTATCCTGCCGAGGAGATCGGTCAGGCGGTTTACGACATGCTGACCGTGCAGTTCCACGACATTTTGCCCGGAACCTCGATTCAGCCCGCAGAGGAAAGTGCGCTTCGCACGCTCGACCACGGCATGGAAATTCTTGCTCGCGTGCGCGCACGCGCATTCTTCCGTCTCAGCCGCGGACAAAAGGCGGCAAAGGCCAACGAGATTCCGATCATTGTTTACAACCCGCATCCCTATCCCGTGGAAAAGGACGTGGTTTGCGAATATATGCTTGCCGATCAGGATCAGCACGGCGCGGGGACCTGGACGGTTCCGCACGTTTACAACGAGCGCGGCGACCTTGCTTGCCAACTTGAAAAGGAAGAATCCAATCTGAACATGGACTGGCGCAAGCGCGTGGTGTTCCACGCGACGCTGCCGCCTCTGCAGATCTCGCGCTTTGATTGCCGCTTGCAGGTGCTTCCGGAAAAGCCCGCAGTGACCGAGCTGCCCTTTGACGAGATGCATTATTTGTTTGATAACGGCGCGATGCAGGTGAAGATCAACCGAAAGACCGGCTTGATTGACTACTGCGCAGTCAACGGCGTGGAATATCTTGCGGGAAAAGCACTTTCCATTGACGTTTATCGCGACGACGAAGATCCTTGGGGCATGTTGATCAAGGGTTGGCATGAGCGCATTGGCAGCTTCAAGCTTCTTTCCGCGAAAAAGGGAACCGCGTATTCTGCTCTGGATGGGGAAATTCCGTCGGTTCGCATCATTGAAAACGGCGACGTCAGAACCGTCGTAGAGGCTGTGTTCGGCTACGGCTCGGCAAACGCACAGGTCAAATATCTGTTGTCCAAGAAGCAAAACACGATCGATCTGCAGATTAAGATCAACAACGCGGAAAAGAAAAAGCTCTTCAAGCTTGCCGTTCCTTGTGCCGCAAAGCAGGTTTCGGCGTTCTCCGAGGTCGCGTTCGGTGAAGAGCCCTTCAAGCTTGACGGCGTTGAGAACGTCCATCAAAAATACGTCCGTGTGGAAGACGTGAAAAACGCAGACCGCGTGATCAACGTTTACAACAAGGGTACGTACGGCACTTCTTTGGCGAAGAATCGCTTGCTCGTTACGCTGATGCACGCTCCCGCTTATACGGCACATCCCGTGAGGGATCTGCCCAGAGTGCCCACCGATCGTCACTCTCCCTACATTGAGCAGGGCGAGCGTCTCTTTGATCTCCGTCTTGCATTTGGCAAGGAGACCTGCTCCAACGGATTGGCGGCGCAGATCTATAACGAAGAGCCCTATGCGCTCTCCTTCTTCCCGGCGGGAGACGACGGCGAGACGCCGAAGCCCGCACCGCTGACGCTTGAGGGCGGCAAGATCGTGATGACGGCGTTGAAGAAGGCTGAGGATTCCGAAAAGGGATACGTTCTCCGCCTATTCAATCCCGAGGGTGTTTCCAACACTTGCACCGTTCGCTCCAAGACGTTTGACGTGACGCGTGAGCTTACGTTCACCCCGTTTGAGGTGAAGACCTTCTTCCTCTCTTGCGGGCAGATGACGGCGTGCAGCATGGTTGAGGATCTCGAAAAGATCGATTGAAAACAAAATCAAATTTCTATCATAACATATAAAAAGGAGAAAGAATGATGAAGACAGTAAAGGACAAATATCTTGTTGTAGGCGCAGATTTTGCAGGCTATCCGCTCAAGGAGGCAGTCGTTGCGCATCTGAAGGAAAAGGGATGGAAGATCACCGACCTCGGTGTGGTTGCCGACAGTGATCCCAACGATACCGAAAACATGTTCCACCGTGTCGGTTTGCGTGTTGGCGCACAGATCTCCGAAGGTAACTTTGAGCGCGCGCTCTTGTTCTGCGGAACGGGTATGGGTATCCATATCGCGGCAAGCAAGTGTCCCCACGTGCATGCAGGTGTTGTCGAAAGCGTTCCCGCGGCTCTCCGTGCCATCACGGGTAACGGCGTCAACGTTCTCGCAATGGGTGCCTTCTACGTTGCTCCCGCAATGGGTTGTGACATTGCCGATGCCTATCTGAATGCAGAGCTGGGAAGCGGTTACGAGTGGTGGTACAACTTCTACGAGTTCCACAAGCTTGCCATCGACGAGCTTGAAGCGTTCAACTACGAGGAATACAAGAAGAACGGTTTCAAGATGGAGCATCTGGGTGACTACCCCCTGAAGCTGGAGAAGAAGCCCGAGTAAAAAGGAGACCTGACCCATGAAGATTATGGAGTTGATTGCCGCCAGACAAAAGGATCAGCGGAACAACAAGATCCCCACCATCGCGTTTTTGGGGGACAGTGTGACACACGGCGTGTTTGAGATCTATCCCGCACCCAACAATGCGTTCGATCCTCAATTTGATCGGATGGAGGTCTATCACAACAAGGTGGGAAGAATCCTTTCCATGCTCTATCCCGGTGTTGCCGTCGATATCGTGAATGCGGGCATCAACGGAGACCGTGCGCCCAGAGCCTTGCTGCGCTTGCAGCACGACGTGTTGGATCGCCATCCCGACCTAACCATTGTTTGCCTTGGACTCAACGATGCGGCAGAGAGCGTGGAGGAATATCGCGCGGCACTGACAGAGATCTTCCAAAGGCTGATCGCGGCGGGCAGCGAGGTTATTTTCATGACGCCCAATATGAAGAACACGGTGATCCACAACCGCATCAATCCCGATCTGCGGGAGCCTGCGAAAGATACGATGGAAAGTCAGAACAGCGGTCATTTCGACGCTTATATGGATGCGGCGAGAGCTGCCGCCGCCGAGTGCGGTGTCCGTGTTTGCGACGTTTACGCCAAGTGGAAGCTGATGGAGAAAAACGGGGTGGATATTACCAGCCTGCTCTCCAACTACATCAATCATCCCACGCGTGAGATGCATTGGTTGTTTGCATACTCGTTGGTGGAGACGATGATGCAGCCTTAATCAATCAAAAAGCCGCAAAACAGAGGTTGCTTCTGTTTTGCGGCTTTGCGGCTTTAAGGAATGCGCTGGCTTTGGTTGGGGGTTGAGCCCGAGATCTCGCGATAGATGCGGTTGAAGGAGCGGATGCTTTGGAATCCGCTTTCAAAGGCGATCTCCGAGATGCTTTTTTCGGGATTGTTGAGGAGCTGCTGACGCGCGTATTCAAACCGGTAGTGATTGACCAGCGTTTTGAAATTGATGTGCATGGTGCGGTTGAAGATCTTGGAAAGATACTGATAATTGTATCCCAACACCTTGGCGATGCTTTGCAGGGAAATATCGTCCTGGAAATTTTGCGATACGTATTCGAGAATCTGCACCAAAACGTCGGAGTTTTTGCTTTTCGGAACACGCTTGACGGTGCGCAGATATTCTGCGCAAACGGCGTAGAGACACGCCTTGATCCGGAGCAAATCATCGTCATTTGCAATTCCGAACTGCGGCTCCTTGAGCGGCTCGACCATGTTTTGAACAAAAAATTGATGCACACTTTCCGAGCAGAGGAAAAATGCCGTTTCTCCAACGGTTTCCTCGATGAGCTTGGAGAAGGTTTTGACGTAAGTGTTGGCAAAAACGCCCACCCAGATCAGGCTGCTTTTGTCGACTTGAAAGGAATGAAATTCATAGGGCGGAACGATGGCAAAGCAACCCTCGGTCAGGACGCGCTCCTCGTTTCCGATCTTCAGATCCACCGTGCCGCGCACGACGTAGATCAATTCAAAGCTTTTGTGAAAGTGAGGCGCGTAGTATTCGTCCGAATAGGGAACCGCGTTGTAGACGTCTCCCTCAATGCTGTTTTTGACTTGATGGATGAACATATCGGAAAAACCTCCTATATCAACTTTTGGCTATTATTATATAATTTTTCTCTTTTTTTGTCAAGAGAAAAATGATATAATTAAAATAAAGTTTACGATATCATCGAAAGAATCGAAATTTCAACAGAAACGGAGAGATCTTATGAATCAAAAATTGTATCAATATTACGTAATCGACAGAATCCACCGCACGCTCCGCAAGCCCTGCGACAGAGCGCTTGGCGCGGAATATGCGGCACTGGGACTCGATGCAGAGGAGCGAATGGTGCGCCGTTTTGAATATCTTTCTTCTCTTGAGACACCGAGAATCCATCCCGAGGAAAAAATCGTGCTGACGCGCACGGTTGAAAATCTCCCCGACGTGCTGACCGAGGACGAGTGGGCGGAGCTTCGAAAGGATCACTATATCCACGAGCTCGGCTACGTCTCCAATCTGTCTCCCGACTATGAAAAGACGATTGCTACGGGTCTGCTTGCGCGTCGTGAGGGCGCGACCGATGCGCAGAAGCGCGTGATCGACGCCATCATCGGACTTTGCGATCGCTATCTGGAGCTTGCCAAGAAAGAGGGAAGAGATGACGTTGTCGAGGTGCTGACGCAGGTGCCGCGTTACGGCGCGCGCAATTTCCGCGAGGCTTTGCAGATGTTCCGCATTCTGCATTTCTCTCTGTGGTTGGAAGGGGACTATCACAACACCGTCGGTCGTTTTGACCAATATATGTACCCCTATTTCAAGAAGGATATGGACGCGGGCATCTACACCAAGGAAACCGCGCTTGATCTGGTCGAGGACTTCTTCCTCTCCTTCAACAAGGACAGCGATCTCTACGTCGGCGTTCAGCAGGGTGACAACGGACAGAGCATGGTGCTCGGCGGACGTCTTGCAGACGGAAGCGACGGCTTCAACGAGTTGTCGGAGCTGTGTCTCATTGCCAGCCGCGAGTTGAAGCTCATCGACCCCAAGATCAATCTGCGCGTGTCGAAGGATACGCCTCTCGCGCTTTACGAAAAGGGTACCGAGTTGACCAAGGTCGGACTCGGATTCCCGCAGTATTCCAACGACGACGTCGTGATCGACGGCTTGCAGAAGCTGGGATATGCCTACGAGGATGCCGTCAACTACGTTGTGGCGGCTTGCTGGGAGTTCATCATTCCGGGCGTCGGCAATGACATCGCCAACATCGGCGCGCTCAATTTCCCCGCGCTCGTTGACAAGGTTCTGCGCGCCTATCTGCCCACGGGCGGTGATTTCGAGGGCTTGATCACGGCTGTGAGAGCCGAGGTTCAGGCAGAGTGCGACCGCATCACCGAGAGCATTCACAACGTCTGGTTCGTGCCGTCTCCTTTTATGGATCTTTTGCGCGACGCGAAAAAATACAACAACTTTGGTCTGCACGGAAGCGGAATCGCCTCGGCGGCGGACGCTTTGGCGGCGGTCAAGAAATATATTTACGATGAAAAGAAGATCACCGCGGCACAGCTGATCGCGGCGTTGGATCAGAACTTCGAAAATGATCCCGCTCTGATGCATCTGTTGCGCTACGAGGCTCCCAAGATGGGTACGGGAAGCAGTGAGGCGACCACGATGAACGGCGTGCTGCTCAATGCCTTTGCCGACGCGCTTGAGGGAAAGGTCAACTGTGAGGGCGGTGTCTGGAGAGCAGGCACGGGTACGGCAATGTACTATTTGTGGCACGCGCGCGAGCTTGGTGCGACCGCAGACGGCAGACGCGCGGGAGAGCCCTTTGGCACCAACTTCTCGCCCAGCTTGTTTGCGCAGATCGCGGGTCCCTTGACCGACATCGAGGACTTCACCGCGAACGATCTGTCGCGCAACCTCAACGGAGGTCCTCTGACGCTTGAGTTTGCCGCAGGCATTTTCAACACGCCCGAGAGCATTTCGAAGGTCGCGATGCTGATCAAGTATTTCATCGAGCGCGGCGGACATCAGATGCAGCTCAACGCCGTCAATCTCGACGCGATGAAGGCAGCGCAGAAGGATCCCGATGCCTACCGTCAGCTCGTCGTTCGTATCTGGGGCTGGTCGGCGTATTTCGTGGAGCTGGACAAGGATTTCCAGGATCACGTCATGATGCGTCAAGAATATTCCGTTTGATCGGCGAGGAGACACCTTCGAGGCGTTTTGCCTGAAAATGTAATTGCAAATACCTGAAAAGGGTAAGTATAGACCGAGAAATCTGTACTTGCCCTTTTTTGCCAAGACGGAGGTTTCAAACGGCACTTTTTCAAAAATGTCTTTTGTGAAATCTGTTTTGCGATACATAGTCAATATTGAAAAACACAGTTGTCAAAATCGGAAAGGATTTTGTCGGAGAAAAGATGTATAATGATCTTGTGTTCTTAGACTGAAAGGAGAGTTTCTATGAAAAATATTTTTTCATTTGACCGTCACGGTTACGTCATTGACGGAAAAAGACAGTTTTTGATCAGCGGAGAGATCCACTATTTCCGCGTTCCGCAGAAGGATTGGGAGAAGCGGATCAAGCTTTTGGTGGAGGCGGGCGCGAATACGGTCGCGACCTACGTGCCGTGGTGCGTTCACGAGCCCGAAGAAGGGAAGATTCTGTTTTGCGGCAGCGAGGAGCGTGAACTGCCCAAGTTTTTGGAGATCGCACATAAGTACGGTTTGAAGGTGATGCTTCGTCCGGGTCCGCATCAATATTCCGAGCTGACCTATGACGGACTTCCCGAGTGGCTTTTCGCCAACTATCCCGAAACACACGCGCTCCGTCGGGACGGAAGTGAGTTCGATCAGCCGACATTCTCTTATACCAATCCGGTATTTTTGGAGAAAACAAAGAATTATTACAAGGGCTTTTGCGAAATGGTCAAGCCCTATTTGGCAGAAAACGGCGGTCCCGTCGTGATGATTCAGCTTGACAACGAGCTGACCGGCGCGCATCTGTGGAAGGGCTCGGTGGACTATAACCCCGACGCCATGGGGATCGGGCAGCGCGGCGGCAGATATCCCGTGTTCTTAGAAAAGAAATTCGGAACGGTGGCGAGCCTCAATGAGAGCTACGGCACGGCTTATGTCTCTTTTGAGGACGTGGATCCCAACCATCTCTCGGCAGATCCCTTGCAAAGGACGCGTCAGGAGCGCGATTATTTTGAGTTTTACTGTGAAACGGTCACCCAATTTGCCGAGATCCTGCAGGGCTATCTGCACGAGTTCGGTGTTCACGTGCCGACCACACACAACGCATCGGGAACGAGCATGCTTCCTGTGTTCAAGGACTTCAATCGGCGCCTTGGCGAGGATTTTTTGCTCAGCATCGATTTCTATTACGTGCTGACCTACGGCAGCGGTCAGACCTCTCCCACGCCCAAATACGTGGCGGAGAACGTCATGGTGGGCGCTGATCTGCTCGAATCCATGGGCAATCCCTTCAGCATCCTGGAAATGCAGGCGGGAACCTTTACGCAGGTGCCTCCCGTGCTTCCAGAGGATCTTGAGACGTTCTACATGGCAAACCTTGCGATGGGTGTGAAGGGCGTGAATTACTACGTCTTTACCGGCGGTAAAAATTCGGGAGATCTCGGAACGACGGCGTACGTTTACGACTACCGCGCGTGCGTGAGTGCCGATGGAAAGAAGCGTCCCAACTATCAGGTCATCAAGCGCTTTTCCAAGGTTTTGCGAGAGAATGAGTGGTTGGTCAGTGCCGACCGTGTGGGGGCTGTCCGCATCGCTGTCGAGATGCAGAGCCTCATGGACGGTCGTTCCAAACTGGGAAAAGACCGCAATCTGCGCGCCGACGTCGTCAGCTGCATCGGCTATACCCTGATGACCTCGCGCTATCCCGGCGTTTATACCGACGTTGGCGGTGCGGCACTGCCAACCGATCAGCCGATCATTCTTTATACGTCCTATTCTCTGAGCCGACGCGCGCAGGAAAATCTGATCGATTTTGTCAAGCGCGGTGGACAACTTCTCGTTGTTGGCGGTGTGGCAACCGTGGATGAAAACTACTGTCCCTGCACGTTGCTTGCCGATTTTTTGGGTGTCAAGACCGCAAAGAACGACAGCGTCTCTCCCATTACCCGTGTTGGAGAGCGGAACGTGTATTGCATCAACCACGCGCAAAAGATCGTTTCCTTTGCCGAGGGAGACCGCGCGATCGCCTTTGACGGTACGGGTAAATCCGTGTACGGCGTTGCGGGGGCGCGCGGACAAGGCTCGTTCATTTACTTCGGCGGCACTTGGCTGATGACAAACTTTGAGCAGACCGCGATGCTCGAGGGCTTTTTGAATGATTTGGGCGCACGTCCGGTGCTTTCCTGCAGCAACCCTTGTGTCAATTACACGGTCAGACGTGACGAAAACGGCAAAACGGCGGTATTCCTGATGAATCTGTATGCTGGACGTCAGCGTACCGAGGTGACGCTTTACGACGGCGACAAGGAGATCTCGCTCGGCAAATTCAGCCTCGAGTCCATGAAGGTCAAGATGCTGGTGTTGCCGCAAGAGACAAACGGATGAGTGATGAAGGGCATTGTTTTTGATATTAAGGAGTTTGCCGTACATGACGGCGGCGGAATCCGTACCACGGTGTTTCTCAAGGGCTGTCCCTTGCGGTGCGCGTGGTGTCACAACCCCGAGGGGCTGTCGCCAAAGCCCGAGCTTTACGTCAAGCAAAACGGATGCACCAAATGCGGGCTTTGCTACAAGCCCTGTCCGCATGCGGAATGTCAACCGTTCGGTCGCTGCTTGCACATCTGTCCGCAAAATCTGCTCAGTGTTGCGGGTGTGGAGTGGGAAAGCGATGCACTTGCCGAAAAGCTCTTGCGGCACAAGGATTTTTTCAAGAGTACGGGGGGCGGGATCACGCTTTCGGGCGGGGAACCGCTCCTGCAAGCCGACTTTTGCGTGGAGTTGCTTTCCAAGCTGGAGGGCCAAATCCATCGCACGATCGAAACCTCGGGCTATGCGAGCGCGGAGGATTTTGCACGCGTGGTCGCACAGTGCGATTTCGTGATCATGGATCTCAAACTCGCGGACGATGCCTCACACCGCAAATATACCGGTGTCGGAAACGAGAGGATCCTGCAAAACGCCAAATATTTGCAAGCGTCGGGAAAGCCGCATCTGTTCCGCACGCCCCTGATCCCGGGCATCACCGACACAGAGGAAAATCTCGGCGCGATCGAAGCTTTGGTCGGGGAGAGCGCGTGGGAAAAGCTTGCCTACAATCATCTCGCACCCGCAAAATATGCCAGCGTGGGAAGGGAATTCCCCTTGGCATCGTTGGATTTGAAAAAACGTTCATAAAGAAAAATGAAGAACGCCGCTCCGATTCGGAGCGGCGTTCTGTATGTTGATCATTGCGGCAGCGTCAGGTCTCCCGTCTTGATCCATTTGATCTTGTAAAGAATCTCACTGAAGAGCAGCGAGAGAACGGCGGGGAGAATGAAGCAGATCAGAGCCAAGCCGATCCAATCCATCGCGCTGACGGCGGTGGGATAGGAGCCGCCGAACCAGCCGAGGATGATGCCGACAGGGCCGAGAAGTCCGCAGGTTCCCATGCCGGAATTGATCGCCTCGCCGTACATCTGCATCTCAAAGACACAGGTTGCCAAGGGACCGGTGATGGCGGAGGTGAGGATGGTGGGGATCCAGATGCGGGGGTTGTGAATGATGTTGGGCATTAGCAGCATACTCGTTCCGATGCCCTGAGAGACCAATCCGCCCCACTTGTTCTCCTTGAAGCTCATGACGGCAAAGCCGACCATCTGCGCGCAGCATCCCGCAACCGCGGCACCGCCCGCCATGGCAAGACCCGTGGAAAGGGAGGGATCGGCAATTGCGGCGGGGGAAAGTGCCGAAAGACCGAGCGCTGCACAGATCGCCGCCGAGCTGATCGGAAGCGTCAGCGCGATGCCGACGACCACCGAGACGAGAATGCCCATGACGAGTGGCTGTTGCTTCATCGCGAATGCGATGACGTTGCTGAAGATGCTGACGGCGTCTCCGATGTAGGGAGCGCACCAAACGCTCAAAAGACCACCGACGAGAAGTGTGACAAAGGGAGTGACGAGAATGTCGACCTTGGTTTTCTTGGAAACCAGCATGCCGACCTCAGCCGCGATGATCGCAATGACCAGCACTGCCAAAGGACCGCCCGCGCCTCCGTTGGAGTTGGCGAGCGCACCGACCGCGGCGCAGGAATAGACCACCAGAGGGGACGCCTTGAGGGAAACCGCGATCGCGACCGCCATGGCGGGGCCCGCGACTCCCTGTGCGCCCTTGCCGATGGTGGAAAGGATCGAAAGTCCGGGGATCATGCCGAGCGCGTTGAAGATCGTACCGATCAGGAGCGAGGCAAACAGACCGAGTGCCATCGCGCCCATCGCATCGATGAAATAGCGTTTGGCGTATTTTTTCAATACTTCTTTCATGATAAACCTCCCAATATTTTGATGATATGGAATTGATGACTAAAGTATAGCACAATTTTTTGTGGTTTTCAATATTGAAAATGACGAAATTTTTGGGTTTTTATGTCAAATAATGAAAAACATCAACAAATGAAAAGCAGTTCTATTGACAAAAAGTACGATTTGGGGTAAAATAAAAAAAAGATAAAATTTTTCAGGAGGGAAGAGAATGAAACATCCAATCAGAGAAACCGCCATGATCCGAGAGGCACGTACCGGTGGCAGAGGCTTTTCCCTTGGCGTGGAGTGCATGATCTTTCTTGGTGTATTTTTTGTCGGTCAGATGCTGTCCGCCATTCCTGTCGCGCTGGCAACTGTCATTTGGATCTTCACAGGGAATTTCAATGATATGTTTGCTTCGGAGCAGGGACTTGATCAAATCATGGGCAAAATGCCCGATTGGTTGATCTTGGTGCAGCTTTTTGCCACGGTGCTGCCGATCATTGTCTCGGTTTTGTTTTGTCGATGGTTTGAAAAACGCTCACCCGCTTCGATGGGATTGCGCCGCGGAGGTGTTTGGAAGGAGTATCTTGTTGGCGTGGCGATTGGTGTCGTGATGATCTCGCTTTGTGTGGGACTCGGTGCGGTGCTTGGTGTGATTCGCTTGGAGCTCACCGCTTTTTCGTTTGGTACGTGGATTCTTTTCTTGCTGGGATTTCTGATTCAAGGGGCGTCCGAGGAAATCTTGTGCCGTGGATACATGATGCTCTCGATGGCACGGAAAAATCCGATCTGGCTTGCGGTTGTTTCCAATGCCGTGATGTTTTCACTGTTGCACGTCTTCAATCCCGGCATCGGCGTGTTGCCGCTGTTGAACATCGCATTGTTCGGCGCGTTCATCTCGGTTTACGTCCTCAAACGCGGCAATCTCTGGGGCGCGTGTGCCATTCACAGCTTTTGGAACTTTTTCCAGGGGAACGTGTTTGGCATCAACGTCAGCGGAACCGCCGCCGGCGCGTCTCCGCTTTCGGCAACCGTCAGTGAGGGAATGTCTTGGCTCAGCGGCGGAGGATTTGGGATAGAAGGTGGTGTCATCACCACTGTTGTCAGCGCGACGGCGTTGCTTTTGGCGATCTTCGTGATGCCGAGCAATCAAAGGGAAGTGGTTCGTGAGGAAAATTTCATTTGACGTATCCGTTGATTAAACTTTGAATTGGAGAACCGGCGATGTTGCATATTCGAGAAATCACGAATGTAGAAGAAATGAAGCAATTATGGGCGAAGAGCGAAAAACGTCTTGACATTCCTCTTCTTCACGGAACAAGACGGCGTGCGATCACGGTAACGCCGGAGGAGCGCGAGCGGTTCTCGTCCGCATGTCACCGCGTCATATCCTTTGCCAAGCGGTATTATGACAGTGGCAAGGTGGATTGGGAGCGGCTGGAAGGCTATCAAAGAGAAAAAGACGTCCAATTTTTATCTACCGTCGTATCACAATACAATTTGTCCGATTATCAATACGGAGATTTTTACTTGACAACCTCCTATGAAACTGCGATTGATTTTTCCTTTTATGCGGGCGGAGAAATCGGCTCGAATGCATACAGTCAGGTCAAAGGCTTTGAGGCTTGGGGAATCGCGCCGGATGAGGAGACGGACGTTGCGGCAAAGACGGTGGCGGAGGAATATGAAAAACACCTCGACAGCGAAAAGATTGTTTTGGCGTTTTTCGGTGTCAAGCTTGCGGATTTGCAGACCAGAGCAGGACATCCGATTCTTGCGGATGACTCGGACGCTGAGTGCAGAGAGGTCAAGGAGCTGTATGAGGACGGTTTGGATGAGGATTTTTGTCGGACAGATCACCAATTTCGGCTTTCCAATCCGGATGCCTACGTGGCGCACGTGTTGAGAGAAAAGGACTTTCGAGCAGGATTTTCGGTGTTTACCAACGTGAGTGACGTTGATCGCTTTATTAAAAATCACAATTATCTTTCAAGCACCAAATGGAATTTCTGACGTGTCCGATATGTTGTTGACACGGTAACAAAAGAAGCAACACCGCCCCGTTCCAATCAACAGGAACGGGGCGGTGCCGTTTGCTCTGTCATGCGGTTCAACTTCTTGAACAAAACCGATAGAGCATTACGTCATCACCAAGCGAACGTTACAAGTTTTTTGCCGAGGGCATCTGTAACCAATTCGTCTCGGTCGGAAAGCATTGCTGCTTTCAAAAAAGACTTCTCTTATTTCGTCTTCAGAGAGTTCTCGTAGGACTCGATCATCTTCTTCATCGTGACACCCGTACGACCCGCAAGTTGCGGATCCCAATCGGCGCTTCGCGCAGAGGCTCTTTTTCTTAGCTTTTGCAGGTATTTCTCCGTGCTTTTGCCCGTAAATATCTTGATTTCAAGCTTCGCTGTATCATCATCGGTTAATGTGACGAAGATTTTGTCAATGTACTGAGCCACAAATTCGTTTGATATAACGCCCGTGCTTGCATCCCTAACTGCCGCATCGAGCCTTGTTTTTACCTCTGCGATATGCTTGCGGTATTCCTCTTTGGTGAACAACTGTTCCTCAAGCTCCGCGAGAGTCCTTTTCGCTTCTTCCACCTCTCGGTCGCAGGTTGCGGTCATAGATTTGAAATTTGCCGTTGTAATAGCACCCGTCGTAACAAGCTCCAAGAGCTTGTTTTTCTTTTGGTCGGCAAGTTCTATGATGCGCTGCTGTTCTTCCATCTGCTTGGTGGTTTCATCATCCGCTTCCATTGACTTGAACATTTCCTCATAGCTTGCAAGGAGTGCTTCCACATCCACTCTCGTTTCGCTGAACACTTCGAACAAGATGGGCTTGATCTCGTCCTCGTATATCGGGAAGGACATGAGGAACTAAATCATCAGCCTTAATTGTTTCGAGATGTCCTTTAACTTGATTGACCAAAGTATG
>JAFWYJ010000058.1 GCA_017517745.1 Clostridia bacterium | reverse complement strand
TCTCAACGTGAGCGGGAACGGAAGAGGAGCCAGCGAACTGAGCGTCGCCGTGCATTCTTCCCATTGTGTCGGTCATACCGTAGGAAGCGGGGCCCGCAGCCATGTTATCGGGGTGAAGGGTACGGCCTGTGCCGCCGCCGGATGCTACGGAGAAGTAGCTAACACCGTTCTCTTGGCACCACTTCTTGTAGGTACCTGCAACGGGATGCTGGAAGCGAGTGGGGTTGGTGGAGTTACCGGTGATGGAAACGCCTACGTTCTCGAGCTTCATAATAGCAACGCCTTCGGGAACGTTGTCGGAGCCGTAGCACTTAACGTCAGCGCGGGGGCCCTTGGAGAATGCCTTCTCTTCGAGAACGGAAACGGTCTCGGAGTAGGGATCAAATGCGGTCTTTACATAGGTAAAGCCGTTGATACGGGAAATGATGTATGCAGCATCCTTGCCCAAGCCGTTCAGAATAACGCGCAGGGGCTTCACACGTACCTTGTTTGCATTCAGAGCAATCTTGATTGCGCCCTCTGCTGCGGCAAAGGACTCATGACCTGCCAGGAAGCAGAAGCACTCGGTCTCCTCGGAGAGGAGCATCTTGCCCAGATTACCGTGGCCGAGACCGACCTTACGGTTTTCAGCAACCGAGCCGGGGATGCAGAAGCTCTGCAGACCGATACCGATCGCAGCTGCTGCATCGGCAGCCTTGGTGCAACCCTTCTTGATTGCGATGGCTGCGCCGACGACGTATGCCCACTTTGCGTTCTCAAAGCAGATGGGCTGGGTCTCCTCGACGATCTTGTAGGGATCGATGCCCTTTGCGGCGCAGATCTCCTGGCACTCGTCGATCGAATTGATTCCGTACTCCTTCAGAGTGGCGAGGATCTTCGCCTCGCGTCTTTCATAACCTTCAAATTTTGCCATGATACATTACCTCCTTCTTATTCCTTACGGGGGTCAATGTACTTTGCAGCATCATTGAATCTACCGTACGTTCCTTTTGCCTTCTCGTAAGCCTCGTTGGGTTCCATGCCCTTCTTGATGAAGTCGGTCATCTTGCCCAGAGATACGAACTCATAACCGATGACCTCGTTGTTCTCGTCCAGAGCCATGCGCGTGCAGTAGCCCTCGGTCATCTCGAGGTAACGAACGCCCTTTGCCTTGGTGCCGTACATGGTACCAACCATCGATCTCTCACCCTTGCCAAGGTCCTCCATGCCCGCGCCGATGACGAGACCGCCCTCGGAGAATGCGGATTGGCTGCGACCGTAAACGATCTGCAGGAACAGCTCTCTCATTGCGGTATTGATGGCGTCGCAAACGAGGTCGGTGTTCAGTGCCTCAAGAAGCGTCTTGCCGGGCAGGATCTCTGCTGCCATTGCTGCGGAGTGGGTCATGCCCGAGCAGCCGATGGTCTCAACCAGAGCCTCCTCGATGATGCCGTTCTTGACGTTCAAGGACAGCTTGCAGGCGCCCTGCTGCGGTGCGCACCAGCCCACACCGTGGGTGTATGCGGAAATGTCGGTGATCTGCTTTGCCTGGATCCACTTGCCTTCCTCGGGCAGGGGAGCAGGTCCGTGGTCGCAGCCCTTCTTCACAACGCACTGGTTCTGAACCTCAGTGCTCATTGCGTAAGGGCAGTTGCTTACGTTGCTCATTGTTTTATCTCCTTTTTATTGATTTACAGTGATTTATTGTACGCAGCTCCTGATGAGGGGAGCGATGGCGTTGAAGTAATGCTCGGCGATGAATTTTGCGCCGTTGGGGTTGGGGTGCACGCCGTCTGGCGAATAGAACTGAGGCTGGGGCTGTGTCTTGAGTGCCTCGGCAAAGTGCTCGTGCAACGGAACGAACGCGTCTGCGTACTCATCCGCGATGCGGCGAAGGATGGGCTGGATCTCGTCCAGCTCGGCTCTCCAAGGCTCGTTGACCTCACTATCCAGAAGATAGGGCGTGAGCACCAGGATCTTTGCGTTTGTCCTCTTGCGAAGAGACTTCAGGATCGCGCGGAAGTTTGCCTCGATCTGCTCGACGGAGGTCTGGATGCTCTTGGATCTGCTGTAACGCGCCCAAATGTCGTTGACACCGATGAGAACCGAGACGATGTCGGGTTCAAGTGTGATGGCGTCGGCATAAAGGCGGTCGAAGAGCTGACCGGTACGGTTGCCGCAGATTCCCTGATTGATGAACTCAAATTCGATCTCGGGGAATGCATTTCGGATCATTTCTGCGGCGTGGAGGGGATAACTCGTTCCCAGGTTGAAATAGTTGCGGTAGTCTCTGCCGCCGTCGGTGATGCTGTCACCTTGAAACAGAATTCTCATAGAATATCTCCTTGTTTTTGCGAAGCGACCTCTTGGATGAGCGGCTTGATTGCCTCGGAATAATGTTTGGCAATGAATTGAATGCCGTTGAGGTTGGGATGAACGCCGTCATCCGAATAAAATTTCAACGATGGCTGGGTTTTTCTTGCCTCATCAAACAATTTGTCCAACGGAATGTAGACGTCGGCAAATTCGTCGGCAAGCGAACGGATAAAGGGCAACATCGAATTCAGCTCCGGTCTCCACGCCTCTTTTTTCTCGTCATCCAAAAGGAAGGGGGAGAGCATGATGATTTTTGCGTTGGTTTTTTCCTTCAGCAATTCCAGCATGGCACGATAATTGGCTTCCGTCTGTCTGTCAGTGGTCAGAACGGGAGTACGATTGTAGCGGTGCCAAATGTCGTTGATGCCGATCAGAATGGAAATGATATCGGGCTGCAGGGCAATGGCATCGGGGTAAAAGCGGTCGAACAGCTGATTTGTGCGCGTGCCGTCGATGCCCAGATTGATAAATTCAAAGTCCTGTGCGGGAAACGCCTCTCTGATCAGCTCGGAGGAATATTTCGGATAGCCGTTACCCATGTTATGAAAATCGCGGCGGTCTCTTCCGCAGTCGGTGATGCTGTCTCCCTGAAATAAAATTCTCATGGTTTTGTCCTTTCTGTTTTACCGAAGAATGGCGTTGATGAGCGGCTTGATCGCCTCACAATAATGCTTGGCAATGAATTTTGCGCCTTCTTCGTTGGGGTGTATGCCATCCTTGGAGTAATATTGCGGCGAGGGCTGCGTCTTCAAAGCCGCGTCAAACAACCGATCCAAGGGGATATAAGCATCTGCAAATTCATCCGCAAGTGCGTGAACGGTGATTTGCAAGCGTTCCAGCTCCGGTCTCAAAAACGCCATGTCCTCGCAATCCAAAAGATAGGGGGATAGCACCAATATTTTGGCATTGGTATGCTTTTTTACGTTCGAAAGGATTGCACGGTAGTTTGCCGCGATCTGTTCATCGGTGGTCAAAATGGGCATGGGTGCGTTTGTGAGATGACGGTAATAAATATCGTTGATTCCGACAAGGATCGAAAACACGTCGGGCTGAAAGAAAATGCCGTCGTGATAGAGACGCTCAAAGACGCGCGCGGTGGGATTTCCGGCAACGCCGAAATTGAAAAATTCAAACGTTTGCGTGGGAAAAGCCTTTTGAATCAGCTCCGCCGCGTATTTTGGATAGCCATTGCCCAAATTGTGGTAGTTCCGGTAATCTCTGCCGCCGTCGGTGATGCTGTCTCCTTGAAACAGAATTCTCATTCTGGAATTCCTCCCGGGGAAAGATCAGAGGATGACCTCTCCGTAAACCTCACCGAATGCGCAAGCAGCGTTGCACTCATCGGTGTCGATGTGCATTGCAAGTGCGAAGTTGGGATGTACGCGGCAAACGACGTCGTCAAAGATCGTGGTGCGCTCTGCGTTTGCGATCTTGACCTTCACGATCTGCTTGTCCGCGATGCCGAATGCCTCTGCGTCTGCGGGAGTCATGTGGATGTGTCTCTTTGCGACGATCACGCCCTCTTCAATGGTGATCTCACCTGCGGGGCCGACCATCTTGATGCCGGGAGTGCCGGCAACGTCACCGCTCTCGCGAACGGGAACCGCCTTCAGACCGAGCGCGCGTGCGTCGGAGAAGGAAAGCTCTACCTGATTTGCCTTACGCGTGGGTCCGAGCACGCTGACTGCCAACGAGCCTTTGGGACCGACGAGGGTAATCTTTTCGTTGCCTGCCGCATACTGACCGGGCTGGCTCAAATCCTTTTTCACGGTGAGCGTTGCGCCCTCTCCGTAAAGTGCCTTTACTGCGTCTTCGGTCAGATGAATGTGTCTGGCAGAAGTTTCGACCAAAACTTTGTTTTCCATAGCTGAGAAACCCTTTCTTTCGTTTGATGAATTTTTAAGAAAAAGCACGAGAAAAGCAAAATTTTCTCATTCGTTAATATTATAACATTTTTTTCCGCGATTGTAAAGCCTGTTTTTTCACATTTCCGCCTACATATCGAAAATTTTTTTGGTAATAATAAATAATAAAATAATATTAAGAGTAAGGCGGTAAGCGGATATGGCTCACACAAGAGGCGAGGAGAAAAAGAACGCGGAGGAAGCGAGACGACTGCTTCTGGAGAATATTTCGGAGGGCGGCGGCACGGTGGCGGGAAACCGCCGTGAGCGCTTTCAATGCATTCCGATCATCGGGCAGATCGAGGGGCATTATCTCTTGCCCGAGGGACAAAAGGCGACGAAATACGAGCAGATCATTCCGCTGTTGGTGGAGATCGAGGAGGATGACGAGATCGACGGTCTGCTTCTCATTCTGAACACCATGGGCGGCGACGTGGAGGCGGGTTTGGCACTCGCTGAAATGGTGGCGTCGATGAAAAAACCGACGGTGTCCTTGGTGCTGGGAGGAGGACATTCGATCGGTGTGCCGCTTGCCACTGCGGCAAAACATTCTTTCATCGTTCCCAGTGCCACTATGACCATTCACCCCGTGCGCATCAGCGGCATGGTGATCGGTGTTCCGCAGTCCTTTCGCTATATGAGTGAGATGCAAAAGCGGATCGTCAACTTTATTTGCGCCCATTCCCGCGCCAAGCCCGAGACCGTGAACGAGCTGATGATGCGCCCCGATCAGATCGCCACCGACTGCGGATCGATCATCGAAGGACGAGAGGCGGTGCGCTACGGCATCATCAACGAGGTGGGCGGTGTCGATCGCGCGCTTGCCATGCTTCGCAAAATGGCGGCGAAATCTTCTCCGAAAGCGAATAAAAATAAGAATAAGAACTGATCTTATTCTATTTTTTGAAGTTTTCAAATAAGAAAAGCCTTGTCCGGCAAGGATTTTGGGATATGAAAAGCAGAGCCCCCGCACAAAGCGGGGGCAAAACGTTATTTCTTTTCGATGGGGAGCCAAAGCTCGATATAGCGAGAGTTGTTTACTGTTGCATCTCCGCGCTTAAAGTGCCAATGGACGACTGCAACCTCGGGAGCGTTTGCCAGCTCATATCCGGAGGAGGGGAGCCATTCATTGACTGCCTGCTTTCGCAGATCTTCCTGCAAATTAACAGGATATTTTGTGCGCTTGGTTTCGCAAACAAGATATTTTCTTGCCGGAAGAATGATTTTTTCAAATCTCTTGGCGTCCTCTCCAAGCTCTTTTTCCAGTTCGTCTGCGCCGAAGGGATTCAGGATTCCGGCTATGTAATAATCATATCCATCGTCCGCAAAATTGGTCATAATGTTGTAGAACGTGTCAAGATCTCTTGTCAGTCCCTTCAAAGCATACTGATTGAATCGGGTTTGCATATAAAATTCATGCTCTTGATCCAACCTGTTGGCAGGTGTACCGAAAAATCGGCGTTTAAAGCCCACCAAAACAATTTTCGGCTTTTCTTCAATTCTGTAATTCATCGTGTTACCGCCTTCCAATGAAATTTTGATTGACAGGCGAGAAAAGGATTTAAGGTTACTTCCGTCTGCGCGCGCCTGCGACGGGGTAATGCCATGGAATTTTTGAAATGCTTTGGCAAAGCTGTCGGGGCTGTCATAACCGTATTTCAGAGCAATATCGATGACCTTTTCTTTGCCGCCGGCAAGCTCTGCGCCTGCTAACGACAGACGGCGCAGGCGAATATATTCTCCAAGCGTGTATCCGCACAGAATACTGAATATTCTTTGAAAATGATAGCTTGAAGAAAAGCTCTCTGCAGCGACCTTTTCGTAATCGATTTCTTCGGTCAAATTCGCCTCGATATAATCAATCGCTTTTTGCATTCCGGCGATCCAATCCATTCTTCATCCCTCCTGTCTGTTTATATTTTATCAGAAAGCGCTTTGAAAATCCCGACATTCCGTGCGAAGATGTGTCGGATGTATGATTATATCATATTTCGGTATGCTCGTCAATATAAAAATAGTTTGTTATCAGCACCCAAAACGCCGGAGAAGATTGTTGGAATTGGTTTTTCAAATTTTGATTTGTCGCACATTTTGTTCGCACAAGCCTTGTAGGGGGCGACGTCCCCTACATGATTTCGTTCATTCGTTCGTTGAAATGAGACACCGATAAATCCCAATTTGTCGGGGTGTGTTTCTGTATCAAAACAAAAATAAGAAGCTATTTGGGGTCTTGGGTCCCCAAATAGCCGCGGGAGCAATTGAATGGTCGAGCGCAGGGACAAACAATTCCGTTCATACCCAATGCGATAAAAGTTTTTGCGGGGGTGTGGGGTGGCTTTTTTCAAAAAGCACCCCCACAAAACGCGTCCTTTTTTCAAAAAGTCTCCTCACAAAAGAATTCGTTTCATTCTTCGTCAAACACGGTTTCCACCACCTTGCGAGAGCCGATGGGGGAATAAATCCAGTGTGAGAGGTGGGAGACGGTGTCGGTGTTGACGTAATATCGCAGGCGTTGCGATGGCGGTTCGGAGCAAAAGGAGTCGATGAGAAGGAGCTTGATCTTCATGCGCGCGGGGACGATGCTTTTGATGTAGACCGCGGCGCTTTTTCCAATCCGTGTGCGCAGATCTTCCGCGAAGCCCTCACGTGGTTCTGCGAGCCCTGCAAGATTGGGAGCAAGCTCGACGAAGACGCCGTAGCTTTCGACGCTTCGGATGATGCCCGAGACCGTCTGTCCCACTTCAAATGCGGCGGCATTTTCCTCCCACGTACCCAGCAACTCGCGCAAAGAGACGTAGATCCTTCCCGTGTCACGGTCGATGCTTTTGATCACCACGGGCAGTTCCATGCCGGGGCGCAGACGGTCTCGCGGATGGGAAATGCGGGAGACCGAAATGCAATCGACCGAAAGGAGTGAGGAGATGCCGCATCCGACGTCCAAAAACGCGCCGAATGGCTCAAGATGCGTGACTTTTGCTCGCAGAATATCTCCCGGGACACGGAGCGAGAGGTGATGTCGCACACACTCCTCTTGTGCCAGACGTCGAGATAAGCTTGCCGTCAGAACGCCGTCGCGAAGCTCCAAGGCGGTAATGCGGAAGGCGACGGGTTTTCCGACGCGTGTGATGATGGCAATATCTTTGCGCTCCTCTCCCGCACGACAGAAGAGCGCTTCCTGTGGTTCGATGATGCCGACGGCGCATCCGAGATCGACGTGCAGGCGCAGTCGGCTGTCACAAAGCGTGACGATCCCTTCGAGCGTCGCGCCGCTGTTCATGGCGCGCTCAAGCCCTGCGGGGGAGGAAAGATAGTCTCGGTTTTGAGGGGTGTTCAAAAGCGCCCCCTCGGGTTTATACATACCGTTCATTTTGATGATGCCTCCGTTTTTTGGATTCGTATGCCGTGATCAGACCAAAAGATAGGTCACACCGTCGAGAGACTCGACCGCATCGGCGGCGGGAGAACCGGCGAGATGATTCATTTCCGAGACGGTGGAAACTGCGCGATGATAGCGCTTGGCGACACTCCAAAGCGTATCCTCTTTGGCAGGATAGCAGACGGTATAGACCGCCCCTTTGGGCGCGAGAGGCTCACTGAATTGCGCTTCGGTCAGCATCCGACAGCGAGATTCTCCGCGCAAGGAGAGGCTGACCGCAAGCTCGGCATCCAGCCCGATCCGTTCTCCGTCAATGCGGGCACGGCAGGAAATGGGATCCACCGTGGCGTCGAAATCGGTGACCGTTTCGTCGCCGCCGTCGGTTTCGTAACGGAACGGCACCTCAAATTCCTGCGCCACCGCATCCTCCGCGTCGCAAAGAACCGTCGAGACGCGGCAGCGACCGATCAGGACGTATTTTCCGTGATCGCTTTCCAATGAGGTTACCGTGGGGGAGAGTGCAACGTCGGCAACGCTCATGCCGGAACGGATTCCGACCTCCTCCAGGGGGAGCGCGGTGTTGAGCGAAAAATTGCCGTTGATGCACTTGATGGCACGCGGCAGAAGTGCTTCGGTGTAGGTACTTTCACACTCCGCTGCGGTGGAATAAAGATCGCGTGTGAAAGAAAGCGCTTCGTTTCGTTGCGCACGTGTCCGCAAAAGAAGTGCGACCTCGCAAAGAATGCGCCCTTCTTCGACCGTGATTTGGAGCTGCGAACAGACGCCGAAGGCACAGGCATCGCAGTTGACTTCAGCTCCCTCGGTCACAACGGCTTGCGAGAAGGGAATCCTTCGCAGGAGTGCTGTGGGAGCGGATTGTGTGCCTTCCTGCGCGCAAAGAAGCTTGAGGCAGATCTCTCCTCGGCAATTGACCACGCCGCTTCCCGCGACGGCTTCATTGACAAAGACCTGTCCCTCGGCGGAGATTACGCGGATGTCGCCCGACTGCGCATCACAAAGGATTTCATCCCCAAGTTGCAGAGGATCTCCCGTTCCGACAAAGACACGTGCCGATTCGATATTCCCGCAAAGTCTTTGCAGGGTGGAGGGGTCGGCACCGTTGACGGTTTCCTCGATGCATCGGGTGCCGTACAGACGGACGTGCGAGCGCAGACGGCATTTGACTGAAAATTTGCGTGGCGCGATCACGCGTCCCGTGACGGTTTCGGGGAGGATCTCGGTGTCACAGACGAGCCCCTCGTTCAGATCAATGTCGGAGGCAACCTCGATGGGAAGTGTAAACTGATATTCGCCTGACTCTGTGGCACAGTAAAGCGCGCCGTCATTGCCCGCGTAGAGAATGGCATAGTCGATGCTTCCGGAAAAATCGGCGTTGCCCGCGCCGATGTATTTATCGGGGGGAGAAACCGTCGCGCGAACGCGCAACAGGCGTTTGATTTCGGGTTGATAATCGGGAAGGGTGAAATCCGCAGAGAGATCGGTGACGGTGCGGCGGTCGCAGACCTCGGTCTGTAAACGCAAGCTTTGCTTGCCTTCTTTTGTATAGTTGTCCATATCTTTCGCTCCTTTATTCGTGCTGAAATATGGTACATTCTATGCTGCGGAGCAGCCGAATATGACGGAGGCGGGTGCGCGGGATAAAAAAAGGGAGACCTGCGATGCAGGTCTCCCTTGGTTTTTGGTTTACGCGAGGCAAACGTTGATTGCGCGGAGCTTCGCGCTGTTCTTGGGATCGGGCTCGGTGTCAAAGGTCACCTTCTGACCCTCGGTGAGCGTCTTGAAGCCCTCGATCTGGATTGCGGAGAAGTGAACGAACACGTCGTCGCCACCCTCGTCGTTGGAAATAAAGCCGTAGCCCTTTTCCGCGTTGAACCACTTAACTGTACCTTTATTCATTGTCGGGTACCTCCTGATAAAATTGTGTACCCGGAACAAAACAGGCCCACAGCCTCGCGCATCATCGATCATGATCCGCGCAACCGTGAGACCAAGGATAATTATCTCGAATACGCCTTTAGTATAACACAAAACACACCAAAAGTCAATAGCATTTCGAAAAAAAAGAGAGGGAAGACCGAAGCCTTCCCTCCGTTTTATTGAGAGTTCGAAACTCAAGCGAGCTCTGCGAAATACTTAATGGTGCGAACCATCTGGCTGGTGTAGGAGTTCTCGTTGTCGTACCAAGAAACAACCTGAACCTGGTAGGTATCGTCATCGATCTTCGCAACCATGGTCTGGGTGGAATCGAACAGAGAACCGTAGGTGATTCCGATAACGTCGGAAGAAACGATCTCGTCGGTGTTGTAGCCGAAGGAAGCGCTGGAAGCAGCCTTCATAGCGGCGTTGATGCCCTCAACGGTGATGTCCTTGCCCTTGACAACGGCAACCAGAATGGTGGTGGAGCCGGTGCAGGTGGGAACGCGCTGAGCGGAACCGATGAGCTTGCCGTTCAGTTCGGGAATGACGAGACCGATTGCCTTTGCAGCACCGGTGGAGTTGGGAACGATGTTCTGTGCGCCTGCACGTGCACGGCGGAGGTCACCCTTTCTGTGAGGACCGTCGAGAATCATCTGGTCACCGGTGTAAGCATGAACGGTGGTCATGATACCGGACTGGATGGGGTAAGCATCGTTCAGAGCCTTAGCCATGGGAGCGAGGCAGTTGGTGGTGCAGGATGCTGCGGAGATGATCTGATCGTCAGCAGTAAGAGTCTCGTTGTTTACACCGAAAACGATGGTCTTGAGGTCATTGCCTGCGGGAGCAGAGATAACAACCTTCTTAGCGCCTGCCTGAATGTGAGCCATGGACTTCTCCTTAGAGGTGTAGAAGCCGGTGCACTCAAGCACTACGTCAACATCAAGCTTGCCCC
>JAFWYJ010000057.1 GCA_017517745.1 Clostridia bacterium | reverse complement strand
CCACGCGAGGTTTTCCGCACTTGCGATCAGGAAGGGTTCTTCTTTGGTTCCCTTGCCGGCAGGCTGTGCGATGGTTTCGCCGTCCCAAGCTTCCGCAGCACTTGCGGTTACGGGAATCACGGTGAAGGTGCCGACGATCATTACGAGCGCCAACAACAGAGACAAAAGCTTTGTGTGTTTCATGGTTCTCTCCTTGTTCGTTTTTTTGGTGGTGGATACATGATATCATACAAAAAAGTCAATATAAATGGCGATTTTTGCAAATCTTATTGACCGTTTTGCATATTTTGCCAATGCAAGCCACGTCATCTTCATTATATCCTATTTGTTTTTAAAAAACTATGCTCATTTTGACATTTACTTTTCTGTTATTGACTATATGAGCAAAATTTAACTCTTGTTTTTACAAATAAAGAAAACAGAACGAGAAAAAAGTGGGAAATACATAGCGGTTTGGTGCATTTGGCAGAGATGTTTGAAAAAGTCTTGACTTTTGACAAAAAACGTGATAAAATAATAAGAGATATCAAAAAAAGGAGGGTGAAAGCATGGATCATGAAGGCGGCGCGAGAGGAAGCGGAGCCGTTTATGAACAAACGGTGCGGCAAAAGAGAAGCGCGGCGGTCATATTCAAGCGGATCACCTTCATTGCGCTGTACGCCCTTTGTGGGGCGATTCTGTTGTTTTTGGGCCTTCGGTTCAAGCTTGTTTTGCTTGCCGTGGAGATCGCCGCACTCCTGATCTGGGCGTTGGTGCTGTTCACGTGGCGCCTGACGAAGATCGAATACGAGTACGTCGTGTTTGACGGTGTGCTGACGGTCAGCCGCATTTTTGGAAATCGTTCTCGGCGCAAGCATTGCTCGGTGGCGATCCGCCGTTTGTCGGCGGTCTATCCTTGCGAGGGAGAGTATCTTGCTCGCGTGGAGAATTACGGTTCCAAGCGCAATCTCTTTGCGGCCTCCTGCGCCGACG
Source organism: Clostridia bacterium (assembly GCA_017517745.1). Taxonomy (GTDB): domain Bacteria; phylum Bacillota; class Clostridia; order Oscillospirales; family CAG-272; genus UMGS1865. Next base: position 14,253 of record JAFWYJ010000057.1, on the reverse strand, counting down.
CGGGGGGGCTTTACGCCGCGCTTTGGATCGACGAAAAGGATCGCAAACGGGTTTTGTTTTTTGAGCCCGACGATCGTCTTCTCCGAATCATGAAAAGTCAAAACATCACCGCCGTTACGATGCGGGCAAAAAGCTCCGCCGCACAGGAAGGGGAACCAACATGAAGAACCAGCCCGAATTGAATCTGCGCATTCCCGAGGATCTCTTGCGCAAGTTGCTTTACGTCGCGAATGCCGAGGGGCGCACTCCCAACAATCACATTCTCATGCTTTTGCGCAATAACGTGCAATATTTTGAGCGTGCCAAGGGGCGCATGAATCCCGCTGCACTTCGCAATATTGATATTTCCGAATACGAAAAGGAATCCGACCGCGATTGAACGAAAAAAAGAGGCGCTCGCGAGAGCACCTCTGAAGATTTTTGAAATTATTCCTCGCTGAACACAACGGTGAGATCGGGATGCAGTTGCAGAATCGAAGCGGGAACTGCGGGGGTGATCGGGCCGAAGAAAGCCTTCTGCACGATTTCCTTCTTTGCCTTTCCGTTTGCGATCAGGAGTACCTTCTTTGCCTTCATGATCGCGCCGATTCCCATGGTCACGGCCTGACGCGGCACTTCCGCTTCGCTTGCGAAGAAGCGCGCGTTTGCCTGAATGGTCGATTCGTGAAGATCGATCACGTGCGTGGGGCTGATGAAAGCGTCGCCCGGCTCGTTGAAGCCGATGTGACCGTCCAGACCAATGCCGAGCAACTGCAGATCGATGCCGCCCAAACGCTCGATGCGCGCGTCGTATTCCTCGCACTCCTTCGCCAGATCAGCGGCACAGCCGTTGGGGACGTAGGTGTTCTCGGGAAGAATGTTGACGTGGTCGAAGAGCTGGGTCTGCATGAAGTAGCGATAGCTTTGATCGTTGGTTCCGTCCAAGCCGATATATTCGTCCAGGTTGACCGAAACCGTTTTGGAGAAATCGAGGTCGCCCGCACGGTTCCATTCGATCAGCTTTTTGTAGATTCCGATGGGGGACGAGCCGGTCGCGAGACCGAGCACGCAGTTGGGCTTCATCAGGACCTGCGCGGCGATCAGGCTTGCCGCACGTTTGCTGAGCTTGTCATAACTTTCTACGGTAATGAAATTCATAATAAATCTTCCTTTCCTACAGTGTTTTCACAGTATATGCGTTCTTACGCTTTTTATCATACCACAAATACGTGGAAATTTCAATAGTTTTTTATATTTTTATCAATGATAAACTGCAACAAATAATTCCATTTTGAAAGGATTTTACATCATGAAAAGCGATCTCAATCACGTTTTGCGTCAATTCAACATTGGCGTTGATACCAACCCTTACGGAAGCGGTCACATCAATGCCACCTATTTGGTGGACTGTGCGCCGCAGACCATTCTGCAGAAGATCAACACCTCGATCTTCAAGGATCCCTCGGATGTCATGGATAACATTGCCGCCGTCACCGAGCATCTGCGCAAAAAGATCATCGCCGCCGGCGGAGACCCGATGCGCGAGACGCTGACGCTGGTTCCCACCGTGGACGGAAAGCCTTTTTACGTCGATCCCGATGGAAACGCGTACCGTATGTATTACTTTATCCAGGGCGCAAGAACCTATGACCAGGCAGAGTCCCCCGAGATGTTTGCCGCATCGGCGCACGCCTTTGGAAAGTTCCAAAGAATGCTGTCGGATTTCCCCGCGCACGTGCTGCACGAGGTCATTCCCAACTTTCACAACACCTCCGACCGTTTGCGTCAATTCCGCGAGGCGGTTGAGAAGGACGTGATGGGACGCGCCGCTTCGGTGCAGCCCGAGATCGAGTTCGTTCTCTCGCGTGCCGACGTGGTTTCGCGTATTACCGACGCGATCGCAGACGGAAGCGTTCCGCTCCGTGTGACGCACAATGACACCAAGCTCAACAACGTCATGCTGGATGACGTGACGCACGAGGGCGTTTGTGTCATCGACCTTGACACCGTTATGCCGGGCTCGATGCTCTATGACTTCGGTGACTCCCTGCGCTTCGGCGCTTCGACGGGTGCCGAGGACGAGACCGATCTGTCCAAGATCGAATTTGATCTGACCTATTTCGAGGCGTTCACCAAGGCTTTTATCGAGGAGGTTGGCGCAGACATGACCGCGCGTGAGCGTGAGCTGCTTGCCTTCTCCGCACTTTTGATGACGCTGGAATGCGGTATGCGCTTCCTCGGTGACTATCTCAACGGAGACACCTATTTCCGCATCCATCGCGAGCACCACAACCTTGACCGTTGCCGCACCCAGTTCAAGCTGGTCGCCGACATGGAAAAGAAGATGGATCAGATGAACGCCATCGTTGCAAAGTATTGAGAATACCCGTGAAGATATGGGGGAGCTTTCCCGGAAAGCTCCCCCATAAAAATATATCACAGAGCGACAACGAGCGGACACCGCTTTTGAAAAAACGTCCGAAATTTGCACTTGTGTTTTGCATGCCGCTATGCTATAATAAAATCAAAGCAGGGCAGAAAGGATGAAATCGTTATGATACAGTTCCCGGAATTTGAGCGCTCGCCGATCGACATTCACTCGCACTTTAATCACGGTGTGCCGGGTGAGTACGGTACGGTGGAATATCTGAATACGTCTCAGTGTCAGATCCCGTTTTTGCTCGCGGAAAACAAGCGTTTCGGCATCAAAGAGATCGCATTTTCGAGCTATTCGGCGGTGCTTTGCTCGGACTATATCTGTGAGGAAAATCAATATCTGAACGATCTGGTTCACAACACCGAGGGCATCTATCAATGGGCGGTGCTGCATCCCGAACAACCCAAAACCTTTGAGCAGGTCGACGCGATGCTGGGAGACAAAAAGGTGCTTGGAATCAAGATCCATCCCTATTTTCATAAGTATAAAATGGTGGAGCGGGCAGACCGCATCTTTTCCTTTGCCAACGAGCGCGATGCCGTGGTGATGATGCATCCCGCCGCCACCGAGTGCATGATGGAGTTCGCCGACAAGTATCCGCGCATGAAGCTGATCATCGCGCATCTGGCAGGGGAGACCGAGATCAAGGCAATCAAATATGCCAAGCATCAAAACATCTACGCCGATACCTCGGGTTCGCTCAGTGCGCTCAACAACGTCATCGAATATGCCTGCGAGCAGATTGGATCCGAAAAGATTCTCTTCGGAACCGATACCTATTCGCTCACCTTCCAGTATTCCAGAGTCGCTCTCGCTAAAATCTCGCACGCCGAAAAGGAAAATATCTTCTATAAAAATGCCATCAAATTGTTCCCTTGGGCATTTGAAAAATAAATTTTGAAACGTTCGTGGGGAGGCTTTTTGAAAAAGCGATTTTTATGGGGGAACTTTTTGAGAAAAGTTCCCCCATCCCCCTTCAAAAACATTTATCGCATGGGTATCAACGTAATTGTTTATCTGTGCGCGTCCCCCTTTCATTCGGAACGCAGAGATAAAGGCTTTCCTTTTCCCTTTGTCCGAAAAGCTCTTGGGGGTGTGGGGGCTTCTTTCAAGAAGCCCCCACGATCGCGTCCTCCGAAAAAAGATCATTTCTTACAAGGCGGCGATGCCGACCAATCCTTTTTTGAAATTTTCCATGAAGCGGTCGCATTTTTCGATGAGAACCGCATCGGCCATCAGTGTTGATTTCTCCACGTTGGCAAATACGCCGTCAAGAAATTCGGCGAGCGAGCCGTTTTTGACGAGCAGATAGAGTGCGAGCAGCGCGATTCCGTAGGCGCCGCCCTCTGAGGAGGTTTCGGTAACCGTGACGGGGGCTTTGACGAGCGCGCTGAGGGCGCTTTGTCCGATCACGGGGGTTTTGAAGAAGCCGCCGTGACCGAATACGCTTTGAATTTTGACGCCCTCGTCGGAAAGGATTCCAAGTCCGAGAGAAAGCGTTGCGATCGCGCCGAAGATCTCGGCTTGCATGAGGTTTCCGAGCGTCAGCCTTCCGCCCTCACCGACAAACACGGTGGGGATTCCTTTTTCGATGCCGGCGAGCGGTTCGGCGGCAAGGAAGTTATATGCCGCAACTTGTCCCACGTCGGAGTCGCTTGCAAGGGAACTTTCAAAGAGCGTGCGGAAAAGCGTTCCGCGGTCGACTTGCGCGCCAATGCGCGAGAGAAGTTCTCCGAATACCCCTGCCCAGGCATCGATCACCGAGGTGCAGGTGTTTGCATGAACCAGAGCGGCAGGATGCCCGTCGGGGGTCATGATGACGTCGATTTCGGGATAAAATTTGCGGAGCGGCTTGGCGAGAATGACGGTGAGATTGGCACTTGTGCCAAGGGAAGCGTTCGCGCTGTGCGGCTCGACGGTGTTGGTGCAGATCATGCCCGTACCCATGTCGCCCTCGGGAGGGCAGAGGGGGCATCCCGCCTGCAAGACGCCCGTGGGATCGAGCAGCAACGCGCCCTCACGCGTCAAAGTCCCCGCATCCTCACCGGCGGAAAGCACGCGCGGCAAAAGGCTTTTGAAGCCGGCATGGAGTCCGTGCTCGGCAAGCATGCTTTCAAAAATTTGAAGCATACGGGGATCATAATCTCCGTTCTCGATCGGAAACATGCCGCTGGCATCTCCCGCGCCGAGCACGCGGTTTCCGGTGAGAAGATAGTGCATATATCCCGCGAGGGTATTCAGGTGTGCCACGCGTCCGACGTGATCGAGTCCGTCCAAGACACATTGATAATATTGAGAGACGCTCCAACGCATCGGTACGTGGAAGGAAAACGCCTCCGAAAGAGCCTCTGCGGCGATGCTTGCGTTGGTATTTCTCCAAGTACGGAAGGGAGCAAGTAGCTTGCCGTTCTCGTCGAACGCCAGATAACCGTGCATCATGCCCGAAATGCCGATGGCATCAAGCGAGGTGATCGGTTGACCGTAATCTTCCACCAATGCGCGATAGCTTTCCTGCATGCCCACGGTCGCAAGATCCAATTCATAGGACCAAAGACCGTCGACAAGCTGATTTTCCCAATCGTAAGTACCCATCGCGAGAACCGTCGCATTCTCGTCGATCAAAACCGATTTGATGCGCGTCGAGCCGAATTCAATCCCTAAAATTTTCTTTTTCATCGTAGATCTCCTTGATCGTGTTAAGGCTTTTTCTTGATTTTGCTCCAATATTCCGCGGCTGCCTGCTCGGTCTTGTTCGAACCGGGGGTATAATAGACCGTTCCCTTCAGATCGTCGGGAAGATATTGCTGTGCCACGTAGTGATTTTCAAAATCGTGAGGATAGAGATATCCCTTGAAGAGCGGACTTTGCAGATGTGTCGGGACGTTGACACCCTTTCCGCGCCTGACGTCCTCCGCGGCGGCAAGCACCGCGTTGTGCGCGGCGTTTGATTTGGGGGCTGTCGCAAGCATGATCGCGGCGTTTGCCAGCGTCAGCTGTGCCTCGGGCATACCCAGTTCCTTTGCCGATTCGCAGCAAGCGCGCGTGATGGCGGCTGCCATCGGATAGGCAAGTCCGACGTCCTCCGACGCGATCACCTGCAAGCGTCGGCAGACCGAGATCAATTCTCCCAGCGAGAGGAGCTTTGCCAGATAAAAGACCGCCGCGTCGGGATCCGAGCCACGAATCGATTTTTGCAGGCAGGAGAGCAGATCGTAGTGCGTGTCATCATTGAAGGAGGTCACCGAGGTATCAAAGCTGTCCACGTGCTCGCGCAGGATCTCCGTGTCGGCGGCGTGGTAGGCGTTTTCAAACAGGACGATTGCATGTCGCACGTCGCCGCGCGCACAGGTGCTCACGTAGTCAAAAAGCCGATTCTCCGCCATTTTGCTCTGTCCGTTTTCTTCGTTCAGATATGCCAGCGCGCGTTGCAAAACCGGACGCAATGCCAACGGGGTTACCGGTTTGAATTCGAAGAGGGAGGATCGTGAAAGAATCGCGTTATAGACGTAAAAATGCGGATTCTCCGTGGTCGAGGCGATCAGCGTGATGCGGCCGTCCTCCATGTATTCCAGCAGCGTTTGCTGTTGCTTGCGGTTGAAATACTGGATCTCGTCGAGATAGAGCAGCACCCCACCCGCGCCGAAGACGTTGCTCGTTTCGTGGATCACGTCCTTGACGTCGGACAGAGACGCCGACGTGGCGTTCAGCTTTCGGAAATGCATTCCCGATTGCTTTGCGATCACGGTTGCCGCCGTGGTTTTTCCGGTTCCGGGGGGGCCGTAAAAGATCATATTTGTGATCCGTCCACCGCCAAGCATCCGTCGGATCACGCCGCGTTCGCCGAACAAATGGTCTTGTCCGACGATCCCGTCCATTCCCTCCGGGCGCAACAGATCTGCCAGCTGTGCATTTTTCATATCGTTCTACCTTTCTGCGCTTTTTCACGTTATATTTTACCATGCCGCCGCCGTTTCTGTCAACCGTATTCGCAAAAATTGTCGCACGTTTTTGCCGTGGCAGACGCCGCTTGCTGCTCGGGGAGGGGAGCAAAGGAGACGAAATTGTCGAGGCTTGAAGAATTTTTGAAAAAATATATTTACAAATGCGAGATTTTATGATATAATAACAGTGGGCATAGCCCAAATCCGCACGCTTGCTTTGAAAAGGAGAATCCAAATGATGAAAAAGCAATATGAGCGCGCAGAAGTGCGCATGGTCGAGCTTTCCGCAGAGGACGTTGTCACTGTAAGCCGCCCCGTGCTCGACGAGAATGAAATGCCGATTATTTGATCGGCGTATAACAAACGCCGCCTCCGTCCAAAAGGATGGAGGCGGTTTGTGTTGTGTTGGTGAGCCAATTTGATCGTAAAACGAACAATTTTTACGCTCTTTTTTATTGTAAAATTAAGGGCAGGACAATAAGCCCCGCCCCATAAATTTTGCTATTAAAGGTTACAATTCCCGACCATATTATAATTATTCGGCCTTAAAAAGAGTAATGAGTTTAAATTCTTTAGCTATAGTCTAAATTCATAGTTTGTAACTCCTTTTCAGAACTTGAAATGGGTATCTTTGGTAGAGGTTTCCGTGGCGAATCGTGATTTGCTTGATTTCAATGCGCTCTCAATAGCAGAAAACATCTTTTCTACATCCTTTTGTGTATATTCGTAATTGTATTGATTTGAGCAATTTCCAAGCAACTCAATCATATCAATAATTTTTTGGGTTCTTGCCTCTGCAATATTTTATTTGACTATGTTTTACACCAAAATCAAAGATTTGTCAATATACAATCCGTATTTTTTCATTATTTTTTGTATATTTGAAAAATGTTGAATTTGCAGAGGCGATTACAAGAGTAATTTATGCCATTTGGCACCGTGGCGTGTGCTTGTCTTGATATAAGTCGGCTCACTACGCTCGCCGAGCCAAGCATACGCCACGAAAATACGGATAAACGAAAAAAGTAAATCCAAAGCCGAGCGAGGCGGGGGCGTCCGCTAAAACGCTTGAATCATCTTCTGCAGTAACATTCTCGGTTGATTTGGGTATTTTTATCGTTTGTTGTTTTCTTTATATACCGCAGGAGATTTTTCTCCTGCTTTTTTAATTTGGGAAAGCGGACGTTGGTGCCATCGCGCGTTCTACCCACTTTCCGTTGGGAAGCGGTAGAGTTCGATTCATGAAGCATCAAGAACAAAAAAGGACAGGAATCGCAAAGCGATTCCTGTCCTTTTTTGTTGGTGAAGCGGACGATTGAATGTCCGAACTATTTGCCATATATTCAATTTCATCGGATGTAGGGATATTGATTGGCTTATCGTCAAAGGTAAGAATAAGCTTGATATAATCGTCGTAGACAAATATTATAACATATATCGACAAGAAAATCAATATATTTTAAGAAAAAACACGTTGAGCACGTGATTTTTGTGGAAATAGATTGACAAAATCTTAATTTTGTGATACAATATTCTCCTACAACTTTCAAGGAGCATAATAATGAATCACTTTATCTCTCTTTCCATCCGACGTCGACGATGAGGCTTGTATCACTTTTTGGGTACAGGCTTTGTTTTGCTGTGTGCCTTTGGAAAGTGAGTTGAGATAGAGATTCAAACACTGTATGGCATCACAGCTATACAGTGTTTTTTATTATTTATTTGGAGGTTTATTAAAATGAAATTAGTAACAGAATTATTATCGAATATTTTTAAGACCGCATTTTCTAAATGCGGATATGACGAGGCTCTTGGGCAGGTGGTCGTATCAAACAGACTTGATCTTTGTCAATTTCAATGCAACGGAGCTTTGGCAGGGGCAAAACAGTACAAAAAATCACCGTTATTGATTGCCAAAGAGGTTTCGGCTATCATTCCCAAAAACGAAATGATTGCCTCATTGGAAGTGGTAGCACCCGGTTTTATCAATATCACTTTGAAAGATGAGTTTTTGATGAACTACGTGCAGGAAATATATTCTGATAAATATATGGGAGTGCCTCAAGCCGAGTGTAAGGAAACGATTGTGCTTGATTACGGCAATCCAAACGTTGCAAAGCCCCTTCACGTTGGTCATCTGCGTTCCGCAATTATAGGCGAAGCTCTTAAGCGTATCATAACTGCTACGGGAAGAACTGCCATTGGCGACGTACATTTAGGCGATTGGGGATTGCCGATGGGCTTGGTTCTCGCAGAACTTGAAGAAAGGTATGGGAATAATCTACCAATCTTGACAACAGACCTTTTGAATGAGATATACCCGTATGCAAGCAAAAAAAGCAAAGAGGATTCCGAGTTTCTTGAAAAGGCAAGAACAATTACAGCCAAATTGCAAAAGGGTGATCCCGCTTATAAAGCAACTTGGAAAACAATGATAGCTCTCTCTATTGAAGATATTAAAAAAACCTTTACTCGCCTTGGAGCGACATTTGATTATTGGTACGGAGAGAGTGATTCAAGTAAATACGTTCCTGAACTAATAGAAACATTAAAAAACAAGGATATTCTTGTTGAAAGTGAAGGAGCGCAGGTCGTTGAAGTTGCCAAGGAGGATGATAAACACCCCATTCCACCCACTATTGTTATAAAATCCAATGGTTCAGAAGGATACGCAACAACAGATATCGCTACCATCTTACAGAGACAAAAAGATTTTGCTCCCGAAAAGATTTGGTATGTAGTAGATTTCAGACAAAATCTTCACTTCACGCAAGTATTTCGTACTGCTCAAAAAGCAGAGTTAATTCCGAACACAACAGAACTTACGCATTTGTGCTTTGGAACGGTGAATGGAAAAGACGGTAAACCATTCAAAACTCGTGATGGTGGGGTGATGCAGCTTTCCGATTTGCTCGATACTGTTGTAGAGTGCGCATATAAAAAATTAAGGCTCTCTGATGATGTAGAAGAAGCATTGAAAAAGGAAACTGCTGAGAGAATCGGTATCGCGGCAATTAAGTTTGGGGATCTTATTAACCATTATTCCAAGGATTGCATCTTCGATATAGATAAGTTTATGGCTTCCGAAGGAAAGACGGGCGTGTATCTGCTTTACGTTGTTGCAAGAATCAATTCGATTATGAGAAAGAATCAAAAAGTCTGCAAAGTAAAGTTAAACGGTGTTTATTCCGAAGGAGAGAGGGATTTGCTGTTGAAGCTCGCTCTCAGTGGAAATGCTTTTGAGGGAGCATATAACGAAAAGTCACCCAATATCCTTTGCGAAAATGCCTATCAGATTGCTGTAGCATTTTCTAAATTCTATCACGATAATCATATCATCAGTGAAGCAGATGCAGATAAGAAAACATCTTGGCTTTCTCTGTGTATTATTGTTAAAGCAATGCTCATTAAGCATCTTGAAACATTAGGGATTGAAACGGTTGACGTAATGTAATGTCTACAACGCAAAAACCACCGCCGAGAGTAACCGTTTGGTGCTCTCGGCGGTGTTCTATTAGCATTAATTCGAATAATTATAGTAAAAAACAAATCCGAACCAATTTCGATTGACGAAATAGTTCGGATTTGTTTCTGTTGGTGACCCGTAGCAGAATCGAACTGCTGTTACCGCCGTGAAAGGGCGGTGTCTTAACCGCTTGACCAACGGGCCTGGTAGCGGGAATTGGACTTGAACCCATGACCTACCGGGTATGAACCGGTTGCTCTAGCCAACTGAGCTATCCCGCCAAAATTACCAACGCTCAAATATTATATCACAAACATTTCGGCTTGTCAATACTTTTTTTGAAAAATCCGTAGAATTTTTGACAACTTTTTGGCGTCGCTTTTCGGCATCAGAAAAACGCATGTCTCCGGCCGTCGATTGCCGAGGGGAGACATGCGTATTCTTGGATAGAACCCGCCGAGCCGTGTAATCGGGAAGTTAGAACCCTGTACGTCCAGGGCGGTGTCCTCGTCGCGGTTTTACTGCTCCCAACGTCCTTGACGCGATCGAGACAAGTCAATCGAGTCGCGTAAGGGAGGTCTGCAAACCACCGGCGGAGTCAGACTCCTTTGATCTATTGTGGGTCTATATCACCGATTATCACGCACTAAGCAGGAAAAATTCGTTTTGGGGGAGAGATCAATCGTAGTCGATCTCCTCGGAGAACATATCGTCAAAACGGTCGGCAACGTCGTCAAATTCGTCGTCATCCTCGACCGTGACCAGCGTATATTCGCCGTTTTCGTCCTTTTCCACGCGCAGAATGACGTATTCGCAGAAGCCGTCATCCGCCTCCTGCGCCTTGTCTGCGGCGTCTGCGGGGATCATGGCATAATAGGTGTTTTCGTTCCATTCGGTCACGCCGATCAGTTCAAATTCGACCTCATTGCCTTCCTCGTCGGTCAGTGTAAAAAATTCGCGTTCGTTGTTCATTTCTTCCATAAAGCAACTCTCTTTTCTCTGTTTTTCGTTGCTTTTATTTTACACGATAAAAGCGAGTTTGTCAAGAGCTTTTTTGTTTTTTGGCGTTTTCACGATGAAAAATCAAGCAGCTCCGAGAGAATGGTGTTGCTGACGTAGAAACCCTCTCGCGTTAGAGCCCATTTGTTTTGAGTGTGCTTGACGAAGCCGCCAAAGACGTATTTTCTCAGCGTCTTCCCGAATTTCGCATCAAAATCGAAACCGAATCGGTTGGCGAATGCTTGGCAATCAACGCCTTCCGCCAGGCGCAAGCGTAGCATGATATATTCCTCCGCGCGCTCTCCGAGGGAGGGGGATTCGCTTTCCGCGAGGATGCTCTTGCCCTCAAGATAAGCCGAAAGGTCGCGGGAATTTCCAAATCTTGTTCCGCCGAAATCCGAGTATGCCGCGGGACCGAAGCCGAGATATTCCTCACAGTTCCAGTATTTCAGATTGTGGCGCGATTCATACCCCGTTTTCGCGAAATTGCTGATTTCGTACTGTCGGTAGCCAAGCTTTTCCAAAAGCTGCGCTCCCTCGAAATACATCTCGCGCGACGTTTCCTCATCGGGAAGAACGAGGCGGTCTCCCATCTTGCCGAACGGGGTATCGCTTTCCACAGTGAGTCCGTAGGCGGAGATATGCTCGGGCGCGAGCGCGGCGAGGGCGGCGAGGGTCTGCAGATGGCTTTCCTTGGTTTGGTGCGGGATGCCGAGCATGACGTCGGCACTGATGTTGGAAAATCCTGCCTCGCGTGCCTCGCGAAAGGTACGCTCAAAATCGGCAAAGGAATGGAGACGGCCCAGGGCGCGAAGCTCTCTCTCGTCGGCACTTTGCAAGCCGATGCTGATGCGGTTGAAGCCGGCTTCGCGAAGTTCGGAGAACGCTTGCTTTGTTGCCGTTGCGGGGTTACACTCCAACGTGATTTCGGCATCGGGGGATACGCGATAACACGCGAAGATCTCGGAGAGGATGCGGTTCAAAAGTGTCGGGGGAAGCAAGGTGGGCGTTCCACCGCCGAAATAGACGGTTTCCACCGTGTGAGCGGTACATCTCGCGGCGGTTGTTCGCAGATCGCGGCAGAGCGCGTCGACGTAGGCAGTAAAATCGCTCTCGGCACGGTTTGGAAATGAGCAAAAGTCGCAGTACAGGCACTTACTGCGACAAAACGGAATGTGAACGTAGAGTCCCAGTTTTTTCACGCGTGCATCCTCCTTTGGGTTTGTTTTTTGTGGGGGAGCTTTTTGCAAAAAGCTCCCCCACACCCCCGCAAAAACTTTTATCGCATGGGAGTAAAGGGAATTGTTGATCTGTGGGGGCGACCGATCGATTGCTCATTCGGAGCGCACAGGGAAAGGATTTCGTTTTTGCCCCTTGTCAAAAAAGTTCTTGGTGGGGGATTCTTTCAAGAAGCCCCCACAAAACCGCGTCTGCAAAAGCTCTATCAAAACGCGCGGATCAAAGCGATGACGAGACGGACGAGCAGGGCGATCAGCACCCAGAGGGCAGCGAAGGCGATGATGATGCAAAAGATCGACAGCAGGCGCAGATTGAAGAGACGAAGCGTGAGAACGATCGACTCGGAAAGACCTGCGATCGCGGTTGGGATTGCGAAGATCGCGAGCATGATCAGGTAGACGGGGAGTGCACCGAGGCTGTCTTTGACGTCTGCCCAGCTCAGGGAGACGTGCAGGGAAACGGCGAGAATGACGATCATTCCGAGAAGGCTGCGGATCCAATTGGATGCAAACGCCTTGAAAATTCCGATGAGCAAGGAGAAGATCGCAGAAAAGAGCTCGCCCGCGCTTGCTTGCTCGGAGGAGATCAGCGCACGGGAGGCGACCAGATAGTCATTCCACTGCATCGGAAAACAGATCCAAAGCATCAAAATGACAAAGCCCAAGCCGCTGAACAGGGGCCCGATGCCGATGAAAAGATTTCCCATGCGAGCCCAGGGATTCCTTTTGTTGTAGGAATGTTCTACGAATCCGTAGACGCCGTTTTCGGCACGGGGAGACCAGAGCTTCATGCTTGTGATCCGATGTCCGAACAGAGGACACATGGCGGCATGCCCAAGCTCGTGAATCGGGGTACCGATGATCGAGGTGACGTCAAAAACGGTACCCGACCCGCTTCCCGAAAGCCTCGCGAAAGCCAGCGAGCAAAGCCGCACCGAAAGACCGCAGCCGGCAAAAACGCCGAGCGTCAGAATCACAAGATTGAAAAAATAGAGAATAAAATCAAAAATGGCGTTGTCCATAAGCGTCTCCGAGAAGATGTCAGATATTGGGGGATAACGTGCGGTTCAGAAACTCCGAAAGTTCGGCAAAGCCTCCGTGCGGATATCGCGAGACGTCGATGCCTCGGTTGTTGATGAGGCAGTCGGTCAGCAAAAAGACCTTCATGCCGAGTGTCTCGGTGATCATGTCTTCTTCTACGTCGTTGCCGACCATCAGGCATTCCTCGGCGCGAAGTCCCAGCGCGTTCAGAATATCCTCATAGTAGGCGGGATTGGGTTTGCAATGGCGGGAGTTTTCGTAGGTGGTATAATAAAGAAAATCCTCGGGAGAAAGTCCTGCCCAGCGCATGCGCTTTTGGGTTGCGACGGCAGGGAAGATGGGATTGGTGGCAAGCACGGTGCGGATCCCCATGCGGTGAAGGTGGTCAACGATTTCCTTGGATCGCGGGGAAAAGCCGCAGACGGCAGCAATTTCGTCAAAATTTTCGCGGTAAAAGGCATCAAACGTCGGCAGATCCTCGCGCGCACGCTCCCCGTAAATTTCGGTGAAGCGATCCCAAAACGCGGTTTCATTGGTACGGGAGCCGTCATTCTTGATCATGGCGGCAGTTCCCGACCAGATTGCTTCGATCAGTGCTTGCGGCTCATAGCCCAAAGGGGCAAGTCTTTTGGCAATGCCGCTGAAATATGCTTTGACAAAGCGGTTCTGGTCCATTGGCAGCAGGGTTCCGTCAAGGTCAAAAAAAACGGTTGTGACGTTCATGGTTCTCTCCTTTTACGGTCATGTTTCTTCTATTATATCAATGAAAGATGAACAGAGTGTGAATGGTGAAAAAATATTGGGACAGAACTTCCGTGGCGTTTTTTGTGGGGGGGCTTTTTGAAAAAAGCCACCCCCACGCCCCTTTTTTGCCTTCGGAGTTTTTTGTGGGGAAGCTTTTTGAGAAAAGCTCCCCCACACCCCCGCAAAAACTTTTATCGCATGGGTGTAAACGTAGTTGTTTATCCGTGCGCGTCATCCTTTCAATCGCTCTCGCTGCCATTTTGGGACCACTAACCCAAAATGGCTTTTATATTTGTTTTATCCACGGAAAGGTGCGCAAAATTGGGATTTATCGGTGTCTCCCCCTCTCAGTCACCTTACGGTGACAGCTCCCCCAAAGTGGGAGCCCAATGATAGCCTCTCCCTCTG
>JAFWYJ010000056.1 GCA_017517745.1 Clostridia bacterium | reverse complement strand
TGTTCAATTTTCAAAGATCATTTGTCGGCGTGCCATCGGCGTGCCGACCTTTCTATTATACCACATCGGTTCCGCCTTGTCAATACCTTTTTCAAAACTTTTTTCAAGTTTTTTCAAAAGTTTTTCACCCTCGGCTCGTCCAATCCGGTATCTCGCCCTCCCCGCTTCCGAGGTGAGCTTGTATATTCTATCATATTTCACTTGGTTTGTCAACCCTTTTTTTCATTTTTCTTTTATTTTTTTACGTTTTGTGAAAAACCGCCATGTTTTTTTGCAAAAAGCCCGAAGAAACGAGCAAAAACGATATTTTCCCTTCTTCGACGACCAAATTTCTCCTTTCGAAAATCAGAGGGAAAGCCTCGACTGAGACTTTCCCTCATTATTATACATTGGTCTTAGATCTCGGGAATCTCGATCTCGATCTCGCGTCCGAGCTCTGCGGACTTTGCGATACCGTCGATGATCGCCTGGTTGTAGAGAATCTGAGAGGACGGAACGGGAGCCGTGCCATTTTCCTTGACTGCGTCGAGGAAGGTACGGATCTTGAGATCGAACAGTCCCTCTTTCATCTTGATGATCGGGATCTCGGTCTGCGTCTGCTCGCCGCAAACCTCATGATACAGGGTCATGGGGCCGCCGACAGTGCCGTTCCAGCACTCGGTGGAAGGAATGCGCAGGCTTCCCTTGGTACCCATGATGATCGTGTCACCGGGGGTGTCGAGGTTCATCGCCCATGCGATACGGAAGTCGAGAATGATGCCGCCCTCGAGACGAATGAATGCAGCAGCGAAGTCATCAACGCCGAACTTCTTTGCGTATTCGGGGTGACCGCAGTTGAGATATCCCGCATAGTTGGGATCGGTTCCGAAGAAAGCGGACTTGTAGCCCGAAACAGTCAGAGGCTTCGGATAGCCAATGGCGTTAAGGACCATATCCAGAGAATAGCATCCAATGTCACCGAGTGCGCCGATTCCTGCGGTCTCGTCCTCGATGAAGGTGGTGCCGTAAGGCGTGGGAATACCGCGACGGCGTCCGCCACCGGTCTGGATGTAGTAGATCTGTCCGAGCTCGCCGGATTCGACGATCTTCTTGATCATCTTCATATTGGCGTCCATTCTGGGCTGGAAGCCGATGGAGAGCACCTTGCCGCTTGCCTTCTCTGCCTTCATGACGGCAACTGCCTCGTCGAGAGTGACGGTGAAGGGCTTCTCCAGCAGAACGTGCAGACCTGCATTGAGTGCCTCGATGGCGGGCTCTGCGTGCTGACGGTTGTAGGTACAAATGGTTACGGCGTCGAGCTTGAGGCTCTTGTCCGCAAGCATTTCCTTGTGAGAAGCGTAGTCGGTCTTGACTCCCTCAACCTCGAACTTCTCAAAGAATGCCTTTGCCTTGCCGGGAATGAGGTCGCATCCTGCAACGATCTCGACGTCGGGCTGCTTCAGAAGTGCCTTGATGTGGCTGGTTGCGATCCATCCGCATCCGATAAAGCCCACTCTGACCTTCTTGTTGGCGTCAATTACCTTTTTTTCTTGGTTTTCCTTGAAATCATCCAATCCCATGATTCAAATCCTCCTTAAATAATTTTCTAAAAATCAATTACCGATGGACTTCAGATATTCGCGGCTCTTCGCTGCGGATTCCATCGGAGTGAGTCCCATGGTTGCCTCGTCCTGCTCAACGACCACCCAGGAGGTGCCTGCTTTTTTCGCAGCCTCGAGAATGGCGGGGAAATTCTGCTTGCCGCTTCCAACGGGGCGAAGCTCGAATTTTGCGGACTTGGCGCTTGCCTTTTTGTCAATGCCGATCAGCTCGTACATATCGTCGGATTTCTCACCCTCAAAATCCTTGAGGTGAACGACGGGAGAACGGTTGGAATACTTGAGCAGATAATTCGCGGGGTCCTCGCCGCCGACGTTTACCCAGCAGGTATCCAGCTCGGTCTGGAGCAGGTCTGCGGGAACCTCGTCGTAGAGAATATCCAGCGCATATTTGCCGTCCAGCTTGACAAATTCGAAATCGTGATTATGATAGAGCAACGTCATGCCCAGCTTCTTCGCGACGGCACCGATCTTGGCGACGTTCTCGATGACCTCGGGGAATTTTTCGGTACCCGGGCGGAGATCCTCGTTCAGATACGGAACAGCCACGTACTTGCAGCCGATCAAGGCATACTGGCTCAGCACAGCCTCGGGATCCTCGACCATTTCCTTGTAAGGAACGTGTGCCGAGATCGGATCCAATCCAATATCACGGCACATGTCGCGCACCTCTGCGGCGGTATGACCGTACAGTCCGGCGAACTCAACGCCGTCGTAGCCAAGCTTTTTCACTTCTTTGAGCGTCGCGTACAGATTTGCTTTTGCATCGTTTCTCAAAGAATACAACTGAATCGCAACAGGAAATGACATTTTTTGCGTCTCCTTTAACTTTTTTTGATGGGGAACATTCTCCCACTGATAATATTATAAGACATATTATGTTCAAATTCAAGTCACGAATGGTTATCAACAAGACAAAAATTGCTATATTAGCGTTTTTTCAGCATTTCGAGCAGACACTCGTCGGCAACAATAAAGAGATAAAAAACTTCCTCCTCGTTCCGCACGGTCAGCCGACAGGCATTTCGCGGCGCAAGCCTCGAAACATAGCGGTAAACGAACTTTCCCCTTGGCGTTTTGAAGAATTGCTTTTTATTTTCGGGCGTGAGCGGAACAATCTCTTTAATATCCTCAACCGAGATCCGACAAACAACAGTTCGACGTTTTCCGTGACATTCGACAACCGTAAAATCCAAAGAAAATCCTCCGTCGATCCCCTCTCTCGGGGCGACGCGATAGAGGAATTCCCGCAGCAAGCAATTGGAAACCAGCATGATCACCGCAACCAAAAGAACAACGCTTGTCAGTTGCCACAGCGCGGGATAGACGCAATACGGCTGAGTGGAAAAAACAAACAAAATCGCCGCCGTCACCGAAAGAATCGCCACGGTCCAAAATTCTCTTTTCTTTTTCGCGGTTGGAATATATTCGTACATTCTGTCACACCTCCTCTTTCAAAAGCTCCTTCATAATCTTTTCGGAGAGAATCGGCTCGGCTCTGCCGCCGGTTTTCGCCATAAGACGTCCTTGAAGCGAACGAAGCGCGGCGTTTTTCCCGTTGCGATAGTCTGCAACGGCACGCGGATTTTCGGCAATCACTTCCAATGCGACGGTTCGCAGTTTCGCCTTGTCTCGAATCTGCCCCAAATCCTCTTGCTCCACGACAAGGCGCGGATCAAAATCCCCCTCGCACAAGCGCAAAAGCAACTTCTTGACAGTGGCACTGTTGACCGTTCCCTCTCCCATCAGATCCGCCAACGCCGCCAAGCGATCCGCGGACACGGGAGACACGAACTCCGCGCCGTCACAATGGCGCAAAAGCTCGGAAAGCAACAGGTTGGAAACAAGTCTGGGATATGCGCAGGATTTGGCGGCAGCCTCAAAATAATTGCCAAGAGCCACGTCCTGACACAGGGTTCTTGCATCTTTTTCCGCAAGGCCGTATTCGCGTACCAATCGCGCGGCTCTGGCATCGGGAAATTCGGGAAGGCACTGTCGCAGTGCCTCGATCTCCGTCTCAGTCAAAAGGATCGGGGGAAGATCGGGTTCAACGATGAAGCGATAGTCCTCGGCTTGCTCCTTTCGGCGCATCAGCACGGTTTCCCCGCTCACCGCATCGTAGCGACGCGTCTCCATCCGAACGCCTTCGCCACGCTCGATCAGCGCGATCTGACGCGCGATCTCATATTCGATCGCCTTTTCCACAAACGTAAAGGAGTTCAGATTTTTGATCTCGGTTCTGACACCGAACGTTTTCATTCCCACGGGGCGCACCGAAACGTTGACGTCACAGCGCAACGAGCCCTCCTGCATCTTGCCGTCGGTGACACCGCACGAAACGAGGATCGCGCGAAGCGTGCGCAAATAATCCGCAGCCTCTCGTCCGGAACGAAGATGCGGCTCGGAAACGATCTCGATCAGCGGCACTCCGCTGCGGTTATAATCGATCAAGGTTTTTCCGTTTTCGTGCATCAACTTTCCCGCATCCTCCTCGATATGAATGCGCGAAATGCCGATCCTTCTCTCCCCCTCGGCCGTTTTCAAGACAAGATAACCGTTCCGACACAGCGGAACTTCACCTTGCGAAATCTGATACGCCTTGGGAAGATCGGGATAAAAATACTGCTTGCGGTCGGTGCGAGAAATCGGGGAGACCGTACAATGCAAGGCAAGCCCCGCCATTGCCGCGAGTTCGACCACGCGGCGATTCAAAGACGGCATCGAACCGGGAAGCCCCATGCAGATCGGACAGCACTGCGTGTTGGGTTCGGCACCGAAATCGGTGGGACAAGAACAAAAAATCTTGGTTTTCGTCCTCAACTCGGCGTGAACCTCCAAGCCGATCACGGCTTCAAAATCAGAACGACTCACGGCGTCACCTCCTCGAGTCTTTTTGCCATATCAAGGAGCAGGCCTTCTGCAAACGGCGCGCCGATCAATTGGATCGCCAAGGGCAATCCGTCGGCGTTCTTTCCAAATGGAACCGACAGAGCCGGCAAGCCCGCCAAGCTGGCATAAACCACACACAAATCGGCTCTTCTCTGCTCCGCCGCCGAGAGCGTCGTTCCGGTCGAAAACGCCGGCGTCGACGCGGTGGGAGAGAGGATCAGATCATACTGTTTGAATATCCCCAGCATCCGCTCGCGTATTTGAGCGCGCGCCTGCTGTGCGCGGTCATAATAGAGCGCGCGCTGATCCTTCCCCATCAAATAGGTTCCAAACAAAATTCGCTTCTTGACCTCGTACCCAAAGCCCTTCGATCGATTTTTGGCGTACAATTCAAACAACTCCTCCGCCGCTTCCGAATATCCGTAGCGGATGCCGTCATACCGCGCGAGATTGGAAGCCGCCTCAACCGCACAGATCACGTCATACGCCGCCAAAGCCGCTTCGGGAGAAGGCAGACTGACCTCGCCGATCTCCGCCCCCAGCTCCTCGAGGCGTTTTTCAGCCAACTGCAGCGCATGGCGGACGTCCGACGAAAGGACACCCTCCGCCATCAACTCTCGCACAACGGCAACGCGCAAAGGCCGCGAACCGTCTTTCTTGTATTGTGAAAACTTGGGAAACGGATGCGACACCGACGTGGCATCCCGAGCGTCCTTTCCCGACAAGCAGGAGAGCACCGTACCGCAATCCTCGGCACTTCGCGTCACCACGCCGACACAGTCGAGCGAAGACGCAAGCGCAATCATGCCGTACCGCGAAATCACACCGTAGGTTGGCTTCATTCCGTACACACCGCAAAAAGCAGCGGGCTGGCGCACCGATCCACCGGTATCCGAACCGAGCGTGAACGCTGCCTCAAGCGCGGCGACTGCCGCCGCGGATCCGCTCGACGAACCGCCCGGAACACAGTTTTCGTTCACAGGGTTTCTCGTCCGTCTGAGCGCCGAGGTTTCTCCCGTTGAGCCCATGGCAAACTCGTCCATGTTCAGCTTTCCCAAAAGAACCGCGCCCGCCGCCTTCAATCGCGACACCACGGCAGCGTCATACGGCGGGACAAAATTCTTCAGCATGTTGGAGGCGCAGGTCGTCCGTACCCCATCGGTACAAAAATTATCCTTGAGCGCATACGGAATCCCATCCAAAGCCCCGCGCACACAACCCGTCGCACGGCGGGCATCGGCCTCCTGCGCGTCACGAATCGCCGTCTCGGCGGTCACCGTAAGATAAGCCCCCACGTCACCGTCACGGCGCTCGATTTCTTCCAAATACAGCCGCGTCAGCTCAAGCGAGGAGTAGTCTCCCGCATCCAGCGCGATGCGATGCTCGGCAAGCGAACGCTTGATCAACTCTCTCATCTCATGCCTCCTTGACCGCGCACGGAACGGCGATACAATTCCTCTCACGCTCGGAAGAGAGTGCCAACAGCCGCTCACGCGGTAAACAAACGCCGACACGGTCCTCCCGCATCTCTGAAAGAGGCGTCGGATCGTCCTCCACGTCCCCGAGCGAGCCGAAAAAAGGAAGCAACGCAGATGACATTTTTTCCAGATCGCCGATGTCATCGGCATAGACTTTCGCTTCCTCTTCGCTCAGTGTCAAACGCGCGCGCTGTGCCAATTGCATGATCTGCTCGATTGACAGTGCCATAGCTTCTCCCTCCGTTATTTTCCTACGCAAAAATGTGAGAATATCTCACCCACGATGTCCTCCGACACCGTTCGTCCGTCCACCTCACCCAAGGCACGCATGGCATCCTCGGCATCGGTGCAGCAAAGATCGATCGGATAGCCCTCCAGCAACACCTTTTGGGCGCGAAGAACCGCCTCACGGGCAGAAAGCACCGCAGCCTGCTGACGGGCGTTGGTCAGCACCGCGTCTCGGCGGCTGTCCAAAGCACCGTCGGTAAACAACCGCTCCACCACGTCGGTCAGCATCTCCATGCCCTCTCCGCTCGCCGCGGAAACGGTCACGACGTTCGCAAAGCGAGCACGATAAAATGCAACCGCTCCGTCACCTTGATCCCGTTTGTTCAAAACCGCTACCACGGCACTCTTTTCCGAGGAAAGCGTTTCGATCAGTTCCAGATCCTCTGCCTCGGGTGTACGGCTTGCGTCGAACACCGCCAAAATCAGTTCGGCATCCGCCAACGCGCGGCGTGCGCGATCAATGCCGATCCGCTCGACGGGATCGGCGGTCTCATGCAATCCCGCGGTATCAAACAGCCGCAGCGTCACACGACCCAGCGCAGCCGATTCGCTCAGCACGTCTCTCGTCGTACCCTCGATTTCCGTCACGATGGCGGCATCTCTTCCTACAATGCGGTTATAAAGCGAGCTTTTCCCAACGTTCGGTCTGCCGCAAATCACGGTGGGAATCCCCTCCGCGATGGCATGTCCCGTGCGATAGGTTTTTGCCAAGCGCATCAAAGCATCCTCACAAGACGCGAGTGCCTCAACGATTTCCTCGCGGCTCATGTCGGCAAGCTCTTCGTCGGGATAATCGATCTTCACGTAAACACTCGCCAAAACGTTGCACAAAACGTCGTAGATCTCCGCGCAACGCGCCTCCACCCTGCCGCACAAACCGCTATGCGCCAAGGTCAGCTGCTCGCGCGTGCCTGCCTCCAGAATACTTCCGAGTGCTTCGGCGGCAGAAAGCCCGAGCTTTCCGTTCAAAAAAGCTCTGCGCGTAAATTCTCCCGCCTCGGCAGCTCTCGCGCCTGCCGCAAGCAGTGCGGTCAGCACCGTTTCGGTCAACAAAACGCCTCCGTGACAACAGATCTCCACGGTATCCTCTCCCGTAAACGATGCGGGCGCGGCGAAATACGTCGCAATTCCGTCGTCGACCGACAACCATTCGCCGTCTTCCTCAGGTGCCAAAATCTCGCCGTAAATCGCAGTACGCGGTGTCGCGTCGCGCAAGCTTTTTCCATTGCGTGGGCGAAAAACACGCGAAGCGATCTCAAGCGCTTCGGCGCCCGACACGCGCAAAAGTGCAACGCCGCCCTTGCCGCGCGGGGTACTCACCGCCACGATCGTATCACCAAGCATAACAAATCCCTCCCCCGGATAAGTGGAAAGGGGAAAATCAAACAGATTTTCCCCCCTCGATTCCCGCCAAACGTCCACCGACGCTTGCGGAGCTTCAAAAAATTATTCCTGTCCGTCGTCGAGGAACATGACCACGCGGCGGTTGTTTTCCGAGCCGATCGAATTGGTGGAAACCCCCTCGATGCCCTGTACCTCGGAGTGAATGATTCTTCTCTCGTAGGGATTCATGGGCTCAAGCATAACGCTCTTCTTGCCCTTGATCACCTTCGCTGCCATGCGTCTTGCCAGCGCGCGGAGTGCCTCCTCACGCTTCTCGCGATAGCCCTCGACGTTCAGCGTGATCTTCACAAACTCACGCTTCTCACCCTTGATCTTCTTGTTTGCCGCGAGGTTTGCAAGATACTGCAGCGCATCCATCGTCTCACCGTGATGGCCGATCAAAAGGCCTGCGCCCTCACCGTCAACGGTGATCACGGTGTCATCATTGGTTCCGGGCTTGGTCTCGACGGTCAGCGAAAGCTCCATATCGGAAACGACCCGGCGGATAAATTCCACAGCAATGTCCACGCCCTTGACGGTGTAGACAGCCTGCACCTTGGCGTCGGTCGCGCCGATGCCGAGGAAGCCGCGCTTGCCCTCTTCCAGAACCTCAAATTCGATCTCCTCCACGGCGACGCCAAGCTCTGCCGCAGCCTTATTTTTTGCTTCTTCAACGGTCTTTCCCGTTGCAATCAATTCTTTTTTCACAATCTTACTCCTGCTTATCAGCTTATCATTTTAATTGTCTTCAGATTCGTCTTTCTTTTCGGAATTCTCTTCCGTCTTCTCGGATTCTCCGCTCTTTTCTTGCTCGCGGGTCTCCTTGATCTGTGCCTTACCAAAGGGCGTCTTTTCCGCCTTTTTGGCTTGCTCCTCGCGTTCTCTTTCCTCAATGGCTGCCTTTCTTGCCAATGCCTTCTCACGCG
Source organism: Clostridia bacterium (assembly GCA_017517745.1). GTDB lineage: Bacteria > Bacillota > Clostridia > Oscillospirales > CAG-272 > UMGS1865. The sequence continues at coordinate 27,302 of JAFWYJ010000056.1, read as the reverse complement.
TATCGTCAAAGTCCTCGTCATCGATGTGGTGCAGCGAGCGAACCTTGCCGGCTCTCTCGGATTTCTGCACGGGACGCGCCTTGCCCGCCATTTCACGGGCAGCAGCCTTGTAATCCTCCTCGGTGAAAACCGGCAGAGGCATCAGGCGAGAAATGATGAACTGTTTTCCAAGGCTGACCAAGCTACGGAACATCCAGTACACACCGATCAGTGCCGGCACCATGAAGGTGAAGAAGGTCGACATGAGCGGCATGGTGACGTCCATCATCGTGTTGGAGCATGCAACCTGCTTATCCTCAACACCGCCGTTGGAAGCGGGCTGAACCATCAGCTTGCGGTTGATCTTGGAGGTGAGGAAATAGGTGACGAAGGTCAGAACGGGAACGAGCAACAGAATGTAAGGGCTTCCGAAGCTCGGCGTCAGACCGAAGTTAACGTTTCCGATATTAAAGTTGGGGATGTTGCCCATGATGTTGCTCAAGGACTCGAACACTTTGTCTCCGTTGGAGAAGAAGGCAAAGTCCTTCAATCCGTCCAAAGAAACGTCCTTGAATTTCGAAAGGATCTCAATGGTGCTGTTTCCGCCCTTACCGAGCACCATGCCCAAGCCGCCTGCGGCTTTCGCGGAGGTGCAGTAGGTAGTCAGTGCCGAAGAAATACCGGATGCCTGACCGAGCACATAGTGCAACGGATCCATGACGATCTGATAGAGCGCCATGATGATGGGAAGCTGAATGAGCAGAGGCAGACAGCCGCTGTAAGGGCTGAAATTCTCTCTCTGATAGAACTCCTGGATCTCCTGTTGCATCTTCTGCATGGTGACCTGGTCGGTTCTTCCCTTGTACTTGTTGCGGATTGCCATTTCCTTCGGGCGCAACATCGCCTGACGGATCGAGTTTCTCTGCTGCTTGATGGCAAACGGAAGCATCAAAATCTCGATCACGATCGCGAACAGGCAGATACCGGCGATATAGTTTCCGAAGCAGAGCGTGTTGGTGATCCACTTCAGCACAATGCCGATGCCCTTGAGAAGTCCGTCGATCAATCCGGTTCCGCTCTCCAGCGCAACCGTCTTCTTGAAGGAACCGATCAGCGTGTTGACGTCCTTCTCATTGATGTTCTCATAGAACGAAGCTTCCAGTCGATACTCTTCCTTGGCAAGTCCGGAGGCTTTGTCCAGAACCTTCTTGACAAAATCCAGATTCATGCCCTTGTTTTCGTTCGAATCGACCTTGCTGTCGTCAAAGCCTTCCAACGTCATGTCATAGCCGCGCGAAGCCGCGATCAGCGCCTCCTGCGAATCAAATCCGGCGGCATATGCCGACGTCAGCATGTTGGCAATCTTTCTGAGTTCCTCCGCGTTTTTCGCGTTATCGGCATCGGTGGAAAGATCTCCAACCGTCAAAGTCGGCTTTTGTTGACCGCCTCCGCATCCAACAAGCGTCGTCAGAACCAGCAAAAAGACGATGGCGAGAAGCGCCATGCGTTTCGTAAATACTTTTGTTTTCATATTCATAATCATTTTGGGTAAAACTCAAACTCCCTTCCAATTTTTGGGATTTTGCACCGCCGATGAAAAATCTGCCGCGCGGTGCCGCGGTATTGGTCATTGGTCTTGGTCGGTATCGATCACGCCGTTCCCCAATCCGTATTCCTCCGGATAGTAATACTTCGTCATCGGCTTCGCAACGAATTTCGGGTTGCGCAATCCTTTTTCGGGAACGGGATCCCAGCCCGCCGTACCAAACGGCTGACAGCGAAGAATCCGCCACACGCTCAGGATCATGCCGATCAAAAAGCCTCTCTTTTGAAACGCCTCAAGGGCGTACGCGGAACAGGTGGGTGAAAAACGGCAGGTCGGCTTCCCTTTGAGGGGAGACAGGACCTTTCTGTAAAATCGGATCAGCCAAATGCAAAGATACTTCATTCGACGCCCCGATCCCGGAACATTTCCAGTTTGGCAAAGCCCTTTCGCAGTTCTTTCTCCACGTCGGTGGATTTCACGGCGAGAATCCCGTCACGCGGTGAGATCACCACCAAAAATCCCGTTTTCAAATCGGGCTCCACGGCGCGGTACGCCGCGCGCAAAATCCGCTTGACACGGCTGCGCTGCACGGCTCCTCCCACCCGCTTGGTGACCGAAACGCCGAAACGGTTGTAGTATTTCTTTTCGGGGTTCTCCCGCATCAGCCGTTTTGCCGAAAAATCACGCAGCACAAAAACCGATACGTACCGTCCCGAAAAGCGTGTTCCCTTTTGAAAGGTTTTGTTATACAAATGATGTTCCTTCAGCGTGGTGTACTTCATGGTGCCTTCCCTTTTGCGACATTGCTTCCGTTGATGTTGTGTAAAGAATAAATAATAATGAAAGAAAAGTCTCGTGAAATAAAAACGCCGACAGCGAGGGCATGGTGCTACATCGACAGTCGGTGTTTTTATGTGGATTCCGAGCTTGTCCGCCAAAGCGGACTCAGTCTCAGTAGGTCAGTCTTTTTCTGCCCTTTGCGCGTCTTCTCTTCAGGACGTTTCTGCCGTCAGCAGTCTTCATTCTCTTTCTGAAGCCATGCTCCTTTTTTCTCTGACGTTTCTTGGGTTGATAGGTTCTAAGCATCGTATGCACCTCCTTTAGTTTGAATCGGAAGCGTTTCGCCTTTCAGCAATAAAATACGCTTTTACACAATGACATTCTACATTATACCCGATTTCGCTCTTTTTGTCAAGAGCTTTTCAAAATTTTCTTCCATATTTTTTCGTCTTTTTTCAAAAAGCTCTCCTTCACTTTGCTCTTGCAACAAAAGCGGCGGGACGGATCGTGGCAACCGCCGCGACCGTCCCGCCCTCTCGCGCTATGTAATCGATTTTATACCTTTGCCGGCTCGGCGGTTGCCTCATTGACCACCTTCATCTCCTCAGCCGTTTCGGCAGCCTTGTTGACCTTGCTCGGATCCTTGAAGGTCGGAACCACGAGATGCAACGCCTCCTTGATCTTGGGAGACGCGATGTCTTTTTCGGTCTCCTTGACCGCATTGCAAAGGATCTCGATCTTCTGATCGACCGCTTCTCGGCTCAACGGAGCATCTTTTTCAATGAAGATCATGTCATTCTCGGTCTTCGCCAACGTCTCGTTTTTCATCAGAAGCTCCTCATAAAGCTTCTCACCGGGACGCAATCCGACCTCTTCGATCTGAATGTCAACCTCCGGCTCAAATCCCGAAAGCTTGATCATGTTTCTCGCCAGATCATAAATACGAACCGGCTTGCCCATATCCAAAACGAACAACTCGCCCTTCTTTGCCATCGCGCCCGCCTGCACCACAAGCTGGCTGGCTTCGGGAATGGTCATGAAATAGCGAATGATACGCTTGTCCGTGATCGTCACGGGGCCGCCGTTCGCGATCTGACGTTTGAAGAGCGGAATCACCGAACCGTTCGATCCCAGCACGTTGCCGAAACGCACCGCCGCGAAGTTGGTGGCGCTGTCCGTGCGGCACTGGATGATCATTTCGCACATACGCTTGGTCGCACCCATGATGTTGGTGGGATTGACCGCCTTGTCGGTGGAAATCAGAATGAATTTCTTCACACCGTATTTTTCCGCCATATCAGCGGTGTTAAAGGTTCCCAGCACGTTGTTTTTGATCGCCTCGCATCCGCTGTGCTCCATCAGGGGAACGTGCTTGTGCGCCGCCGCGTGGAAGACCACGTCGGGACGGTAAGCGGCAAAAATCGCATCCAGCCGCACACGGTCTCTCACCGAAGCGATCTCGACAACCAGATCGAGCTTTTCACCGTACTCACGGATCAGCTCCTGCTGGATGTCATACGCGTTGTTTTCGTAAATATCCAAGATGATCAGCTTGGAGGGATTGCACTTTGCGATCTGTCTGCAAAGCTCACTTCCAATCGATCCGCCGCCACCCGTCACAAGCACACATTTGTCGCGGTAATAGCGGAAGGACTCCGAATCGTTGATGGTCAGCGACTTGCGGAACAGAAGGTCCTCGATCTGAAATTCGCGCAGGCTTCCGCGCTTGCCGTGCACCGCCTCTTCGGCGTCGCGCATCGGCGTGTCGTAAACCTTGATCTTGCATGACGCGCGGCTGTAAAACTCATACAGCTCGTTGGCACGTTCTCTGTCAAGTCCGGGCAACGCGATGAAGATTTCGCGCACTCCTTGTGCGGCCAAGAATGCAAGCACAGACTCCTCCTCGCGATAAACCTTCAATCCGGCAACGTGTCCGCCCACCTTGGTGGAGTCCTTATCGATAAAGAAGAGCGGCTTGTATTTGGAATTTTTTTCAAACAGCAGCTCGCCCGCCAAAATTGCGCCCATCTGTCCTGCACCGACGATTGCAACCGGAATATCGTGAATCTCGCTCTGCTTGGATTGAACTCTCCATTTGTAAAGCTGACGGTAAGCAAAGCGCGATGCCAACGCCAACAGCACAGCAAACGCGGAAACCGTGAGAAAATGCAAAACTCCGCTATAGAACCCGAAGAAATACACGCCCCCCAACGCGAGCAAACAAGCCGCGCCGTCGGAAAGGATCATTTTCAGATAAATCATCGTGTTGGTATATCTCCAAATATTGGAATATACTCCCAACAAAATTCTCAATACCAAAAGCGCAGCCAACAAAATCAAAGAGTTGATCAAAAAAGCCTTCGGTTCAAAATCTTGTTGCTTGTCGATGTATTTGGATGCAAGAAAATATGCCGCGTCAATCAACGCAAAGCAAAAAATATCAAACAGAGCCAAAATGAGTTTTCTTGATTTTTTCAGACCAAACCAATCTCCGGACATAAAAACACTCCTTTATATTTGCAGTATTTGTTTCAAAAAGCGCCTCGCTATAATGAATCGCCTCTCAAAATTAAAAAACAAAAAAGCTTTTACATTATAACACACTATTTTTCTGTTGTCAAGAGTTTTTCTGAATATCATCAAAATATTTTTCGAAAAACAGTTCACACACAAAAAAGCTCCCCGCAAAATGCGGGGAGCAAAACGATATAGTCTTTCAAATTTCAAGGCAGTTGCCAAAAATCATGCGAGGATACCGTCAACGTGAACACCGAGCAAAGCCGCAAAAGAAACCAACGAACGACGAGTCGATTCATCATGATGCTGTGCATAATACTCCGCGATCGCAGCCTCACAATCCTGACGGTCATTGGAAGTCTCGGGAATCTTGGATCCAAGCTCAAAGGCATCGAATTTTCCTTCCTTCACGTTGCCGTTCTCGTCCAGCATGACATTTTTCAAGCCCTCACAGATCGCTCCGGAGCTCAGGAAGATTTCCACGCTCTCAGCCGCGCTTCCGGGCAGAACACCAATTTGACCGTTTTGGGTAAACAAGTGTTTCTCCGTGGCATGCTCTTTTGCGGAAAGTGCCAGACTCAAAATCTGATTCAACGCTTTTGCTTCCTTTTGATATTGCTCATCGCTCATGGAGTCATTTGCCATTTGATGGAAAATCGAACCAATCAGCTGCGAGGAGGTTCCGGAATACTTGGAAGGTACACGGTAGCTCTCCAATCTCTCGGGCGTCGCGTAGACCTCAATCATACCCGCGATCTGCGGATTGATGTTGCGGATCAGCTCAATGAGGTCCTCCTCTTTGAGCTCTTCTCCGTCTTTTCCAAACTTCGTCAGAATCGTCACGCTTCCGGATACGGCGTTCATCGTCTGCGAGTAGTCCACCTTCTCGCCCGAGGTCGCCTTTTGTGCCATCTGTGTTGCGGTTGCCATATCGAGATCCGCCGCCTTGCGCACGGTCTCGGACTGCATGACTGCGGTAAAGAGGTTTGCGGTCTTTTCCTGTCCCACCGAACCGGTCTGATTCAGAGCGTCGAGGATGGTACCGAACGAAGTTGCAACGTCTTCGATCTTCATTTCGGAGGAATGGTCGAGCTCACGTTTGAGCTCACTTGCAGTACCGAAGATCACGGCAATTGCCTTTGATTCATCGGCAATCGTTTCCTCGTTGATCTTCTCTGCCGCTGCCTTGGTATCGATCAGCATCTGATCCAGCGTGACCTTGGACGTCACCATCTCTTCCGAGGACTTCAAAGCCGCAGTTGCCTCAAACGCATCCTTCGTCACCGACTTGGTCAGCACCACGGAGGAGATCGTCTCAAGTCCGCTTTCGTCATCCTGCAAAAGGTCGGAATAGGCATCGGTCAAAATCTCGAACGCCTGGTTTGCATAGTCTGCGGTGTATTCCAGCTTCACCAGCTCGGTGTAAGCACGCGCCAACACAGCGGCACCGCTCGCGCTCAGTTCCTCTTCGGTTTTGCCTGCATAAACAGTTCCGGCAAAACGATCCGTTTCGCCCGCCAAAACAACCGTACCCTTGAACGCGATGTTTTCAATGGCATTGGAGGAATCCTCTTCGCTCGCAACGTTCATTGCATAAACCTCGAAAAACGCCTTGACGTCCTCGGGGGTGATCCGATCTTTGTTTGCATGGTCAATCAGGTCCTTCGACATACTGACCGCATAGCATTGAATGAGCTCGGGATCCACGGGAACACCCGCCTCGTCGAATGCCTTTTTCAAATCCTTGGTCAACTGCTCGTCACGCGCCTTGCCCTGCAAGCCCTTGGCGTAATTGACCGCACCTGCCACGTCACCCAAGAAATCGTCGTAAACCACGCCAACGTCTCTCGGAATTCCCAACGTGGTGGCAACCGCGCGAAGTCCCATGTTGGTCACTTCGGGGATCAGAATCTTCATGCTCTGATTGCGTCCCATCGTGGTGATCAGCGACTCCACAAGTCCTTCACCGCCCAACGCGGTCATCAGCGAGTCGGTATCCGACATTTTGGCGAAAATTCCATGCTTTGCCAAAAGCGAAACCATTTCGGCAACGGTGTGGAAATCCGCCTGCAAAGCCTTGGGATTCTGTGCATCGGTGTGCATGATCTCAAGAAGCGTTCCGAAGAAGGGAGAAAAAATCTCTTCCATCTCGCCGAAGGTCGGCTTGGCGATTCCCAGGAAGGGTTCGTTCGAAAGCCATTTATCGGTCGCACTGTATAAAATCTCTCCCGCAATCGTGGGAAGCAAATGAGATTCGTCAAATGCATCGGCAACCGCAATGAAAACGAGTGCCTGCGGTTCGCCGTAGTCCGCGAAATCGGTCTGTCCAAGGCTGACGATGTTGCATGCGAATGTTGTAATCGAACCCACCTCTTCGGAAAGATCGATCTTGGTCTCATCAACTTTGAAATCGGTCAAAAGATTTCCGACAGCCTCACCTCCGAGGAAACGGTACACCTTGAGAGAACCGTTTTCCAAAGGCGTGACCGCAATGTCCAGCACCTCTTGCACGGTGGCTTCCTGATCAGAAGAAAGCATTTCGGAATCCATGATTCCGTTCACCACGGGAGATGCCAATCCGATGTAAACCGAAATCGGAAGCAAACAAATGAAGGAAAAGACCAATCCCTGACCAAGACCCCATGCAGCGGCGCGCCAGATGCGATATTTCGTGTTTTTCGTCTGCTCCTTGAGGGTTGCGCGAAGCACAATGGTCACAATCAAAAAGACAATCCAAGTCAGGAAGGAAAGTGCAAAGAAATAGAGCAAGCAAAGAATCGGCAACACCAACGAGACAATGCAATTGACCAAGACGTTGTCAAGCGTGGGCGAAACACCCAGGATCTCAGCGACAGAATCGCCAAGTCCCGCCTCCTCGATCAACGGAAACAGAGTCTCCTCCACGAAAGCTTCGTTCACGAAAAATCCGCGTGTCACAGCAGCAAGAATGACGGCAAGAATTGCACAGCCAATCAAGCTGGCGGCACGAATCCTCGCTTTTGAGATTCCGCGCAAAATCGACCAACCGATGCTGATCCCTATGATCAGAACGACTCCTAAAATCAAAAATAAATTAATCATATCATGGCTCCTTTTCTTGTCAAATTATGCAAAATACAGATCACCATTATCATTTTATCATATTTAGACATTTTTGTCAATAGATTTTCCTATTTTTTTCTGATCCGAGACAACCGTCACCCTAATATTATAGGAAGGAATTTAACCGCAAAGAGCTGCTTTGAGTCGGCGCACTCACAGCTTTTCGGATACAATGACCGACAGAAGATCCCGCACGTGTTTCGCACACGGCGGGCGGGTCCCCTCGGTCATGCACGCCGCGCTTCCGTATGCCACCGCATGGCGCAGCATGTCGGCATAAGTTGCTCCCGCCGTCGCCGCCGCGCAAAAACCCCCGATGGCACTGTCTCCGGCACCGACGGTCGAAACGACTTCGATTTTGGGGGCATACGCGACATAACACCCCTCCGCACAGCAGAGGATCGCCCCCCGCCCGCCAAGACTGATCATCACGTTCTCGATCCCCGCGCTCCGAAGCGTTTGCGCGGCGCGTTTTGCCTCTTGAAAATCCTCAACCCGATCGTCGGCATAAATCCGGATCTCCTCCTCGTTTGGCTTGATCAACCAAGGGCGAACCTCGATCAGATCCGATTTTTCGAAGGAACGCGAATCCAATACAATTCTCACGCCTTGATCTCCGTATGTTTTCAACATACGCTTGACACGTGCGATCCCGACACCTTCGGGAAGCCTTCCCGTAAAGGTGAGAATATCCCCCGCCTCCAAAAGCCCGTCCAGCTCTCTTTCCACCTTTTCAATCAGTCGATCGTCTGCGGAAAAGCCCGCAAAGCTGATGCGGGTTTCCGGCGCATGATCGGTGTGCAGCGTCATATTTTCACGGATCCGCCCCTCCACCGTGATCTCGCGGTAATCGATCCCGTCCTCCTTCAAAGCCCGACGAAAAAGGTCGCCGTTATCTCTGCCAAGCACCGCGACCGCAACGTTTGGGACGCCGCTGACTGCCAATGCGCGCGAAATATTGATGCCCTTCCCGCCCGCGTCAAGTGCGGTGATCCTCGCCAAATTTTCATGAAACGGTTGAAAATTTTCTGCAAAGCAATGCAGATCAAACGCGGGATTGAGAGTCAGAGTCACGATGTTCATAGGCGCTCCTTTTTCGATGTTCTTTGGGATTTTATTATATCACAAATTGCCAAAAATGTCAAGAGGAGGCAAAACGGGTGCCTTTCGCGTTTTGAAATCTTGAGAGGGATGTTCATGTTTTGCAAAGCAAGGCAGGGGGCGCATTTGGCTCTCTCTCCGTCACACAAAAAAGACACCCTTTTGGGTGCCTTTCGCGTTTTGAAATCTTGAGAGGGATATTCATGTTTGCAAACATGAAGATTCGCTCGCCCTGCGCCTGGTGAGCAAGCTCCCCGATCTTCGGGCGGCGAATGCGAACCCTCGCCTTGCTTTGCAAGGCAGGGGGCGCATTTGGCTCTCTCTCCGCCACGCAAAAAAGGCACCCTTTTGGGTGCCTTTCGCGTGGCGGAGAGAGAGGGATTCGAACCCTCGGTACGGGATTACCGCACACACGATTTCCAGTCGTGCGCCTTAGACCAGCTCAGCCATCTCTCCATGCCGACTTATATATTTTATCACAACAGATTCGGTTTGTCAAGTGCTTTTTTTCTTTTTTTCAAAAAGATTTTTCATTCCTTCTCAAATTCTCCAAAAAACACCGTTCCGTCTCTTTCTCTCCCCCTCCCCTCTTCTCGCCACGCTTTTTGCTTCTTCTCCCCACGATTTCGATCTCATTCGACACACCGCTCCCGATTTTTCGCCCTTTCGGTCGCATACCGTCGAACGAATTTCGATCAAAAACGAGAGTTTTTTTGAAAATAATATATACAAATGGAGTTTTTCATGTTATAATATATAATATGTTATCATCGCTTACAGAAAGGATCTCCGTTTACATATGGAAACCAAAAAAAAGAACGGGACACACACCTCTGCATCCCCCCGCAACGGTAAGGGCGGACGCACGAGAGAAAAAAATATTTATCAGCCCAAAAAAGGAAATTCCGTCAGCTTTGAGCGTCGCGAAAAAAGTGCCGCGCCCACCGCACGCCACCAATCCGATCCCGACACCGTTGACACCAACGTTCACGGGGAATGCGAGAGCGGTGCCGTCATCGGCCGCAATGCGGTTCGCGAGCTGTTGCGCTCTGACCGCTCGATCGACAAGCTGATGGTTCAGCGCGGGGAGCGCACAGGATCGATCGTTGTGCTGGTTGCAGAGGCGATCGAAAGAGGCATCCCCGTGATCGAAGTCGAAAAAACCAAGCTCGACGATATGGCGGGATATGCCCCCCATCAAGGCGTGATCGCACTCGCCGCCGAAAAAGAATATTGCACCGTGGAGGATATTCTCGACGTTGCCAAGGAACGCGGCGAAGCCCCCCTCATCGTCATCTGCGACGGCATCACCGATCCCTACAATCTCGGCGCCGTCATCCGTTGCGCCGAGTGTTGCGGTGCGCACGGTCTGATCATCCCCAAGCGCCGTGCCGTGGGGCTCACCCCTCTGGTCACAAAGGCATCAGCGGGAGCCATCGAGCATCTCGCGATCGCCAAAGTCTCCAACGTCGCGTCAACCGTGGATTTTCTCAAGAAGAAAGGCATCTGGACCTACGCCGCGGAAGCCGGCGGCATCAACGTCTATGACGTCGATTTCAAGGGGCCCTGCGCCATCGTGATGGGAAGCGAGGGTAACGGCGTGTCTCAACTGGTCAAAAAGACCTGTGACGGCGTTGTTTCGATTCCCATGTACGGAAAGGTCAATTCCTTTAACGTGTCAACCGCGGCGGCAATCCTCTTGGCAGAGGTTGCGCGACAGCAACACAGCAACTAAGTCACACAAAAGTCTCGCATCGGGACGGAAGGGAGAACGCCATGAAGAAAAAAAGCGACGACAAGCAATCGGTTGCGGATCTTTTGAAGAAATTACAGGAATCCTATCTTGGCTCCTCCCCCAAGGCATCCGCCAAAAAGAAGCAGGATACAGAGGAAGAAACGGACAAAAAATTCCGTCAGCAGCTTGCCGCCATGCTTGGGCGCGCGGAAGCTCCCGACAAAAAGAAAAAGAAGAAAAAGAAACAAGAACCTCATCCGATTGAGCAGTTTGCGGAAGAGCTCGAAGAGATGGAAACGGTCGAAGCGGCAGAAACGTCCGAACCGCTTCCAACGAAAGAAGAAACGGTCGCACGCGCCGAGACGTTGCCAACCGAAAACGCGACCGCAGTTCCCGACACCCCTCCGCCGATCGAGGAAAATCCGAAAAAAAAGAAATCCGAAAAAAAGAAGCGGGACAAGAAACGGAAATCTCCAAAAAGCACCGACACCGTTGTGACAACGATCCTCGAAGATCCCCTGCCCCCGACTTCTCCCTTGACGGCAGAGGAGACGCCGCCTCAAATGCAAGCAGACGAGGAGGATTCCCTCCCCGGGCAAGAGGAGATTTTCGTGTCCGAAGAACGCTTCGTGCCGGATCCGCCTGCGATGGATGAAACGGAGGACGAGCCCATTTCCGAGTCCGTCGTTTCCGAAGAGCTCTCGTTTGCGGACGAAGCGATCAAAGAACAAGCCCCCGACGAGACCTCCGATGTTCCTGTGTCTGGAGCGGACGAGCCTGTCCAAAACGGCGACTCGATGATTTTCATCTCTTTGAGAAGACCAAAACCCATCCCCGAACCCAAAAAAGAGATGCAATCGGAAATCGTCGAAGCCCCCCAAACGCAAAAAAATGCAAAAGATGCTTTTGAAGAAACCGAGGAGGCGGAAGAGCCGACCTCCCCGCCGATCGCGGAAACTCCCCTCCAACAGCCGACGCGCAAAACCGCGTCGTCTTCCGACGAGCGCGTGATCCGCATCACTCCGCCCGCTCGGGAAAAGCGTGAAGAGCCTCCCAAGGTCGATCAAAAGAGCGTCGCGAGCGAGCCGATTCGAATTCAACCAAAAACGGCCGATCGCCGATCTGATGCCGTGCAACAGCAGTCCCCTTCCAACGGAGCACAGCCGATCGTCATTCGCCCCGTTGCCTCGCATAAACCCTCCTCGGACGCAATTGTCATTCGTCCGCGCCCAGAGGAAAAGCCCATTCCCACCCCCACAAGCCGTCAAGAACCGATCTCGACGGAACCGATCAAAATCGGAAAGGAGAGCAGATCCGAAATAAAGTCCGATCCGCAATCGCTTTATTCGGAAGCCACCACCCAAATGATGCAAAAAGAAAAAAACAGACATGCAGCTGTCGTGCAGGACACCAACGAAATGCCGCCGGCCGAATCCAAACAACCATCATCGAAGCAAAATGACACCGATCTGCCCAAGAAGCCCGCATCGGCATCCAAAAAGCCCGGCATTTCCTTGCCCAGAAAAGGAGAAAGCAGAGATTTTGCCTTTTCTGCAAAGTCTGCGCACCGCCGCACGGTCAACAGCATTCCCGTAACGACGCTGCCCGACGACGGCTCGGACGATATGTTGGACGAGGCATTGGAGGACGTCTCCTCCGAAGAAATCCCCCTGGATGCGCCGATCGATGCAACGATTCCATCGGAAAATCAACGCCGCGCAGACAAGCCTTCATCGACAGGTGCAAATCTGTCGGCAACCGAGCAAGCGCGCCGTCAAAGCGGACTTTCCGAGGACGACATCTCCATGATCTTTGAGCTCGGCTATGAAAACGAGCTGGAACGTCTTGTCGGCCACGAAATGCTCAAACAAATGAAAAACGAGCATCTCAAGCGCAGTGAACAAGGCAACCACCGTCACTACCGCACCGCCTTCGGCTATCGCGGCGAGGAGGTTGTCAGCACACAGCAGGGCGATACCGTGCGCGCCGCTTATCTGCATGACCGCAAATATCTCCTTTTGCGGCTGTGTTTGACCGTTCTTTTCTCCCTTGTGGCTTTGTTTGCAGATATGCCGCGCCTGCTCGGCGCCTATCTGACCGATTTGACCGCCGATCTTCCGTTCGCGCTCCCTCTGGCGGGCATGCTGGCACTGTTTGCCGTTGCCGCCCTCTCGTGGAAGCAGCTGAACGCGGGCATCCGCAGCTTTTTCAAGTTTTCTCCCACGCCATATTCTGTCCCCGCATTGCTTTTGCCCTTTGCCACGGCATATGACGTTGTGCTCTTCTTTGTCAAAGCAGACATGCTGAAGGTCAATTTCCTCGTTTGTTTCGCATTCCTCATTCTCGCGGTTTGCGACATTTTCCGACTGACAACAGAGATGCGCGTGCTTCGCTTGCTTTCCGAAGAAGGTCCGAAGACCGTGCTCGCACCCTCTACCCCTCGCAAGAAAAAGCTGCGCCAGGGCGACAAGATCGTCAAGATCATCAACGACGATCTCGGAAAGAATATGTATCATGTCAAGAAAGCACTGCAAACCTCGGGATTCTTCCGCCGCTTCAACAGCATGGAATCCGCCGCGCGCCCCTTCACGATCATGATCTGCACCTCGATCGCGCTTTCGGTTCTTTCCGCGCTTGTCAATGCCATCTATACATCAAGCTTTCTGTCGGCACTTTCCGCTTTTATGACGGTGTTGCTTCTGGGTGCGCCTCTTGGCGCGTGCCTGATGTATTTCTATCCGATCGCCCGCGCCAACCGCTTGCTGGCAAGCCGCGACTGCGCCCTGATCGGCGAGGAATCGGTGGAAGAATACCGTGAGCCCAAAACGGTGATCTTCCGCGACAGCGCACTTTATACTGCTGAAAAATGCACCGAAATTGCCGTCCGCGAGGAGGATGACTTCAAAAACGATCTGCGGCTTGCAGGCATTCTCTTCCGAAAGCTGGGCGGTACGCTCAAGCGCATCGGAGAATCGGCTCGCACTTCGCTCAACGATCCCCCCGTCTCGGTGCTCCGTATTCATGACAACGGCGTCGAGGCAATCGTGGATAACCGCAATCACATGGTGGTCGGCGGCGCGGATTTTCTCAAGCGTGCGGGCATTCGCGTACCAAGAGAAAGCACCGACAAGATTCTGCGGCGCACCGCAAACACCAGCCTGATGTACGTCGCGATCGACGGATCTCTCAAGCTCAGCTATGAGATCCAATACAGCACCAACCCCTCTTTTGAAAATCTTGTTTGCGATCTGTTCGACACGGGCGTTGCGGTCGCGATCCACAGCTACGATCCCAATTTGGAAGAAAGCTTCCTGCAAAAGAGCCGCGCAGATCTTGCCGTCCCGATCCATGCGGTGAAGCCCGGCAGATTTGAAGAGGACAAGCCGCTGGAAACCGTCGATACGGGTGCCGTTGCCCTTGGAAAAACCAATGACATCGTTTATCCGCTCTATGCCGCCAAAGGCATCGAGAGTCTGCGCCGCTTCGGCACGCGCATCCAACTGATCGCCGCCCTTCTGGCAACCGCCTCCTCGGCGCTGCTGTCGATTTTCGGACAGCATCAGGCACTGGGACTTTTGCCGATCCTCGGCTATCAGCTGCTTTGGATCGCCGTCTCCGCCATCGCATCCTTCTCCGAATTGAACGCGGAAAAGCTGCGCTTCCTCAAAAAAGAATAAGTTTCATCACGCGGGGCGTCTTTCGACGCCCCCCAAACAATGATAAAGGCGAAAATTGTCAAAAAAAGGATCAAAAACATGAATATCAAAAATTACAGCTCGATTCTCAAATCGGTCTCCAAGCCCGGCAGATATGCCGGCGGTGAATACGGACAGATCATCAAGGACAAAACGAAAATCAAGGCGAGATTCGCTTTCTGCTTTCCCGACACCTATGAGATCGGAATGTCCAATCTCGGCGTGCGCCTGCTTTACGGCTCGCTCAACGAGCATCCCGACATCTGGTGCGAGCGTTCCTACACGCCTTGGGTGGATATGCAGGAGCAGATGCGCGAACACCGTCTGCCTCTGACCGCGCTTGAGAGCGGAGATCCCTTGGGCGTATTCGATTTCGTCGCGTTCACCTTGCAATATGAAATGAGCTACACCAACGTGCTCAAAATGCTCGAGCTTGCCGACATTCCCCTGCGCTCCAAGGATCGCGGCGAGGACGCCCCCCTGATCATCGGCGGCGGTCCTTGCGCGTACAACGCCGAGCCGATCGCGGACTTTTTCGATCTGTTCAACATCGGCGAGGGTGAGGATATGCTTCCCTCCATCGTCCGTCTCTATATCCAAATGAAGGACGAGGGCAGATATACCCGTCAAGCATTCTTGCACGAGGCGGCAAAGACCATTCCCGGCGTCTACGTTCCCTCGCTCTACACCGTCACCTATCACGAGGACGGCACCATCGAAGCCTACACCCCGATCTACGACGACGTTCCCAAGAAGGTCACCAAGCAGATCATCAAGGATCTCGACCAAGTCTATTTCCCCGACAAGGTGGTCATGCCCTACATCGAGACCGTCCACGACCGCATCATGCTGGAGGTCTACCGCGGATGCATCCGCGGCTGCCGTTTCTGTCAGGCAGGCATGATCTACCGCCCCGTGCGTGAGAAAACCCCCGACGTGCTCAACCGTCAGGCGAAGGCACTCTTTGACAGCACGGGATACGAGGAAATCTCGCTTTCCTCGCTTTCCATCAGCGACTATTCCGCGCTCGAGCCGCTTTGCGACAAGCTGCTCTCCTGGACCGACGACAGCATGGTCAGCCTCTCGCTTCCCTCTCTTCGCGTGGACAGCTTCAACAAGGATCTGATGAACCGCATCGACTCGGTGCGCTCCTCTTCCCTGACCTTCGCCCCGGAAGCGGGCACGCAACGTCTGCGCGACGTCATCAACAAAAACGTGCGCGAGGAGGACGTTCTCCGCGCCGTACAGGTGGCGTTTGACGCCAAGAAAAACGCGGTCAAGCTCTATTTCATGAACGGTCTGCCCACCGAAACGCTCGAGGACCTCGACGGCATCGCCGCGCTTGCCGACAAGGTGGCGGAAGCGTATTATCAGAATCCCAACCGCAACCGCGCGCGTCAGGTACAAGTCACCATCAGCGTTTCCTGCTTCATCCCCAAGCCTTTCACCCCCTTCCAATGGGAGGCGCAGGACACGATGGAGATGCTCGCCGAAAAGCAGGAGTATCTCAAGACCAAGATCACGAACAAGCACGTGCGCTATCAGCACCACGACGCCAAGGTCTCCCGCATCGAGGCGGTGCTGGCACGCGGCGACCGCCGTCTGGCGGACAGCCTGGAGCTTGCCTGCCGCGAGGGCTTCTGCTTCGACGCGTGGGATGAGTATTTCGACTATGACAAATGGCTCGACGTCTTTGCACGTACGGGCGTGGATCCCGCGTTTTACGCCAACCGCGCCTTCGGACTTGACGAGGTCCTTCCCTGGGACGTCATCGACTGCGGCGTGAGCAAGGAGTTTTTCCTGCGCGAGCGCGCCAAGGCGTATCAGGCGGCTACCACCCCCAACTGCCGTGAAAAATGCAGTGCCTGCGGAGCCAACAAGCTCGGCGGCGCACGCGCGGTCTGCCCCGGCTGTCAAGAAGCTCCCGCAAAAAGCGCCGAGGTCACGCTTCCCGAAAAATCCGCGATTTCTCAATGGAACAAGCTGGAAACACCCAAAACGGTGCGCATCAAGTTCCGCAAGGTGGGAGATCTGCAATACATTTCGCATCTTGACCTCCAACGCACGATCGCGCGCGTGTTGGTCAGAGCCAAGATCCCGATGTGGTACACCCAGGGCTTCAATCCCCACGCCAAGGTCATCTTCGGTCTGCCCCTCTCGGTGGGCACGGAGAGCGAGTGTGAGTTCATCGATCTTCGCATCGACCGCGACATTCCGCCCTCCGCCGTCAAGGATCAGCTCAACCGCGAGCTGACCGACGAGATGCGCATCGTGGAGGCATACGAGCCCACCTCCAAGTTCTCCGACGTGGCGTGGGCGAAATATGAGATCTCGATCAAATCCGCCGCGCTGACCGAGGAAACCGCCGCACAGCTGCGCGCGCTCTATACGACCGCGCCGCTTCTCATGACGAAGAAGACCAAATCGGGTGACAAGGAGATCGACGTCTCCGCCCTCATTCGCAAAATCAACGTTGTCTCCCTCCCCGCCGAGATCCGCATCAGTGCCGTTCTCGCCGCGGGCAACACCGAGCATCTCAACCCCGAGCTCCTGATCAAGGCGGCACGCGAGAGAGGGCTGATCCTGGGAGGAAATCCCGCAGAGGAGACCTATACCATTCTGCGCACGCACGTCTATCTCGCCGACGGCGAAACCGAATTCCGATAAAAAACCAATTCACGAGGTGAACATTATGGATCTTCAATTTCCCAAACATTCCTTTCTTTTGATGGGACAGTCGAACATGGCGGGCAGAGGAAATCTCGGCGACGTCGAAAAGATCGACAACGACCTGTGCTTCATGTACCGCATGATGCATTGGATCAAGATGGAGGAGCCGATCAACTTTGACAGCTTTCTGGACGACGAATTTGCCAGCGGAGTCGGACTTTCCGCAAGCTTTGCCGACAGATACGCAAAGACCTACAACGAGTCGATCGGTCTGATCCCCTGCGCCAAGGGCGGTGCCAAGCTTGCCTGGTGGATGCCCGGCACGCCGCTCTTCGAGCAGGCGGTCCTCTTTGCCAAAACGGCAATGAAGGAGACCGAGCTCAAGGGAATCCTCTGGCATCAGGGAGAGAGCGACTGCCGCCTGCAGGAGGATTTCGATGCCTATTCCGAGCGTTTCGTGA
This sequence comes from Clostridia bacterium, assembly GCA_017517745.1. Taxonomy (GTDB): domain Bacteria; phylum Bacillota; class Clostridia; order Oscillospirales; family CAG-272; genus UMGS1865. The sequence goes on along the minus strand of JAFWYJ010000056.1, from coordinate 9,716 downwards.
CGATCATGACCGAATTCAGAAGGAGCATCGGCAGACCCGATCTTCCCGTCGTGATCGGTGAGATCTCCAACCATATCTCCGACCGTTGGGGACGTCTGAAGGGCTATCAGTCCATCAACCAAACGCTGCGCGAGCTGGCGGACAAGATCCCCAACTGCCGTCTCGTGGCGTGCGGAGAATTCCCGCTCAAGCCAGACGGCATCCATTTCAACGCGCAATCGCTGCGTAAAATGGGCGATCTCTATTTTGAGGCGTATCAAGCCTTGACCGAAAAATAAAAAAGAACCGAGTCGTTCGGTCGCAGAAAAATTCTGTGCTAACGACCCGGTCTTTTTTTGTTATATCAGATATCGGAAAACGATCCGTCAATTTTGAAAAAAGCACTTTGACACTTCGTTTTTTGCCGTTTTTTCTGCAAATGATTTCCATTCATATTTCGCATTTCGCGGCTCACAATAATAGCAGAGTCGCGGACAAATGCCGTGACTCGAGGATATAGATAGACGAACGGATACAAAAATTTTGCGGGAAGTTCTCTTTTGCGAACGGCTTGCGAAATATTTGCAGACCGTTCAGAATAGGAGAACACGCACAATGGCAAGCAACAAGACCCTTGTTCCCGAGGCTAAGGAAGCACTCGAGAGATTCAAGATGGAAGCTGCAAGCGAGGTTGGTGTCAACCTGAAGCAGGGTTACAACGGCGACCTCACTTCCAAGCAGGCAGGCTCTGTAGGCGGTCAGATGGTCAACAATATGAACCCCGTACGAACTATGAGATTTGATCGTCTAAGCCGCATATCGCAAGGACACAAGATAACCGTCAAGTACGCGTTTTCCCTTACGGTATAATCCGTGCGGAAATACTTGCTAACGCAAGTCTTTGGGGCGTTGCCCCTGCGCACTTCGTGCTGCCGCACGATTGACGGCTTCGCAAAAATGCCCTTGCAAGCAAGCATTTTTGCTTCATGGTATCAGGTTTTGATGAAATAAACGTACGGAGGAACAAAATAAACGAAAGAAGCAAAAACCATTTACGAACCGCTCGGAGGTACATACCGCGCGGAAAAAGGCAACCTCGTTCCCAACGTAGAGCTTCCCGAACAGAAGCCCATCGGCAAATACGGAAAGATGCACCTCGACTACCTCAAGCAACATCGTTGCGGAAGGTATTCCGCCCTGCTCGGTGAAGGACGACTCAATGCCTACCTTATCAGCGTGGACGAACAGGCACACGAAATGCTAACCTCTCTGACAGTAGAGTTTGCTAAGGCTCAAGGTATCGACGAACACCTCAAGGCGACCGACCAAATGCGGTGGGTGCATATGATGAACCATATTCGCAACTCTGCCGAAGAAACCGTAATGCGTGAATTGATACTCGCATAAACCGAAAGCAAGGGGTGTTCCCAAGCGGTTCACCCCTTGCTTTTATAAATTTTTTATGAAAGTTTTGATTTTGCTGTTGAATTTTACGAAGAATTAGTGTATAATAAATACAGCAGAAACAAAGAAGGAGAAAAGCGCGAACGTAAAGTTCTGTCGAATTTGATGTTTCGCGTGTTCGCGCCCGAATTTGCTGACGCAAATTCCCATCGTGAAAGGAGAACCTATATGCCAAACATTAAGCCCGTATCAGATCTGCGCAACTATAACGAGGTACTGCGCGATATCGCCGTAGGCGAACCCGTATTCCTTACCAAGAACGGTCGCGGCAGATATGCCATCGTCGATATGGAAGAATTTGAAAAGACTCAGGCAACGCTCAAGCTGATGCAGGAGCTTGCGAAAGGTGAAGCTTCTGCTAAAGAAAAAGGATATATTGACATCTCGGAGGTCGAAGCACTTCTGGGGTTAAAAGCTTAAAATTAATGCAAAAGAAAGGATGCGTGCGCCTAACTTCCCATTTAGCAAAATGAGATGCGGAGATTGGGAGCCGCACTGCGGCAATGGCTAAAATCAATTTTACACCCGATGCCCTTGAGGATATGAAGGAGATCAAAGCGTATATCACCGACGAGCTGTGCAGCGAGCAATCGGCAATCAACACGATTGAGAAGATTATGAAGCGCATCCGTCAGCTCGCGGATTTCCCCGAAATTGGTGCGCCGCTTTCCTCTATCATCAGCCTTGAAGTACCGTACCGCTTCCTTGTCTGCGGTAACTACACCGCATTTTATAAGGTGGAAGGCAACGAGGTTCATATCATCCGTGTACTCTACGGCAGAAGAAACTTTATGCAGATCCTTTTCGGAAAATGATATGAATGACTCATAATGTGAAATTAAAAAATAAAGGTAGACACATAGAAAAGCACTATGAGTCTACCTTTTCGTTATGATAGTGAGTAAAATAATATTGGCGTTTACAGATGGTATAAAGATCGAAAGCCGACGGCTTCACCGGTATAAGTTCCTTACCGTTTACAACAAACGCGGGATGCAAAGTGTGGGGTGTGCCCCGGATCACTTCGTCCAGATAAAACTTCGGAATATAAACCATTACGGTTGCTAATCCGTCGGAAGCGGTAAAAACAGAATTGTACGGATACCTGTTTTTCAATACTGCGTTTCGTCGTGTTTGTTTTTCCCGTCAAGCGCAGTGGCATTCAGTGCGTTCTTTTTATCCTCTCCAAATGTATGATACGAAAGAAATTCAACGGATAAAGTACGCGCATCACAATATCTCTTGATTCGTTCGCACTCCGCTCCTTCGTTGAACCCCGGTATCACGGGCGTACGAACCGTGATCTGTTTTCCGACTCTAAGTAAATACTCGAGATTTCGTAAAATCACTTCGTTACTCACACCCGTTCCTTTTTTGTGCAGAACGGGATCAATCGCTTTGATGTCGTAGAGAAACATATCTACGTACGTAAGCACTGCTTCAAAGCTTTCATACGGCACGCAACCCGCTGTGTCGATTGCCACGTGTATGCCCGCTTCATGACAACGCTTTGCCAATTCGGAAACATATTCGGGATAAAGCATACATTCTCCACCCGAAAAGGTTACGCCACCGCCGGTGGCACGGTAATAGGTACTGTCGCGCTGAATGAAGTCAACGAGATCATCAATACTCCACGCCTTGCCGTACATCTTTCGAGCTCCCGTTGGACAAGAATCTACGCATTCGCCGCACAAAACACAACGTTCTGTTTTTTTACAAACATTTTTGCAAGCACCGCAGGAGATGCATTTACTTGCAAAATATGCCGTTTGTGCGTTTGCATCCTTCCCTTCCGGATTGTGACACCAGAAGCAATCCAGATTGCACCCTTTGAAAAACACAACCGTCCGCACACCCGGTCCGTCAACTGTAGACGTGCGTTTGATATCAAAGATCAGCGGCGTATTCATACCGATGCAACCGCGTTCATTTCTGCAAGCTCCTCGTCAGACAAGGACAGCGAAAGCCCGCGAAGATTTTGTTTCATCTGTTTCGGCGTTGCAGAGAACAACGGAATGACACGCGGAAAACCTTCGCAACGGTGAAGATTAGTGAGCCAGGCTATCACCAGTGCGCTGGGGTTTACGCCCTTGGATGCCGCCATTTCACGAATGAAAGAAAGACGCTTGCCGCCTTCGTACTCTTCGGGAAGTCTTGCGGGATCTTCATAGGTTCCCTTGCACAGACATGCGTAGGATACCAAGGGCATATTTTTATCACACAGGAAGCGCAGACGCTCGCGGTTTACAACCTCGTTAAAAGTATACTTCGGTGCAACCTCAAATTTAGGATTGAGATAACTGAGTCGCTGCTGCATAACCGTATAAGAAGTCCAGCCGTTGTTCTCTGCTGTCATATTTGCCTCGGCAAGACGCCACGTATCGAAATTACTCGAGCCGAGGGTGCGAACCTTTCCTTTTTTAACAAGACGGTCAAAGGCTTCCATTGTTTCCTCAATAGGCGTATTCGTATCATCGGTATGCGCGTAATAAAGATCGATGTAATCGGTTCCCAGCTTGCGAAGACTCTCATCCACCCAATACTCGATCTGCTCTTTTTTTAGCCCCGCACCCTTGCAGTGACGGTCAAAGCCAACCTTAGTAGCAAGAATAACGCGGTCGCGGCAGCCTCTGTCCTTCAACCACTCACCAAGCAGTGTTTCACTTTCGTCACCCGTACCCACCCAATGTGCGTAATTGTTGGATGTGTCGATGAAATTGCCGCCCATATCCATGTAGAGGTCAAGCACCTCATAGGATTCCTTCTTGGAGGTAGTGGAGCCAAACATCATAGCTCCCAGGGCTACTTCGGATACATTTAATCCATTGGGAAGAATAATTTTTTTCATATGGTTAACTCCTTTGTTATTCAAATCGAGCGATAATATCGTCCTGTAATCGCTCGCACATATCCACGAACAATCCGCTGTATCCCGTAACGCGTACGCGAAGGTCGCGGTATTCTGATGGGGTTTCTTTTGCTTTTTTTAGTTGCTCTGCCGTTGTAGAACTTACCTGTGCGTGAAGTCCACCTTTATTGAAATAGGCGGCAAGTAACGCCGAAAACAAATACAAACCGTTCTTTCCCGCAAATTCATTTGCATCTATGTCCAGGTTGAGCGCTCCTGATACAAGCCCGTCTTGCGGCAGAGAAAGCATAGAGTTAAACATAGCCGTAAGTCCGTTGGTACATGCACCGTTGGAAGGTCGGGTGTTTTGTGAATAAGGGGTGTTTGCCAATCTTCCGTCGGGGGTTGCTCCAAAGCCCTCTCCGTATTTCAAATGCCATGTATCGCTTTGCATACAAGGCACTAAGAATAATCCTTCTTTTTCAAGATAGGGTTTATTTTTCTCAATTACCATATCGCACGCGGTATGCGACAAACGCTTTACGTGCTTGCTTGAGAGCGGAGTATCCATTCCATACTTGTCTGCATTGCGGCAGAGCGCCAAAACATTAGCATATCCCTTGAAATTCGCCTCTGTTGCCTCCAATAATTGTTTCAAAGTCAGCTTTTTCTCGATCATTACAAGCTGATCTACCGCAATAAAGCAATCGGCAACGGTTCCGAACATTTGAAACGATTGCAATTCAAAATGATATTTGGCTCCCGCGCTAAAGCATTCCGCATTTTTAAGAGAGTCTTCAAAGAAACAGTCTCCAAATGTGAGAGCGGAGGACGGATTTCTTTTTCTTGCCGCAAGCTCTTTGGAGAGATAGGCAAGCTTTCGGTCGATGAAATCCGACATACGGGCGAAAAAGCGCCGGTAAAAATCTTCTATGGAAACTTCATCAGAATTCAGCTCTGCAAGCTCCCGCATCACGATCATAAAATCCTCAGGCCAACTATGGGAACTATTTGTCCTCATATAAGGAATGTTTAACTCCTTAATTTCCTGCGGAGTCAGCTTTATATCGTAGTGTATGCTGTGTGGGGCGCTTAACATCCACGCGCTATTGTCTCCGGGTGAACACCAATTACAGCCAAAATGCGCATATCGTCTCGCTTGATGCTCGTCAAGTCCGATCCTGCGAAAGGTCGAAAATACGTTTTCATCGTTATAAAACATTAAGGATGCGCTCGCAAGCGCACGCTCGCACAGAATATGCCAAAGCCTCGGTGACATTTGATCCATCCCTTTGGCATAGCGTACCACTACAACGGGATTTTTAAACTCTGGAACGATGCACTCTGCAAACAACTCGGTCAATTCATTCACCGCTAATGCACCGTGACGGTCGGTTCCTGCTAAAAGAAGATATTGAGGCGCATCAAAATTTGTAATTCTCTGAAACGTAGTGCTGTTTGTTGCATCCCCTACTTGGTGCTCTCCGCGCCCCATAATAAGATTGTGCTTGCAATAATAATCGATGATATAATTCTTTGCCTGTTCCCGTGTCAAAACGCCTTTTTCAATATCCGCTTTATAGAGTGGGTATAAGATCTGATCCAATCTGCCAACCGTCAACGTAGGATTTTCAGAAATATATGCGCAGTTGATCATCGTAACGATCCATAAAAGTTGTAACGCGGATGCAAAACCATCGGGAGCCTTGGTTGCTGCAGAGTGAAGATTTCTTGCCATTTCCGTCATTCCCTTACGCTCCGCTTCGTCAGCATAGCGAAGAATGTACGCAATCATTGCTTCATAGATTTCCAAAACAGCAGATAGAAATGCGCGTTTTCCGTGAGATGCTGTTTGATCTCTTTGTGCACTGACTCTTGCATGTAATCCTGACAGTCCCTCATTCACAAGCATTTCCCACGAATAGACGCAATGCCCCGAAGACCAAAAAACCTTTTTTTTGAGACAATCCGGAGATTTGATATACGCTTGAAATAAAGCTTCTTCCTTGTCCGTCAGCTCTCTGTCTACACATCTGCCCGCAATCAGGTCATAGCTCTCCAAAGGCAGGGAAACACGAGAAAGTAAAATGGAAAGAATTTTGGAAAAACGCAAAGGCTGAGAAAGCTCCTGATAGGAGGATTTTAATTCGTTCAGAATCAAAATTCTTTCTATCGAGGTCGCAAACATTGGTTTTTGAGTTAAAGCCCGTTTTGCTTCTTCAATATTTTGCTTCATAGGTTCTCCTTATAAAATACTCATGCTGATGATTCCACCAAGAGCCAAAAGCGTACCCCAAATACCGCGCGTAGTGATCTTTTCTCCAAAGAAGATCATTGCGGTAAAATTGACGGTGATTAAGCAACCGCCTTTCATAATGGGATAAAGCACTTGAGAGGACATTCCGTAATCGTTTGCGGCAACCGTTTGTAAATAATTTGCAGCAAAAAGACAGACTGCCATTATGAAAATGTGTAATACAGCCCTACGAGGGATTGCCCAAGCAGATTTTCCTATTTCAGGAGTATCGCATTTTTTGTTTTTAACGGCACGATAACATACAAAAACAGCAAGCAATGCAATGGCAGCAAATACGTAGGTGTAAAAGTGGTAAACCACTTTGGGATAATTTATACCGTTAGTAAGGGTTCCGGCTTCCGTATAATACTGTTTGTATAACTGCTGTGCGAATCCCGACATTCCATCTCCAACGGCAGCAATGAGCAGAAGCAACAGCCTGAGCAATCCTCCACCCGCTTTTTTTTTGCTGTGTCCCGCCAAGATGATGCTCGCAGCAAGGATCATGGCAAATCCAAACATTTTGATGAGAGAGATTTCTTCTCCAAACAAAATAGCGCAAAGAACCGCGGGAATAATCGAGCCGAGGGTTAGGCTGACATCAACCGAAACCATAGTGTTTTTTTGAATTGCCAAAAGCCACCCTACAAGAAACACCGCATTTGAAACACCTGCTAAAACACAGATCCAGATCATTTTTTGTTCAATTGCTAATGAGTGTTGTGCTCCTTCCGCGAAAACAAATATCCCACCAATCACAATACAGAATATCATACGTAGCAAATTGAACAGGTAGGAATCTCCCGTGCTTTCTATGTATCCTCCGGTTCTTTTGCCACAGTATCCTTTGACAGTAAGGCAAAAAAGTGCTATTGCCACAATTACATATACCATATTCCTCCAAATCTCTCCTGCAATATAGGAATTACATTTCATATTGTAGCACGAAATAAGCATAATTAAAATGTATTATTGCAAAAAACATTGATTTTTCTGCACAAAAATGATATAATAAAAGAAACAGAAACAGGGGGGCACATCGTGAAAATTATTTCTTTGAATGAACTTTGCTATACCAACGTAGATTTTAAAATTATAGATTTGTTCCATGAAAATTGGATACAAAGGAAAGAGTTTTTTCTGTATAAAGAAAAGGCGCGACCTTCCAGTGCGCTTTTTTTTGTATGCTCGTCTACCGATGTTGTTTTTTTTCTTGCCGACGGCACAAAAAAAATAACTGCAAAAAAAGGCGACGTTGTTTTCATCCCCAAGGGAACTCGTTATTATGTCCGTGTCTTTGAAAATGAAAAAAAGACCGATACTTACACCGTAAATCTGTGTTTTTTTGACGATCAACAAAACGAATTGCTTTTAAACGATAAAATAGAACTCATTGCTCATTTTCAAAACAATCACCCCTTCTTTTATTTGCAAAGACTAAACTGCGCGTTCCACAGAGCTTCCGAAGCCTCGCACGGAAAAACATACAATTTTGCAAAAATCAAGGGAGAATTTTTCTTGTTGCTTGATTCGATCCAAGATTCTGCTTCAAAAAAATATTCTTTTTACTATCCTATTAAAAGGGGAATAGAAGCTTTAATGGAAGAATGGAATCAGAACGAAAAAATAGAAAAATATGCACTGCTTAGCGAGGTTAGTATAACGTATTTTTACCGTTGCTTTCGGAAATGGTCGGGAAAAAGTCCTGTGGAATATCGTAATATACTTCGGCTTTCCAATGCAGAAAGCCTTTTGATAAATACCGACGCCAAAGTTCAAGAAATTTCACAAGCGGTTGGATTTGACGATCCTTTTTACTTTTGCCGCCTGTTTACAAGCGTATACGGAATTTCTCCCAAAGGCTTTAGAGAGTATTATCAAAAAAAATGATAATGAATTTTTTGACCAAAAAAATTCAAACAAAGCAGATGTACATAATTACAGTATAGATATATGAGCACTTCAATTTATCATTTTGAACACACTCGCCCCGAAGCTACTCTGCTTCCGTTCCATCAGCTCGGGCGGTATTTTGCTCAAGTATTGCCTGCCGAGCGACGAGCTACCGAGCCGTATCCCATTCCTTCGCTCTCTCCGCCAAGCAATGCAACCGCTTATTTACGCTGTTCGTATTATTACGGATAAACTCGGCAAGTGCGTGAACGTGGCGATAATACCACCCTGCGCCATCCGACGTTACAAGCTCGGGAAATTCCTCGTGATACTCTGAAAAATCGGTGCTATACTGCCATTCCTTCGAAGGAGTGGCTTTTTTATTGCCCGGCAAGCTGCACCACGCGCAAAGAGCGCGGCGAGCATAGTCAATACGCTCGTATGGACCGCCGTCCTTCAAAGAGCCGTCGGCATTATGAAAAAGATACCCCCGGGCAAGGACAGTAAAAATGCGCGTCAGCCCCAAATGTCCTTGATCATCGTAATGCCTGCACCCAAAAGCATCTTTCGGGAGTCCATCTCGTGAACCATACCCTTGATATATGGCATACGAATTTGGAAGAAATGATGCTTCCAAAGGTTCGGTGCTTCAATCCTCGTTCCGCTTGAAAACATCAGACCGTTGTAGGCATAGAGCTTGGAGAGCTGACAATCCCCGATCTGCATATCAAGAGTCATACGTGAGTGAACCTTGCCGTATACGTCCGCGCGGATAAAGGCAAGGCGAGCGTTACGGCTCATACTTGCCGAGCGTTCAAAGGCAAAATACTGTGCCTCACCGTTTCCGAAGTCAAGGAAGATATCTTCGGGGCGGAACATACTCTCTGCCTTCTTCTGCCTTGTGGCAATTCTCGGGTTGCTGTCGCTTCGGTCAAAGATGCCCTTGAAGTCAACGTAGAAGATGACGTCGGAAAGGTCATCGAGGACAGTGTCAAGAGCCGAGTGCTTGTAATCGTCACCCTTGACAGCGCACATGGCTTGGAAGAAGATCGCGTTGTCCTCTTGGTACGCCCTGCCGTACAATGGTGCTTTCGGTCTCGCGCTTGTTCAGATGGTAATGATAGCGGTCGGGATCTGCGTTATATCCTTTGGCGTAGGCGATCAATGCCTGCGCGGATATGGTATGTATTTTATAACGGATATGGGACATTGTTTCGCCTAATGTTCGTAGTT
>JAFWYJ010000055.1 GCA_017517745.1 Clostridia bacterium | reverse complement strand
TGGAGAAGTGATGTTTTTTGCTCACGCAAAAAATGATGTTACTCGCCTTGCTCGTAAATGATGTTGCCCCTTCGTTGATAAACAACGAAGGGGCAAATGATGTGATGTTTGCCTTCAAACCGTGGCGAAGCCGCGCCTCATTCGGCGAAGCCGTCATCATTTGGCGAAGCCAACATCTCTTGCCGAAGGCAAACATCGTTCGGCGTGCCTGCTATCGCAGGTCGCCGCCGGCCGCGGGAGCGAATGCGCATTCAGCGCGCACAGATAAAGGCTTTCCTTTTCCCTCTTACCCGAAAAGTTTTTGAGGGGGGGGCGGGGGAAGCTTTTTTCAAAAAGTTCCCCCGCAAAAAAAGAAGCCCCCACGATCGCGTCCTTTTTCAAAAGCACCCCCACAAAACGCGTCCCCGCAAAACCCGCGTCTTTTTTGAAAAAACCTTGCAATTTAGGGGCGGCTGTGGTATGATATATAGGAAGATGTTTATTGGCGGAAAAAACCGAGGAATTTGTGGAGAAGAGGTGTTTTTTCATGATCAAAGTCGGAAAAAAAGGCGGCGGAGACTTTACAGAAGGGCCGTTACTTTCTAAGATTATTTTGTTTACTTTGCCGCTGATCGCCACCACGGTGCTTCAGCTGCTCTTTAATACAGCGGATACGGTTGTGGTTGGGCGCTGGGGCGGAAGCACGCCGGAGGAATGTGAAACGGCATTGGCGGCGGTTGGCTCCTGCGGCGCCTTGACCAATCTGATCGTCAATCTGTTCTTTGGTCTTTCGGTGGGAGCGGGTGTTTGCGTTGCCCATGACATCGGCGCGAAGGCGTATGATGACGTCAGTCGCGTGGTACATACCTCTGTGGTAGCATCCTTGATCTCGGGCGTTGTGGTGACTGTGTTTGGTCTTTGCATGGCAAGACCGCTCTTGACCATGATGGGGACCGATCCGGCTGTGCTGGATCAGGCGGTACCCTATATGTGCGCCTATTTTTGCGGCATGCCTGCCAACATGGTGTATAATTACTGCGCTGCGATCCTGCGCTCGAACGGTGACACCACGCGTCCCTTGGCATTTCTTTCGGTGGCGGGCGTGATCAACGTGGTGCTTAATCTGATCACGGTGATCGTGTTTGGACTGGGTGCTGTCGGTGTCGGTATCGCGACGGCAGTGTCGCAGTGGGTGTCGTGTGTTCTCATCGTTTTATATATGATGCGGATGGAGGGACCTTGTCGCATTGAGCTTTCCAAGCTTCGCGTGGATCCCGCAAAGCTGCGCAAGATTGTTTTCATCGGTCTGCCGGCGGGGATTCAGAGCACGCTGTTCTCGTTTTCCAACGTCTTGATCCAATCCACTGTCAACTCCTTCGGAAAGGTTGTGGTTGCCGGCAACACCGCGGGATCCAATATTGACGGCTATATTTACGCCACACAAAACTCGCTCTATCACGCCGCGTTGACTTTCGTGGGACAAAACGTGGGGGCGCGCAAATATGACCGTGTGAAAAAAAGCCTGTTTGGCTGTGTCCTTGTGGTCACTGTTGTCGGCATTTCGGTGGGCGGGTTGGTGACCTGCTTCGGACGTCCTCTGCTCGGGCTGTTTGCCCCCGGGAACGAGGGCGCGATCAATGCGGGCATGACGCGCCTGTCCGTGCTTGCGACCACCTATTTTCTGTGTGGGCTGATGGAGGTTGGCTGCGGTACGATGAGAGGACTTGGCAAATCGATCTCGCCGATGTTCATTTCGCTGATCGGCTCGTGTTTGTTCCGCGTGGTCTGGATCTATACCGTGATCCCCCATCACCGGAGTTTGGAAGTCCTGTATCTTTCTTATCCTGTCTCTTGGATTCTGACCTCCGCAACCTTCTTCATCTTTTGCTTCTTCTATATGAAAAAGTTCAAAAAAACGCCGGCGAGAGAGGTCGGGGAGTCCGACGTCTCGGGCGAAACGGCTTGATCACGATGGAATAAAACAAATCAAAAAGCCCCCTTGGTGCAGATGCTTGAAAAGGCTTTTCAAGACAGCACGAGGGGGGCTTTTTATAGCGTTTTGAGATAAAAGATCAACCAAAGGAAGAAAAATGCGACGGCGATGATGCCGATGAAGGCAAGCATGGGAAGAAGCATCATTTTCATGCTGTCGAAATAGGTACCGACGATGGATCTCCACCGTGAAGGTTGCTTTTGTCGCTTGTTGGGCGTTCCATAGCCGTGAACGTCGGGCGTGAGCGGCTTTTTCGTTTGTCGCAGTCCCGACATATCAACCACGGTGGAGCCGTCGTCGATATATATGATCTTCTCTTTTTTCTTCATTTCCTTTTTTTCTTTCCGACTTTTCATGACAAATCAATCCTGCGGGTAGAGGTGGCAAGCGCAGAAGTGTCCCGGTTCATACTCACGGTAGGCGGGAGTGACGTGCCGACAGACCTCGGTCGCGTGCGGGCAACGCGTGTGGAAACGGCAGCCCTTGGGCGGATTTGCGGGAGAGGGAATATCGCCCTTGAGGACGATGCGGTTCATCTTGACGTCGGGGTTGGGATTCGGGATCGCCGAGAAGAGTGCCTTGGTGTAGGGATGGAGCGGATTGGAGAAGATGTCCTTCTTGTTTCCGAATTCCACCATCGAGCCGAGGTACATGACGCCGATCTTGTCCGAAATGAACTTGACCACCGACAGGTCGTGGGAGATGAAGAGATAGGTCAGATTCATCGAGCGTTGCAGATCCTTGAGCAGATTGATGATCTGCGCCTGGATCGACACGTCGAGCGCCGAAACCGGCTCGTCGCAAACCACCAACTGCGGATTGACCGACAGCGCGCGCGCGATGCAGATCCTCTGACGCTGACCGCCCGAAAATTCGTGGGGGTATCTCTCGTAGTAATAGTCACGCAGACCGCATTTTTCCATCAGATCGAGAACGTAATCCTTGATCTCTGCCTGAGGCACGATCTTGTGCACGCGCACGGGCTCGGAGAGAATGTCACCGACGGTGCTTCTGGGCGGCAGGGAGGAATAGGGATCCTGGAAGATGATCTGCATTTTGGTGCGGATGTCGCGCATTTGCGAGGTTTTGTAGTTGGTGATATCCTTGCCGCCAAAGATGATCTGCCCGCTGTTGGGCTGATGCAGCTTGAGAATGGCTCTTCCGAGCGTGGTTTTGCCACATCCCGACTCACCGACGATGCCCAGCGTTTCACCGGGCTTGAGCTTGAAGGAAACGTCGTCAACCGCGATCAACTCCTGCAAAACCTTGCCCGTCAGCGATTTCTTGAGGGGGAAGGATTTGCGAAGGTGTCTGACCTCCAACAGCGCGTCCGGATCGAAGGGGAGAGCCTTGTCTGCCTCGATTCTTGCTTTCTTTGCCGCTGCCTCTTGGGCTGCGATGGCCTCGTCGTCAAAGATCGGGGCATCTTGCTTGATTTCGTTTTCAGACATGGTTCTCCTCCTTTCCGTACAGGTGGCAAGCCACGAAGTGCGTGGGGCTTACCTGCACCATTTCGGGATAGTCTCCCGCGCATTTTTGGGTGCATTGCGAGCATCTTTCCTTGAAGTAACAGTGGTTGGGCATATTCACGGGGTTGGGAACGTTGCCGGGGATGTTAAAGAGCGTGTCCGAATCGGAATCCATGGTGGGCTTGGACTTCTGAAGCCCGACGGTGTAGGGGTGCATGGGGTTGTGGAAGATCTCCCGCACCGTACCCTTCTCGATCACGCGTCCCGCGTACATGACAACGACGTAGTCCGCCATTTCGGCGATGATGCCGAGGTCATGGGTGATGAGCAGGATCGAGCCGTTGATCTTGTCCTTCAGGTCGCGCAACAGATCGAGGATCTGTGCCTGAATGGTCACGTCGAGTGCGGTGGTCGGCTCGTCGGCGATGATCAGACGCGGGTTGCAGGCAAGCGCCATCGAGATCATCACACGCTGTCTCATACCGCCCGAAAGCTCGTGCGGATAGGCGTTGTAGACGCGCTCGGGCATGGCAATGCCAACCAGGTTGAGCATCTCCAGAGAGCGTTTTTTCGCGTCCTCTTTGGAGGCACCGGGGGTGTGAATGAAGGTGACCTCATCCAGCTGGTTTCCGATGGTGAAGACGGGGTTGAGCGAGGTCATGGGCTCTTGGAAGATCATCGAGATCTGTCTGCCGCGGATGCGGTGGATCTCATGGATCGGCATGTTCGCGATGTCATATACCTTTTCTTCCATTTCATAGACGGTCTTGCCGTCCTGTGTGCCCGTGGGGATCGGGTTGCCCTTTTTGTCGCGGCGGTAGTCATACGCCTTGAAGCGGATCTGCCCCGAATAGATCTGTCCCTGCGGTCCTTGGAGGAGCTGCATGACAGACATGCTCGTCACCGATTTGCCGCATCCCGACTCGCCGACAACGCCGACGACCGAATTTTGCGGCACGTTGAAGGAGACACCGTTGACTGCCTTGACAACACCCTGATCGGTGAAGAAATAGGTGTGCAGATCGTCGATTTCCAGAATGTTTTTCTCGTCCTTGAGGGAGGTAATAAACTCGCTCTCGTCCGCCCTGCGGTGCTTGCGCTGCTCAAGTGCCTTCATCACCTTGGCGTTTTCCTTGGCGATCGCACGGATTTCCTTGCCCGAGAGATAGTGGCTGTTTTTGATATTCTTTTTCATGGCGATCACCTCCTCATCTTGGGATCAAGCGCATCGCGCAGACCGTCGCCGACAAAGTTGAACGCCAGCACTGCGATGACGATGCAGAGTCCGGGAGGTCCCCAGATGTTAAAGAAGTTTTGCAGAATGTTCTGGTCCTCTGCGACGATGTTGATCATCGTACCCCAAGCGGCAAAGGGGGCGCGCACACCCATGTTCAGATAGGAGAGAGACGCCTCGTAAAGGATCATGCCGCCCAGAGAAAGCGTCATGGAGACGATGAGCTGGGGCATGACGTTGGGGACGAGATGCTTGAAGATCTTGCGCGAGGTCGAATAGCCCATTGCCTCGGCGGCGACCATATATTCCTGCTCGCGCAGAGAGAGGATCTGGCCTCTGACAAGGCGTGCCGTTCCGGGCCACGAGAATAGGGTGAGGAAGGCCATCAGAAAATAGATGCGCGAGGAGGATTCGACGTTTGCCGCGTCGAGCAGGGTACTGATGATGAGCAGGATCGGAAATCCCGGCAGACACATCAGAATGTCGCAGATACGCATGATGACGTTGTCGACCGCGCCGCCGAAATAGCCGGCGATGCCGCCGAAGACGATGCCGAACAGAGTGATGGCAAAGACGGCGATGAAGCTGACCGCCAGCGAGATGCGTCCGCCGTACATCAGACGGGTGAAGACGTCTCTGCCGTCCTTATCGGTTCCGAGCAGATGCTCGGAAGAGGGCTTGGCAAGCGAGTTGATGCGCTTTCCGGTCTCGATGACCTGATAGAAGGAGACGTCCTCTCCCTTTTCGTTTTTGTACGTGATCTCCGTCATGGTATATTCGATCTTTCCCGACATATCCTGCTCGGTCTCGCCCCAACGGGTGTAAACCACGGGACCGAGCCAACAGAAGAGGAAGAGGGAAATGAGCATGACAAGGCCCACGATGCTGAGCTTGGAGCGGAAGAAGCGGCGCATGACCATGCGCATGGGAGACATCAGTCGCACGTTTTTCTCCAGCGGCTCGTTCTCCTCGGCGGTCACGGGCGCTGCCGTGAGTTCGGGATTCTCTGCGCAGGCTTCGCTTTGATTCCATTTTTCATTTTGTTCCATGATCAAAGCCTCCTGTCAACTCAATTTCACACGCGGGTCGACCACGGCGTACATCAGGTCGGCAAGCAGAACGCCGACGACACTGAGCAGCGCGAGGAACATATTATAACCCATAATGAAGGGAATATCCGCTTGCATCATCGCCTTGAAGGCGACGTTTCCGATACCGGGCAGGTCAAAGACCTGCTCGGTGATGATCGCACCCGAGAAGAGCGAGGGCAGAAGCCCTGCGAGCGAGGTGACGAGCGGGATCAGCGTGTTGCGGAACGCGTGCTTATAAATGACGATCTTTTCCTTCAGACCTTTTGCGCGTGCGGTGCGGATATAGTCGGAGGAAAGCACCTCCAGCATATTCGTGCGCGTCATTCTCATACGTCCGCCGATGCTCAGGATGACGACCGTGAGGATCGGGATGAACATATGGCGCAGATAGTCTCCCAGGAGCGCGATGCCGTCAAGCGTTTGCGAAGCGTCCAAAAGGCCCGATGGCGGGAACCACCCCAGCTTCATGGCGAAGAGGTCCTTGAGGATCTGTCCGAAGAAGAAGGTTGGCAGTGAGATGCCCACCATGACCAGGATCGTGACGACGTAGTCGCGCAGGGAATACTGATGCGTTGCCGCCGTGATGCCGAGCGGGATCGCGATCAGAAATTCGAAGAAGGTTGCGATGAGCGCAACGGCAAACGAAACGCCCATTTTGTCCACGATGATGTTGAGCACCGAGTCACCGTAAACAAAGCTTTTACCGAAATCGAATCGGCACAGAGCACCCAGCCAATTGGCATATCCCTTCAGGATCCCCAAAAAGCTGTTGTCCTGCAAGCCGTACATTTCGTACATTTTTTCCACTGCCGTCGCATCGAGCGAGGTGTTGCTTTGCAAAGCGCTGATCTTGTTGGAAACGAAGTCGTACGGCATGGAGCGCACGAGGATGTAGATGATCAGCGACACACCCAGCAGGATGAAGATCGACAGCAGAAGTCGTTTCAGAATGTATTTGAACATAAAGTCCCCCCAAGACTGTGATCAGTCTGCAAATTCGATCGTCCAGATCTTGTCGAGCGGAGAGGAATAGGGGTTGATCTCGGCGGGAAGCGAGTTCGCGTCGATGATCTCGGCGTTGTAGGCGTACAGAACCTTACGCTGGTAGACGGGAAGCTCGATCGCGAGGTCGAGCACCTTGCCCATTGCCTCTTTGTAGAGTCCTGCGCGGGTTGCCTGATCCTCGACTTCGCGCGCCTTGTCGATCAGTTCGCTCAGTTGGTTCAGGAGCATGGTCTCTTCGGGATAGGTGCCCTCGTTCGCGAGGATCTCACGGTAGCCCCAAGCCAGCGTGCTGGTTGCGGTGGAGTTCTTGTGGTAGACCTGATACATATCGGGGTCCACGGTGGTACCCCAAGCGGCTGCCCAAACGGCGAGAGAGCCGGAGGAGAGCTTGGTGAGTGCCTGGGTGTCCGGAACGACCTCGATGTCCCAGCCGCACTCGTTGAGCAGATCGGCTGCACTCTGGAAGGTTTGGTAGGTCGGGTGGTCGGTCAGGTTTGAGCCTGCGATGGTGAATTTGATGGAAAGATCCTTGTGTCCTGCGGGAACACCTGCGGCATCCATGAAGTCCAGGATCTTCTGCTTTGCGGCTTCTCTGTTAAATTTGGGAGCGGGATAGTCGTGCATGTTGTCGCTTTCATTGGTCTTGCCGTCAGACTGCTTGGGATATGCCCAGCTGACGGTGGACATGGGCCAGAAAATGGTCTCTGCCATACCGGTGTCATAATAGCTGAGCGCGAGATTGGTGTCCATTGCGGTCATGATCGCCTTGCGGAGATTGATGTCCTTCACCTTGCCTGCATTGATGCCGATATAACCGTAACCGAGCTGATCGGTCCAGAGCATGGAGATTCCTTCTGCCTTGAGGGAGTCGAGTTTCGTCTTGTTATCCTTGGTGAACTGAGGCGTTACAAAGTGAACCGAGCCGCTTTCGAGGGCATTGATGGCGTTGGAAGCGCTGACGACCTGGTAGCGGACCTTTTCGATCTTGGGAGATCCGAGCAGGAAGTTCTGGTTTGCCTTGAAATAGACGATATTGTTGCTGAAGAAAGCGTTTCCGTCGGGGTTGTCATTGTTGTTGATGTCGGTTGCCTTGTAAGCGCCCGCGCCCATGGGAACCTTGACGTTTCTGGAGGATTGAATGACGTTCTTCATGAAGTCGAAGGAGCCGTATTCCACGCCGAACTTGTTGTTGGCGATGTCAACGGTGTAGCCCTCTGCATAGTAATGCTGAGGAGCGACCGAGAAAGCGAAGTTCCAGATCGCCTTGGGGTCAACGCCGTTGATGGTGATCTCGAGTACGTCATATTCGGAGTCGGGATTGGTGACGGTACCGTCGGGGTTGTGGCTGTGTGCGACGGTGTAGGTTCCGTTCTTCGCGGTGACGGTTGCGCGGTCGGTGGTGTGACCGAGAGAAACGATGCCGGAAATGTTCGGGATGGCGAGCTGACCTTCCTTCATGTTCTCGCGCAGGAGAACTTCCTTCGCCTTTGCGGTGTACTCGGTGTTCAGCTTCTGCGCGGTTGCCCAATAGCGCAGGATCGTATGCAGCTCGGTCGAGATCTTGGAGTTGTAAACGTAGTTGATGGCACTTGCCTCGTCAACGGCGACTGCGGTGTTGTAGTCGGGCGTGACCTTCTCGATCTTGTTCTTGAGCGGCTTGTTGGTGACGGGATCCTTGGCGTATTCAATGGTGACGAAGCCTTCCGCATACATAAAGGAGAGAACGTCATAGTTCAGTCCCTTCTCGGTGCAGAGATTGGTGAAGGCGGTCTTGTAAGGCTCTTCGAGATATGCTTCCTTTGCGCTTGCGAAGTCGGTTCCCAGCTCCTCCTTGAAGAGCTTGAGCGCCTGCTCGTAGTCAGCCTTGAGTTGATCGTTGGTGACCGATGCGGTGTCGTTGGAGAGTGCCTTCTTGTAGCCGTCGGAGAGCTTGTGCGTCGCGATCGCAGCGATCATCTGATCGTAGCCCGCGTCAAAAGAACCCTGCGTGGGCGTTTTGCCGACGCTTTGGAAGAGGTTGATCAGCTCGTCAATGCGAGCCTTTGCGCGCGCATTTGCGATGTTGGTCAGATTGTCATCTGCATCGTCGCCGTTCGAGAGGATCTGCTGGGTTCTGTACGCCTGCAGACCGACGATATCGGTCGAGTACATGGTCGAGGAGCCCGAGTAGACGGGGTCGAGGTAGACGTAGAGGTTGAAGAGCACGTCGTTCATGGTCAGCGGCTTGCCGTCCGAGAACTTGATGCCGTTCTTGATGACGAAGGTGTAGGTCGTCTTGTTGGTGACACTGTCATGGCTGATCTGGTAATCCTTTACCACAACGGCTTCGCCGTCGCCGCAAGCAACCGTGACGTTTTCGTTCTCATAGCCGGTTGTCAGCATGCCGATCTGCGTCATGGAGACGATGTTGGCATCGGCACCGGTGGTCGAGTAGAAGGGATTGAACAGACCGTCCATATCCTCACTCATGATGACCAGCGCATCGGTGTTCTTGGTTGTGTTTTTGCAACTGCTGCATGCGGAGAAGGACACGAGCGCGCCCAGACACATGGCTGCACAGAGCAAAATCGAGATGATTCTTCTTGTTTTCATAGCTGTTTGTTCCTCCTGAATTTTTTATTGTTCTGAATTGGTTTCGTTTTGAATCAGCGTGACGGTTTTGTCTTCGTTGACCGTGAACGCGAATTTGTTTTTCTCGTTTCGGATCAATTCGCAGATGATGCCGTCGGTGGAAAGATCCGCATAGGTTCCTTCGCCGCAGAGCAGGCCGATCTCGTAGTGACCCTGCAGACCGTAGTCGGTGATCAGATTTTCGGCATCGATCTGCAGCTTGCCGCTCACCGAAACGTTGGAGAGGGTTGCGCCGTCCGCGATCGTTCCCGCGAGCAAGCCGAAGGCTGCGCCGGTGGGGTTGATCGAGCCGGAGAAGGTGTAGGTGACGTTTTCGATGGTCAGATCCTCGATCTTGGCACTTGCATGAAGCTTTCCGAAGAGTCCGCCGGCTTCCTGTCTGGCGTCTCCCTGCTTGACGGTGATGTTGGAGAACTTGTGACCTCCTCCGAGAATGGTTCCGCGGAACTCACCCTTTGCGAGCGAGGGCGCCCACGGCTGATTGGTGAAGTCGAGGTCCGCGCAGATGAGGTAGTTGCCGCCGAGTCGGCTGTTGTCATAGAATTGCTTGGCGGTGTAAATGCGGAACCACTCTCCCTCGATCCACGTGGTGTAGATCTTGATGGTCTTGGTGTTCGAGATTCCCTTTTCATAGTCGACCGAGCCGCCGATGCGCTCGGTGATCTCTTGCGTCATCTCGGGATCGAGATATGCCTTGTCAAAGGTTTTGCCTTCGACGGTGGGGAATTTCTTCATGTTGATTTTAACCGCATTATCCTCCCAGCGGGGAAGCTCGAGTTCTTGTTGCAATTTTTGAGATTTGAGAAGGGTGAACTGATTGGTTTCCGAATCCAATGCATAAAATTCGTAGGTGTAATCGGGAACCCATGCCGCATAGAGCGTGATGACGGGCTCGGAGGAGGAGTGGGAGGCGTTCGGATCGACCTCAAGGCGATCCTTGTCGAAATCCCATCTGCCGCCGTAAACGTAGCCCTGCTCCTTGTTGGATTCCGAGCAAAGATTTCCGTCCTCGTCGAGCGGGTTTCCGTTCTCGTCGGTGCGGAGCGCCCGCTCGCGGTACCAGCCCGCGAGGAAATATCCCGTGTTGGAGACCTCAAAGGCGTTGCTTTCGCGACGGCTGTCATCGGGTGTGATCAGCGTGATCTCTGCCTTGCCGTCGGTGTTTGTCGGCGCTTTGTTGGGATTGAAAACGTCGATGACGGAAACGTCGTTCGTTCCCGCAAAGCGTCCTCCGTTCGCGTCAAAGCGGACACTGACGGTGTAGCCGTCGGCATCGGCGCTTGTGTAGGGCTTTTCCCAATTGGCGCATGCCGCCAATATCAAGATCGTCGACACAAGCAGTACCGTCAACAAAAGTAGCTTGCAATATTTTTTCATTTGTTTTTCTCCGAAAGCTTACGCTCTCTCCGACTCTTCGTCGGATTTCTGTTCGGATTTTTCCTCGGAGGATGCCTCCTCACCTGCGTCGGCAGGTGAGGATTCGGTTGCATCTTCCGCTTGGGAGATTTCTTCGGGTTGCTTCTCGGCACGTTCTTCTTCGTCGGCGTTTTCCGCGCCTTCCTCGGCGGGTACATCCTCGGAGGTTTCCGCTTCTTCGGAAGCTTCGTTCGATTCCTCGGAAAGCTCGTCAAGTGCCGTGTCCTCCGCCGTCTCGCCGTCCTCGGGGGAGGAGGGTGGGGTGTTGGATTTGTTTTTCTTGCGCAACAGCACAAGGAGAACGATGATCGCGACGGTACTGACAAGGAAGAGAGAACCGAAAACGATGCAGAGGATCTCTGCCGTTGTCATGGGTTTCTTTTCGACGGGAGGCTCGGGTTCGGGAACAGGATCGCCGTTCTCGAGATACTCAAGGTTGGCGATACGCTTCTCTGCCTCCTGAAGCTTCGGGTAATAATCGGCGACCAGCGCGCGTTGCTCGTGCAACGAGATCTTGTCATAGGCAGCGCGAGCCGCTTGCACCAATGCCTTGTCGGCGAGGGATACCACGTCGGGGAGCGCGTTGATTGCCGCGATTGCCGCCAACGTGATTTCGTCGGGGGCTGCAGAACCGTCGATCGAGGTGTTAAAGTATTGCGCGAAAATGAAGGAATCGTAATTCCGTCCGTTGACGGGACGGCTCATGATGAGCGAGTTGTCTATATGGCCGATGTAATCCGAGAAGGTCGCGCCGTAGTAGACGTTATAGGGATTGCTGACCACGTTCCACATGAAGTAGGGAACGATGCCCAGACCACTGCGCTTGCCTTGGGTGTCACCGTCTGCTTCGACGATGGAGTAGTCTCCCGTGGCGGGAATGTTCTCGCCGCTTGCATAGTAATAGAAGTCAAATTCCTCTTCCAGGATCGGCGCGTCATAGCTTGTGAAGACGACGAGTGTCAGCTTTTCACAGCCGTAGAACGCCTTGTGTCCGATCGAGACGAGAGACTGCGGCAGCAGCACCTTGACCACGTCGGTTCCGGCGAACGCCATCGCGCTGATGCGCACGGTGCCGTCCGCCACCTTTGCGGTGTCTTCTCCGCGAGAGGCGTAGGTGATCAGCTCGTAGCCGCGAGGAACAATGCGGTAGAGTGAGCCGTCGATCACGCGGAACGCGCTGCCCAGATCAAACGTATAGACCGTGCTCAGGTATTCCTTGTTGTTGAAGGTTTCGGAAACGGTAGCAGAGAAGGGCGTGAGGATACAGAACGCGAAGGGATTGTCGCCCATGTTGGTGAGTGTGTCTCCAAAGTTGACCTCAAACGCGGTGGGTCTGTCTTTGAGGAATGCCGCGTCACCGACACTCGTTGCGGCGGAAAGATCCGCCTCGGTGAGAGCCGTGAGCGCGAAGGCGTAATTGCCGATCTTTGTGACGAGGTTCATTCCCTCGACGCTTGCGAGAGACGCGCAGTAAGCAAACGCGCTGTCCTCGACGCTGACGCCTGCGGTGCCGAAGGTGACAGCGGCGAGCTGTTCGCTGTAAATGAACGCGTTCTTGTCGATCGTTTCAGCCTGCAAGAGATACGCCTGCGTCAGAGCCGATTCCGCGAATGCGGCTTCTCCGATCTTTTTGACGTTCGAGAGGTTGATGATCTCCAGGGAGATACAGCTTTCAAATGCCGACGCGGGGATCTCGGTGAGCGCGGAATTCAGCGCAACGGAGGTCAGGCGACGGCAGTAGGCAAAGGCACGACTGCCGAGGGTGGTTGCCGCGGAAAGATCGACGGTTTGGAGCTTGGGGGCATAATAGCTGCACAGATAGTTGCCGTCTGCGGTGAGCGCGGGAACATTAAAACTTGTGTCGACGTAGCACTCGCGAACGTCGCCCGAGAAGGCGGCTCTTCCGATCGAGACAGCCTTCGAGAGATCGATATATCTCAAGTTCACGTTGTTGTAGAATGCCTCGTCGCCAATGACGGCGCCTTCCCCGAGCGTGACGCTCTGAAGTTCTGCGGCTCCGTAGAATGCCGCGTTGCCGATCTCGACGTTGTTGCCGACGGTCAGCGAGGTCAGGGGCGATTTATAAATATAATAGTAGATTTTGTTTCCGTTCTCGTCGCGATAGGAGGAGGTTCCCCAGTTGGTATTGTAGATGACGTCGAGACGGAAGGCGTTGGCACCCAACTTGACGTTGTCGCCGACGGTGACCGTTTTGAGGGCAACACATTCTCTGAAGGCACTGTTGCCGACGGTCATGCCGTTCGGGATATGGAGTTCGGTCAAGCTTGAGTGTGCGAATGCCCAATCACCGATGCGATCAAGCGTGGAGAGGTCGGGTGTTTTCGTGAGCTTTGTGCCGTAGAAGGCGTAATCTCCGATGCTCTCGAGCGGTGCGAAGGTGACCTTTTCCAATTTCGTGCACTGCGCAAATGCGTAATCACCGACGTGCTTGACGGTGGGAAGGTCGACAGCTTTGATATTGGAGTTGCCCGAGAACGCGCCGTTTCCAATTGCGGTGACGGTCGATTCGGTGACGCTGAAAGTGCCGGATGCGGCGGGAGCGACCAAAAGGATCGCGGTTCTGTCTGCACTGAGCAGATAGGGCTTGTCGGCTTGCGCGAAGAAGGTGGTGTTGCCCTCGGCGACCGTAAAGCTTGCCACCTCGGTATCGCGGAAGGCGTATTCCCCGATCACGGCAACGTCGCGTCCGATGGTCACGTTTTTCAGCGACTCACAACCCTTGAAGAGTCCGGTGGGAAGCACGGCTGCGTTGATCGCGATCTCGGTGATCGCGCAATCCGAGAAGGCATACTGACCGAGCTTGAGCTTTTCGGCGTGGATGGTGATCGTCGCAAGCGAGGTGTCACCCGCAAAGGCGAAAGCACCGATCGACTGTGTTCCGGCGGGCAGCACGACCGCGGTCAGGTTCTTGTTGTTCGCGAAGGCATAGTTGGAAATGGCAATGGCGTTGCCGAACGTCAGCGTGCCGAGCAGGTTGCAGTTATAGAAAGCATTCTCGTTGATGAGTTTGACGTGCTCGATGCCGTTGACGGTGGTCAGCGACGTACAGCCCAGGAACGCGCCGTAGTCAATGCGCTCCAGCGTGGAAGGAAGGGTGACCTTCTTGAGTGCGGTCAGGTTTGCAAAGGCGTAAGGACCGATCGACTTGACGCCCTCGGGAATGATGACTTCCTCGATGGTGTTGTCGCCCAGATACCAGATCTTGGTGGTCTCGGGTGTCTCATCGGAAATCTCCTCTCCCTCTTCCTTGGGAACGTAATCGAAGTTGGAGAATGCGAACTGTCCGATCTCAGTGATGCCGAGATCCTTCGGGAGATCGACCAACCCGCCGTTACCGAAGTAATGTGTCAGCGAGGGGCCGGTGGTGAGGTAAGGATTTTTGACGGTGATGCTGACCGAGTGCGCGTAGTAGGTACTCTTGCCGTCCATCAGAACGCGGACCGACACGGTGGCAAAGCCCTCCGCCACGGCGGTGATCGTGCCGTCCTCGGCGACCGTTACCAGATCGTTGTTACTGCTTTCGAACACCACCTCGGTGCTGTTCGGGAAGTAGGCGTCGAGCGCCCAGCGCAGGGTAACGGATTCGGAGGGATACATTGAAAGCGCGTAGGTCGAGGAGGCGAATTTTGCCTCGTCTCCCGTGCTTCCAAGCTCGCGATCATCGGTGTTGAGCTGGTAGTATGCCTTGTTGACGTAGAAGCCCGTCAGCGTGAAGTTGTCCGCAACCGGCTTGTCATAGCGAACGTACCCGGGGTCTCCCTCGGCAAGCACGGTCAAGCTGAAGCTTGCCTGCTTTTTGGTGACGGGATCCTTGGCGTAGACCATCGTCTTTCCGGGGGCGACTGCCACGAGCTTGTTGTTGACGACCGCGGCAACCTTGGTGTTCGAAACGCTGTAATCGAGAAGCTCGGTCCACTCGGTTCCGGGATAAGCCAGAGGTGTGAGGGTGTAGGTCTCGTTGGGACTCAGAGTCAGACCGTTCTCTGCCTCTGCAAAGTAGAATTCATCGTAATCGTCGGGAAGCTGAATCTCGTAGGTCGCCTGGTTGAGCGCGTAGTCATAGACGGCAACCGTGAAGCAGTTCTTGTTGTATGCGTCCTTGCGGATCAGATCGACGTAATCGGTCAACTCATAGGTGACGTAGGTTGTGGAGTTGAAAGAGGAATAAACGGGAGTCAGATACTTCTCAAAGGAATTGAGTACGTACTCTTTCTGGGGAGCGACATCCTCTTCGCTGACGTAGCCCATCATTGCCGACATCGCGTAGTGGTTATCGTAAATCGCGACCTTCGCATAGAGGCGCGTGGTCTTGGCCGATTTGTCGTATTCGGTGTAGAACTCACAGCCGGTGACTGCGGGGGCTTGGAAGTCGGTGACGAGCGGGAACGTGAAGGTGTTGGAGAGGTTGTTTTCTCCGCCGTCGCGTTCATAGTCGAGGTAGCCCTTGAGGGTGACGGTGTAGCGAGAGTTGTTCTTCAGATTTTGTTCTGCCGCGTCGAAGCCGACGTCAATGTTGGCGGGGTAGATTGATCCGCCGTCGCCGTAGGACTTGCGGATGTCGTTTTCCACACGCTCAAAGACGACCTCGCCCGTGGCGTCATCGGTGATGGTGATGACGATCGAGGCACAGTTGCGGAGCAGACCGCCCCAGACGTATTCCAGCGAGTGGACGGTTCCGTCGATGTTGGAGATCGAAATGTAATCACGGCTTGCCGCGATCTGCTTGGCGGTGGGATTCTGTTGGAAGTAGTAGGCTCCGAGGTAGCTGACGAAGTCCTGGGAGACGCTGCCGATCGGACGCGTTGCATAGGCGTCGGGAAGCGTTTTGTCGAGCAGGTCGATCGAGTCATCCAGCTCGTCGGCATTGGTTGCATAATAATCAAGGTCGAAGATCGGAGCCACGGTCCAGTCACCGTAGAAGGCGAGGTAGGGAATGCTGAGGTCAACGCCGTTGGCATCGGCATTGTTCAGCACGAGGAAGCCCTCGACGTACATGCCGTTTGCGAAGGAGCTGTTGAGGTACGCCTTGTCGGTGTCGCTCAGAGTGAGCGTGACGTTCAGGGTTGCGGTCTGGCCGGCGGCGACCGTGACCGTCTTGCCGTCCTCGGAGAGCGTGCAGTTTTCGGACTTTGTCACGTTCATCACAGCTCCCGAGAGGAGATAGCCGAGCTCGTCGACGGTGGTCTTACCGTCGTTTGTCTTGGTTTCGCTCACGCCCTCGGTCATGACGGTGTAGGAAAGGCTGTAGGAGAGCGCGGTTGCGCCGAAGTTCTTGACCGAGAATTTCAGGTTGTAAACACCGGTCTTCTGAGGATCGTCGCCCAGCTCGATCTTGGTCTTATCCATCACCGAGCCGTCCTTGCGGTCATAGGTCAGGATGTAGGCGGCGGTTGCAGCTGCCTTGTCGAGGTTGGCAAGTCCCGCGCCCTGCTTTCTGACGGCGTAGGGCAGACCGTTGGTGTTGTAGAGAATATCCGCCGTGGACATCAGGAGGCGGTTGACCATCGCGGCAACCTCAACGGGCTGATCGGCGATGTCGGTGAAGGTCGCCTTCACGTATTGACGGAGCAGGGCGGCGATGCCCGCGACGTTGGGGCAAGCCATCGAGGTACCCGAAATGGTATCGTAGGATTGACCGGGAACGGCGGAATAGATCGAGCCGCCGTGTGCGGTGATCTCGGGCTTGATGCCGAGGTCGGGGGCAGGTCCCCAGGAAGAGAAGTCCGACATGAAAGGACCGGAGGTCTGAGAGCGGCTGATGTCGATCTTGCCGGTTCCCGCTGCGGCGAGCATTTCACCCTCGTCCTGTCCGATCGAGCAGACGGGGATTTTGGTGTCGCCCACGTTCATCTTGATGTCACCCGAGACGTTGTTGTAAATGATGACTGCGGCGGCGCCCATCTTTTCGGCGACGTTCGCTTTTTCCTCAAAGGTAGTGGAACCGCGGCGGATCAGGGCAACCTTGCCATTGACGTCAATGCCGGTGTAGTCTGCGGAACGGCCGACGCCGGGGATGGTTACGTAGTCGAGCTGCATGCTCTCGGTTCCCGCGGGGAAGATCTCGTCAAAGAAGTTCTTTTCCTTGGAAACGCGGTTGGTGGATTCGGTGAAGTAAATGATCTTGCCGTCATAGAGCAGGTAAGGCGTTTTCTTACCGCTGACCGACGCGACCGAAAGTGCGCCGGCATAGGTTCCGGGAGAACCGACCGTTCCGGAGTCGGGGTTGGAGGTCAGACCCAGGTTACCGTTCTTCTCGGAGCCGTATGTAGAGGAGTAGCTGTTGGACGCCGCCACGATCAGGCTGATGCCCGCCGCGCGGATCTTGTCATAGACACCGGAAATGGTTTCCTTGTCATTCTCACGGCTGAAGCCGCAGGAAGTACCCAAAGACATGTTGATCACGTCGACGTCAAGCACCACGCAGTCCTCAAGAGCCGCGAGGATCCAGGAGGTACGAGCCGAGGTCGCGAGGTCGGAGAAGGTCTTCATGATGACCAGCTGCGCGTTGGGCGCGACACCCGTGATGACGCTGTCCTTGCCCGCGATGATGCCGGCGACGTGCGTTCCGTGGTTGTTCAGAAGCGGATAGACCTCGGAGTCGTGGTCTGCGTAGTCAAACGCGAAGGGGACCTTTTCGTTGACGTAGACGTCGGAGGCGGTCAGACCGCTTTCCTGTTTCGCGGCGGTGGTGTTGCCCACCATCGAGGAGACGTTTTCAAAGGTCATGCCCAGTTGGCTTCTGTCGGCGGTGAAGTTTGAGACCGAGAAGGCGGTGTGATAGTAGTCCAGGCCGGTATCCAGCACCGCAACCACGGTTCCCGTGCCGTCGTATGCGAAGTTCGAGCTGTTGAAGATACCCGTCTCATAGACGTTAACCTTGTTTTCAACCAGCTGTGTTTCGGCGGGGCGGTAGACCTCTCCGACGATCGCGGAGGCACGATCTCCGGCAAGATCGCAGACACGTGCAAAGTCGCCCGCAAGGATGTAGATCTCAAAGCCGCCCAGCACCGTATCGTAATCGTTTCCGAGTTTGTAAGAGACGCCGGACGCGTCAAGCTCGGAGATCAGCTCGGCTTTCTTGGCATCAAGCTCCGCCTTGATGGCGAGTGCCTCGTCGGTCTTCGCGAATTCGGCAAAGCTCAAGCCGGTCTCGGCGCTTTGGTAGGCGTCGAGCAGAGCCTCACTCTCGGTTTGGAGAATGATCGAGATCTCGTCCGTTTCCTTGACGTGATCGGGAAGCTTCTGCACGACCGAGGGGTCAAGATAGTCCGACAGATTGGTTTTGACGTCTTTGTCAAAGAGTCGGACGATCGATCCTGCGGTTGTGTCGTTGCCCGAGAGCATCAGCGCGGCGAAAACGGTGGAAAGCACCGTTGCCACGGCAAGGACCGATAAGATCAGGCGGGTGAGAAGTTTTTTCTGTTTCATCTGTGTTCATGCCTTTCCGAAATTTATATTTTATCTTAATTATATATAAATAATTACAGACATTCATTCTCTATTTTAACATACGGAGACCGAAAATGCAAGACCTTTTTTCAAATATATATAAGGAATATACATATTATTTTTATTCGGTATAATTTTTTTAGACAAACTCTTGATTTTCTGTTTTTTTTGTGATATCCTATATATTGGTGTTTCATAACTTGTTGCGAAAATCTTTTCAAGTATGTGAAAAAATACGAAACGAAGGAGAAAATGAATGAAGAAAATGAAAAAAATGCTGGTGACACTTTTGTCGCTGTTGCTGGTTGCTTGCACGCTGCTGGTGATGGCGGGTTGTCCCAACGAAAACGAGGGAGGCGAGGAGACCACCACGGCCCCCTCGGAAAAGCCCACGCCGCCTTCCACGGAATCCTCCACGACGGCTCCCACAACGCCTTCTACGCCGCCCCCCACAACGTCTCCTGTGACGCCTCCGGTCGGCGGCACCAACGTGAACTATACGATTCAGGTGAAAACGCTTGGCGGAATGCCACTTTCCGACGTCAAGGTCTACATCAACCGAGGAACGGGTGAGGATGAGGTTTCGCTTG
This sequence comes from Clostridia bacterium, assembly GCA_017517745.1. Classification (GTDB taxonomy): domain Bacteria; phylum Bacillota; class Clostridia; order Oscillospirales; family CAG-272; genus UMGS1865. The sequence goes on along the minus strand of JAFWYJ010000055.1, from coordinate 15,284 downwards.
GCTACGCGATGACAGATGCGAAGGGCTTTGCCAAGATTTCGGCAAAACCCACAAGCGATGCGCGCGTGGTTTTGAAAAACGTTCCGCAGGGCTACAACGTCAACGAAAGCGGCTATACGCTCACGGACACGAGCCTCACGGTCACGCTGACCTCGTCTGTCATCACCGATGACACCGATCTCGGCGGTGTGAGCTATGAGCTTGGTAGCGTCATGAAGGACTTCACCCTGACGACCTATGACGGCAAGAAGGTGCAGCTTTCCGAGATCCTCAAGGAAAAGGAAATGGTGCTGCTCAACTTCTGGTATGACGGATGTGTCTGGTGCTTGGAAGAATTCCCCGCACTGAATGAAGTCTACGGCCAGCGTCGGGATGAGATCGAAGTGATCGCCATCTCTCCCTATGACGATGACGCGGCGATTGCGGAATTTCTTGCAAATTATGCGGCATCTCTTCCCGAGGGTGGCTTGGAGTTCCCTCTGGCATACGGTCCCGACATCGACGCCGCGTTCTCCAAGCAGGGTTATCCCACCTCGGTCGTCATTGACCGCTACGGTGTGGTTTGCCTGAAGGTTGAGGGCGCGATGACAAAGAATGAGTTCAACGCCGTTTGCAACCGCTTCACGGGTGCGAACTACGTGCAGGAGCTCATCACCGATCCTTCCGCTCTCACGCCCATTGAAAAGCCCGACGTCGAGATGCCCTCGAGCGAGACGATCGGCGCGGCTGTCAATGCGGGGGATATCAACATCACCTATTACGGCGAGACCGATCCTAACTTTGCCGAGTATGCATGGCCTTTCGTCATCGGTTCCAAGGACGGACAGACCGGGGATTCCTGCATCAAGACCTCCAACGCCTTCAAGACGCGCTCCTACGCGATTCTTTACGCCGACGTGGTGATGAAGAAGGGCGACGTTCTGGCATTCGATTGGTTCTCCTCCACCGAGATCAGCATCGATATGATGTCTGTCATCGTGGACAGCGAGGAGATCTATACGATTTCGGGTGTCAGCGAGGAATGGCAGACCTGCTATCCCTACGTGGCGCTTGAGGACGGAACCTATCAGCTCTGTTTCTATTTCCGCAAGGACCTCGGCGATGACGTCGGAGAGGATACCATTTATTTGGACAACTTCCGCATCGTGACCGTGGATGATATCCAAACGCCCACCTATATTGTCCGCGAGGCTGCCACGGGGCTCAAAGAAGATGCCTCCGGCTATGAGCATTACGTCAATATCTTCTACAACGAGAACGACGGTTACTATCACGTAAACAGCGTGGACGGTCCTCTGCTTCTCGCGAACCTGATGGGCTTCTCCAACTTCTCTCCCGAGGCGACGGTCTATTCCTTGGCTTACAACGGTCTGATCGTTGACGCCAACGGCGTTGATTACAAGGATGAGCTTGAGGTATATTCCAACTATTCGATCAACGGCACCATGTACGGACTCTGTCCTGTCAACCAGCGTCTGAAATTCTTGCTGGAAAAGGTTGCCGAGTGTGTCGGTCTTGAGCCGGATGAGCCGAGACAGTGGTTGCAGATCTGCCGTTATTACGATGCATACGGCCCCGATGTCGAGCCTCTGGCCGACCCGATCAAGGGCTTGGCACCGTATTCGGCATACGAAGCGATTCTTTCCACCGAGGGCAACAAGGTGAACAACGTGATCACGTACACCCACACCCTGATGCCCAGAGGCTACAAATATCTCTTCAAGCCCACGGTTTCGGGTGCTTACCGCATCGTTTCCGACAGTGAGCTTCCCGTTGACGCATGGATCTTCACTGCCAACGGAGATGCATTCGACGAAAAGGCATACTTGGTTTACGAAAACGTACAAAGAGATTACTACGATCCCAACAACTGCAACATGGTGGTCTATTTTGAAGCGGGCAAGGAATATTATATCAGCATCGGATTCTGGGACGTTGCCGCAATCGGATCGCTCAGCTTTACGGTGGAGTTCATCGGCGAGCAGTACGATTATTTCCGCTTGGCGTCTCCCGGTCCCTTCACTTTCGTTGAGGGCGTTGGCGGATCGATGGGTGAGACCATCATCGTTGGCATCGACGTCGTTTTGGTTGACGGTTATTACCACGAAAGACGCGCCGATGGCAGCGTGGGAAGCCTGATCTACGCGGATTTCGCGCAGTCCACGCCGCTGTTCACGCAGTCGATCCTTCAAATGATCGAAATGGGTGGCTTCAACTTCAGCATGAGCGAAGATGATCATATCATTCTTTCTTATATAGAAAGATATCCTGAAACTTACGTCGAGGAATTGAAGGCATATTATAAGGATAACTTTGCGGAAATGGAAGACCTCATCCGGGATGTCGAAGAGGGCGTTTACCATGGCAAGGGAACCGATCTGACCGAGGAAATTCGCGGCTATCTTGCACGGATGGAGGAATTTGAGGCAGGCACACCCGGCAGCGAGCGCAACCTCTGTGTTGCCGTTGACGAGCGTCTGGCGGAGATTTTGCAGCTCATCGTTGACAAATACAATTTTGAGAAAGTGGAAAACGCTTGGCTCAAGTTCTGCTACTACTATGATCAAATTGGCGTCTGAAACGCTGAAAAATCGCACACGTAGTGTGTTTTAACCGAAAAAAAGACTTCCGATGCGTTTCGGCGCATCGGAAGTGTGTCCTTAGAAAGGAAGGTTCAAACGATGAAAAAAAGATGGGTATGTCTTTTGGTGACGGCGGCATTGCTTTTGTCATTGCTTTTCACCGCCTGTACCGGTGACGCCACCCAAAATGAGCCCCCCAACAAAGAGACCGAAAACAACGATACCACCGAAAACAACGATACCACCGAAAAAACTGAGGAAGCAACACAGCCTCCCGTCACCGAAAACGTCTATTCGGTGAAGGTTGTCGATCATGTCGGTGTCGGCATGGAGGACGTGGTCGTCAAGATCATGAAGGGCGGCGAAATACTCGTCATGAAGGCGACGAAGGCGGACGGTACCGCGAGCTTCAAGCTGGAGACGGGAAGTTATGGCGTGGAGCTGGATTTCCCCGATGAGCGCCTCAAAAGCGCGTATGCCTATGACGTGAACGCGCTTGCGCTCACCCCCGAGGCAACCGACCTGACCGTGACGCTCTACCGAATCGTTTCCGACACCGTTCGCGTGCAAGCCTACTCCCACGTGCAAAATGAGACGATTCCCGCCGATGCCTACAAGGTGGAGGAGGGCGCATATTGGCTGAAGGATCTGAACGCGTCCGACCGTACGTATTTTCTTTTCCGTCCCACGCGCACGGGTGTGTACCGTTTCTCGGTCATATCCGACGCGCGGTTTGAATTCGGCTATTACGGTGGCAATCTCAACGGAAGCCGCGATTCTCTTCTGCCGGTTGAAAACAAAACCATAACAATCGAGATCAGAAACTCGAACCTCGGAGACAGCGAGGAAAACACCACGCCTTATCTGCTCGGTGTCATGCCCCGAAGCGAGAGCATGAGAGACTGTGTTCTCGTCATCGAGCGTGTCGGAGACGTGCCGTTTTCTCCTGTTGACGTGGAGTGGAAAACGATTCTCCCCACGAAAAGTGATCTCAAGCAGATCAATCATCTCAACTGGAACTTTGACAACTTCACCCCGTTGGATCTGTCCGCGAGCGAGGTCAGCGTCATTTACAACGACGCTGATGGCTTCTATCACTTTGGCGCGGCGGACGGACCGATCGTCTATATCCGTATGGCTTCGGCGAGCGGATACCTCGGAGAGGGCGGAACGCTCTATGATATGGCGGAAATGAGCCACGTCGGTGCGTTTTTCTACGACGAGGACGGTAATTTCTTGTATAAGGAAGAATACAATCGCCTGATCTTTGATTACGCGGCAATCTGCGATCCCGTAAACGGTGCCTGCCCGCTGACGAAGCAGCTGGTCTACGTCATCGAAACGCTCGCAAACGTGCGCGGATGGTTCGACGCCTCCTCGGACAGCTATCTGTTCGCGGGCAAGTCGGTCAATCCCGACATGATGCCTTATTTTGCTTGCGGATATTACCAAACCGTGACACCCAACACTTCGGGCACCGAAAGCAATCCCGTGCATCTTGACGCACAGACGAACGGAAGTGTCCTTTTCGAAAAAGGAACGCCGATTCATTTCAAGACCGCTGCGGCAAATCTCACCTTTGAGATCGCCGATGCGAAGGGCGAATTGAAGGTCTTTTGCAATGGAAAAACCTATGTTGCCAACAAGGAAGGGAAGATCACTTTCAGCGTTTCCGCGGCAAACACGCTCTTGACGATCGCGGTGGATGCAAACAGTACGTCAGACCGTGTCGCGGCGGTGATTGTCGAGATCACTTGAGCCAAAACACCGCGCGTATTTCCGTTTGCAACTCTATATTAAGGAAATAAAACGATATACCAATCAATTTTGGGAGGAAAACCATGAAAGGGTTGAACAAAAAAACGAGACTGCTGTCCTTCCTCTGCCTGCTTCTGTGCATATCGCTTTTGGTGTGTGCCTGCACAGGCAGCGGAAACGAGACCGTCACCGAACCGCCGAGTGAAGCACCGACGGAAACCGAAGAAAACACAACGCCGCAGACGCCCCCCGTGAAAAATGAAACAAAGAGCTACACCATCAAGGTGCAGACCTCGGAGGGTGGCATCGAAGGAGTTCAGTTGCAGCTCTGCAAGGGAGACGTTGTCCATAAGCAGACAACCAACGCTTCCGGAATTGCTGTTTTTAAGCTTGATAAAACGGAAGATATCAATGATTGGCGCATAAAGCTTGTGAAATTCCCAACGGGATATGCGGGCGATATGCAGAAGGAGTATGCCTTTGCAGCGGGAACCTCAGCACTCGCCGTCACGTTGACCGAATATCGTGTCGATCTGAGTGACATGCTGACGGGTGTCGCGAACGTTGGCGTTTCGATCAAGCAGGGAGAAACCGAGATCGCGAAGGGCAAGAGCGACGACCAGGGTACGATTGCCTTTTTGCTGGCGGCGGATACATATACGGTAACGCTGGAGATTCCCCAAAACTATCGTCTCATCGGAGACGAGCTGGAGTGGGAATTGAATACAGAGCAAAAGAACCGCACGATCTATCTCTTGAATCAAAACAACAAGCTTGAAAAGACCGTGACCGTAAAGGATCACGAAGGCAATCTCGTCGCAGGTGCGACCGTCATGCTTTGGACGCCCGACTCGGTCGAGGCAGTGGGAAGCAAGGTTACCGATGCCGAAGGAAAGGTCACGTTTGGCGACCTGAACGCCACCACCAACTACGGAGTCACCGTTTCGGTTGACGGATTTACGACACAAAGACAAAATTTTGCCACCTTTGCCACAACTTCGATGGTGATCGCGCTTCCCCAAATTCTTCCTCCGAGCGAGGTGACCTACAAAGCAAACGTGGTGCTGGGTGACGGCAGCGCCTACACCGCAACCGCCGTAACCATGACGTTGGTTTGTCAGCAGACGGTTGGCAACGGCTATACCTACACCACGGTGAAAACCGCGCAAACGCAGGACGGTGTTGCGACCTTCACCATTGTTCCCGTCATGTACGCGACCTATTTCGTCAGCATTGCCTCCGCGGATCTTCCCGAGGGCTACGTGCTGATCGACTTGGCACAGAATCACAATTTGTTCGGATTTGTTGAAAATTCGACCGAGACCGCGATTGCCATCGAACCGACTCCCGCTTACGGTACCGTGGAAACCCCCGACGTTTGGTACAACTACTCCAACGTCGAATATCCCTTCTATGAGACCGACAACGAAATGGCCGTCACGCTGGAGGCAGGTCAGACCTATTATATCCAATTGGTATGGTCCAGCGGTATGCAACTGACCTTCACGGGAGATGCGACCGTCACCTACGGAGATGCAACCTACGCAGCCGGTGATACGATCGTTTTCACCGAGGAAAGTCCCATGCAGGGGAATGCCCAAGCCGTGATCTCTGTGACTTCCGCCAACGGCGCGACCGTTACCCTCACCACCTCCGAAGTTCCCGTCGAGGAGGAGTAAAGCGTTTTTGTGAGGACGCGATTGTGGGGCGCGTTTTGTGGAGCGCGTTTTGTGGGGGCGCTTTTTGAAAAAAGCCGCCCCCACGCCCCTTTTTTGCCTTCGGCGACCAGAGAAACTTTTTTCAAAAAGTTTCTCTGGACTCTTCAAAAACTTTTATCGCATGGGTATCAACGTAATTGTTTATCCGTGCGCGTCATCCTTTCAATCGCTCTCGCTGCCATTTTGGGACCACTAACCCAAAATGGCTTTTGTTTTTTGTGGGGGTGCTTTTTGAAAAAAGCCGCCCCCACGCCCCCGCAAAAACTTTTATTGCAGGGGTGTAAGCGTAGTTGTTTATCCGTGCGCGTCACCCTTTCAATCGCTCTCGCTGCCATTTTGGGAACGCACTAAAGGCACTTCGTGCCAATGGCTTTCTTTTTGTTTTGCCCACGGAAAGGGTGCGCAAAATTGGGATTTATCGGTGTCTCATTTCAACGAACAAATGAACGAAACAACGTAGGGGCGATTGCTCATTCAGAGCGTACAGATAAAGGCTTTCCTTTCTCCCTTACCCGAAAAGTTCTTGGGGGTGTGGGGGCTTCTTTCAAGAAGCCCCCACAAACCGCGTCCCCCACAAACCGCGTCCTCTGCAAAAAAATCCTGCTTTCATGATTGTAATCTTGACATTATGGGGGATTTGTGATAAGATATAGGTAATGAAAATTCGGAGGATGAGTGGATGGAGCAAAAGCGTTTTACAAAGAACGACGACGGATTCATTTGCGCGCATTGCGGCAAGGAGGTCAAGCCACTGGGCTACACCTCGCGCAACCACTGTCCGTTTTGTTTGTGGTCTCTCCACGTTGACGTGAACCCGGGAGACCGAGCCAACGAGTGCGGTGGACAGCTTGAGCCGATTCGTGTCGAGCCGGATCCGAGAAAGGGATACGTCATCATTCACCGCTGCACCAAGTGCGGCGAGATCCGCCGCAACCGTGCCGCGCACGAGGCGAAGGAGCAGCCGGACAGCATCCGCCTTTTGATCCGTCTGACGGCGGGCAAATGATGTGTTTGAAGAGGTTTGATATTTTAACGAAGGAAATCCTTGCGCTGTGTTTTTGACAGACGTCAGCGAAAAAAGGCTTTTCTTGGAAAGGAGCACACGTATGATTTATATGTTTTTGGCAAACGGCTTTGAGGAGGTCGAGGCGCTCTGTCCGCTGGATCTGTTGCGCCGCGCGGGACTGCAGGTAACCACCGTCGGCGTTGGCGGTGAGATGGTGATCGGTGCGCACGGCATTGCGGTGCAGGCCGACGTTCCCGAGGCGATGTTCCGCGACAACAACCCCGAAATGGTGATCCTTCCGGGAGGCATGCCCGGCACGAAGCACCTGGACGCGTCGCGCACGGTGGAGACCGCTTTGCACGTCACCGCGGCAAAGGGGGGCTATCTTGCCGCCATCTGCGCAGCCCCCATGGTGCTTGGCAAGCGTGGGTATCTCGAAGGCAAGCGTGCGACCTGCTTCCCGGGATTTGAGGAATATCTGCAAGGTGCGACGGTGGAATCCCAACGAGTGGTGCGGGACGGACGTGTGATTACCGCCGCAGGCATGGGTGTTGCGATGGAATTCGGGCTTGCCTTGGTCGCCGCTATGAAGGGGCAGGAGGCGGCTGACGAGCTGCGCCGCGCTGTGTTGGCTGACTGACGTGAGTAACGTTTTGAACGAAAAAAAGCGATTGCGCGAAGCCTTGAAGCAAAAGCGCGCCTCGCTTGACGAAACGCAAAAGCGCGAATGGGATCGTGCCATCATCAAAAAGATCGCGGCATCGCGGCAATTCCAAACGGCTTCGGCGTTGCTTTTGTACGCGCCGACGAGGGGCGAGATCAATCTGCTTCCCCTGGTGCGCCTTTCTTGGCAGATGGGGAAGACGGTTGCCTTCCCGAGGTGTGACGTTGAGACCACCACCATGCATTTTTATCTTCTCGCGCCCGGTGCAAAGCTGGTTCGCGGGGCATACGGAATCGCCGAGCCGCCGCAAGACGCGCCGCTGTGTGTGCCGGATGAAAATACGCTCTGCATTCTCCCCGCGCTGACGTTTTCTCTCGCGGGGGATCGGCTTGGCTACGGAAAGGGATATTATGACCGTTTTTTAGAGCACTTTCCCGGCATGACGGCAGGAGCGGCATACCAAGCCTTTTTGGTCAAACGCGTGCCAACCGAGGAGCATGACCGAGCAGTGCAGACCTTGTTTACCGAGCGGGGCGCGGTCAAACTTTCCCGTGACGAGGGGGCGGAATCGGCTTCTCGGGAGACGGAGACGCAAGAGACACGGGAGGACGCGCAAGGCGCAAAGCCTGCCGAGACTCCTCGCACGTCTCTCTGGAAGCGCTTGTGGAAAGGAATCTTTTCCCGTGCGGTATCGGGAACCGCTGTGGCGGTGGCTGCGGTGGGAGGCGATCAAGAGCATACCGCGCCCGCGGCACGCGTGTTGCATGCGCCGCCGATCCTGGTGGCGGTTACCTTCGTTTTATTGTTGCTCTCGCGGCTGATCGACACCGCGCTGACCGATCGAAGGACGGCATACTTGATGGTCATTTTGTTGCAGCTGTTGATCTTTTTCGCGCCCGCGCTGGTCTACGTCCTCAAGCGAGAGAAGGGATTTGCCAAGAGGTTGCGCATCCGTCTGCCAAGCCCCAAGCATCTTTGGTTCATCTTTTGCATGCTTGCGGTGATGATCTCGGGCGGGTTGCTTTGCGGCATTCTGACGGGAGGGATCTCCTCTCTGACCGGAAACTTCACGCTTTACGATACCTTCGTGGCGCGGACCGACGGTTCATTCGCCGAGACCGTTTACGTCATTCTCGCCTACGGTGTTCTGCCGGCGGTTTGTGAGGAACTGATCTGGCGAGGGATCCTCTGCGCCGAATACGAGGGCTTTGGTGCGGGTGTATCCATTCTGCTCAGCGCGATCTTTTTTGCGATGCTGCACTTTTCCTTCCCACTGCTTTTGTCCTATCTTTTCCTCGGGCTTCTTCTCGCGGGTGTGATGTATGCCACGCGTTCGATCATCGCGGCAATGCTTTTGCATCTTTGCTACAATCTCTTCTGTCTGTTCGGACAGCCCTATCTTTCGGCGTTCTACGTCACAGCGGGAAGCAATGAGATTTTTGTTTTCTGCTTGGTCGTGATTTTGCTTTTGTTCGGCGCATTCGCCGCCGGAGAAGCGCGCAAGATCTATCACGTTCGGGCGCGTCGGAATACGGATGCCTCCTACACGGCACCCCTTCCGCTTCGCCGTCTGCCCAAGCAGCTTTGGAGAGCGGTCGCCTCTCCTGCCGCCGCCGTCTGTGCGGTCATCTGGCTGGTGATGTCGATCCTCAATTTGGTTCTGTGATCCTGTTTTGCGGGGGTGCTTAAAAGCACTCCCGCAAAATGTATTTTCGAGTCTTCTTTCCAAATGGAAAAAACTGTTCCTTTACAAGACGGCGGCGGTGTGGTAAAATAGAAATCGGAAGGAAAGGAGGCAGAAAATGAAGCGAATACATAAAAGAAAGCCTTGCCCGCCGACCAAGGTGTTTTTGCGCGCCACGATGCCGCTCGTGGTAGTGTATGCATTGGCAATTTTGGCATCCTATTTGCAGGCGCGGGAGCAGAATTTTCTGCTTGCGAAGGCAACGTACGCGCCGTTTTTGGAATATATCGTCGCGTCGTGCGCGATCCTGGTGTGCGGTGCTTTGTTGATCGAGATCGCGTGGTGGGAGCAAAGGCGGTGAGAGGAATGAAGCTTTTGCCTTGATTTTTGTGACAGCGCGGAAGAAAATTTGCAAGCATCGCAAAAAAATTTGAAAAAACTATTGCAATTTACAAAGAAGTGTGATATAATGTAATGCGTTGCGGTGAGAACCGCACACAGGGGCATAGCTCAGCTGGTAGAGTACCGGTCTCCAAAACCGTGGGTCGCGGGTTCGAATCCTCCTGCCCCTGCCAAGAAAAAAGCCATTCGCGTAAGCGGATGGCTTTTTTCAGTTAAATCCGTCCTTGTGGACGGGATAATTCCACCTTCGGTGGATGAAATCGCTTCGCGATGAAATCCCGCTTCGCGGGGAGAGATAGGGCGGATTTAAGTTCATCTGAGGCGGTACGCCGAAGATTTCATCCGAGCATCGCGAGGATTTCATCGTGCAACGCACGATTTCATTAAAGATGCAAGGCTACGCCTTGATTTATTTGCGGAAGTGTGGTATAATCTAACCGATAAAACAAACAAAAATTTGACGAGGCGGTGGGTTAAAAATGATTTGCTGGAAAGTATCTCACAAATACAAACTGATAGATCACATTGAGCGTAAGGACATTGGAATATATAGTTCCCTAGAAAATGCAGAGAAAGCAGTTGCTTCACTAAAAACCAAAAGTGGATTTAAGGATACGGTTGACGGTTTCAGAATAACGAAAGTATTTACTTTATTTAAGCCTCGCCTCTTAGATAATACATATTGGATTGATGGATTTGACACATATACATACTAATTGAATCAGTTCAATAAATTCCAATTTATTGAATAGCGGGATAGTGGAAAAAATCAGACACCTTTTGTTCGTTTTTACCCTTGTTCAGACACCTTTTAGTACGTTTAAGGCAAATATAAACGAACTTTTGTCTACCAGATAAAAGTTCGTTTTTTTGTCTTTCAGTGCGTTTTTTAGGCAAAATCGCGCTAAATCAAGGGAAATCACATAAAAATAGGAATCGGAATGGCTGAAAATGCTGCTCCGACTCTATTTTTGTGCTTGAAAACGCGAAAAATGCTGGTGTACATTTGTTCGTTCTATGCTGCTGCAAGAAACGAATAAAAGGCGCGGACAGAGAGATTTGAACCAAACAAATTTTATCATTCTTGACAAAAACAGATATTTATGATATAATGAGGATAATAGAATCAATATAAGGAGCAATCAAAATGGCCGAATATGTTTTATTTACCGAAATCGAAACCTTGGAAAACTGCGGAGAAAATGTGCAAATTTTCAAAGACTTTGAGGAAGCCAAATCTACAATGCGGAAAACGATAAAGCGTATTGCACATAAATGTGATTTCTTCCCATTAGATAAAGACGGAAAATACACCCCTATTGAGGAATATGCCGAGTATGGCGATGACGATATTGCATTGCTTGGAAAGATCATTTGCAACACGATAAACAACCCTTCCTATGTTTACGAAGATGCAAAGTCTCTTTATATTCAGGACACAGATGACGGGGATCTATATTTTGCTTTTGTCGGCAATGAAGATTTGATTCTTGCTGATTATTACGGAAAAACCCTGAAAACAAATGTCCATAATATGTCTGATCCCAACAATTCTTATTTCTTTATTTACAACGAGACGGATGATGGAGATCCGATTCATTTCATTTCCGTGCGTCTGCTCAGCACCGCAAAAAAGAAAAAGAAGGCCGTCAAGGAAATGGATCAGCCTTGAGGAATATAAAAAGTATTTTTCAAGCTTCAAGGATGCACGCGCTGAAGCAACCGAGTATTCCATCTATAAGAGATGTGAAGTGCACGGCTGTTCCCCCAAGAACCCTATCTGTTTTATGGATTTTGGTGGCTACGTACGCCGAATAAAAACGGCGGTGGGGGAGAAGGTGCCGACGTTTACGTGTGCCATGTTTGTAACGGCGGCGATGTCAACCCCTTTGAGAGGGGCAAGTATCAAGATGGGGTACGTCCCGCAATATGGGTGAAATTAAGCGCTATTACAAACGAATGAATGTGAGCCGTCCACTTTTTGTGACATTGAGCACACCTTTTGTTCGTTTTTACCCTTGTTCAGACACCTTTTAGTACGTTTAAGGCAAAAAATCCAAGCCAATAGAGTGATACTCTTAAGGACAGTTTTGAGAGTGAAATACCTACCGACAGAAAAAATCAGAAACCGCAGATTGATTTTCTGCGGTTTTTGTGATATAATAGGCTTATAAGCAATATCTTGTGAAATTAAAAGGAGGAATATTGTGAAAATAGCAGGAATATGCTTTCTTATTCTTGGTGGTGTTTTACTATTGATATCGGGATTATATTTTATCGCCTACTTAATATTTGAAAAATCACCACATAAAACAGGCAGGACTCTTGGAAAACTGTACGGTAGTAAATATAAAAAGGATGTTAATGTTTGGACCGGATTTGGGAAATATGATGGACCTCCGAGAATTGCTTTCACCATAAAGAATTTAACAAAAACAAAATACGTATATAATGTAAACAACAAACTTTATCTTTGTGCTTTGGAGTTTTTTAGGAAACCGCATAAAATACCAAATAATTCGTGGGTAGTTTATATCAAAGCATTTCCGTGTATTTCATATTTAGACAACGATGAGAATTGCATCGGAGCTTTTGACTTTTGTGCTAAAGCAATTGTTTTCCTTGGAATAGCAATATGTACATTTGGGTTAGGAGTTGCATTTTTATCGAAAGTTTAGATGATGATGTTATAACAAAATACATAAATTTTCTAAATCAATTTTTATTTATAGAGAAACATTAGGGCTTGGATACGCTAAAAGCCTCCCTTGCGTAAAGGGAGGTGGCACGCGTCAGCATGACGGAGGGATTGTAATGCAGAGAAAACACAATAAAGATATTGTGCCAACCGCAAAAATGTTGCGAAAGAATATGACCAAAGAAGAAAAACACCTTTGGTATGATTTTCTACGTACCTATCCCGTTCGATTTTTACGTCAAAAGGTTCTGGGAAAGTATATTGCAGATTTTTACTGTGCAGAGGCAAAACTCGTCATAGAGCTTGACGGCTCGGGACATTATACCGAAGAAGGGAAACAACACGATGAAGAAAGAACCGCTTTCCTTGAAGAATACGGTTTGACAGTTATCAGAATACCGAATACGGAAATACATAAAAACTTTCGGGGTGTTTGCGAGTATATTGATTATCTCGTAGAACAATCCCTCAGTCAGCTTCGCTGACAGCTCCCTTTACACAAGGGAGCCTTTTTTGTTCACCTATGACTTGTCAATTTTCCTGACAAGCACTGCATTTGTGGACACAAATGCAAAATACGGAATATCTTTTTCAAGATACACCGTATTTTTTAAAACTGTCCTTTAGGGTGAATCCCTATCGGCTTGGATTTTTTCATTTGTGCCGTAAGGCACAACATCATTTGACCGAAGGTCAACATCATTTCGAGCGAAGCGAGAACATCATTATTCATTTTCGGCACAAATGAACGAGGTTGTGCTTCGCACAAATGATGTTGCAACAAGTTGCAAATGATGTGATGCTTCGCATCAACGATGTTGCGCTTCGCACAAACGAAGTTGTATCTGTTTGTTTGGATTGCTGATTTATAGTTGATTTTTAAGGTTCTATAATAAATGTTGGGGTGAAACAAACGGATATAGCAAATAAAAGAAAAAGCCGCTTGGCGTACCTGCGATAAAGCAGGTGCGCCAATTTCATACTATATTGTTGATTGTTCTTCTGTTTTGTGATAAACTATTACTGTAATTATTGAAGCGAAAATTGAATTGAATCAGCAAAATACTTGGTGTGAAAATTCTAAAACAAAGTGTATAATTAGGGTACAAAAGTGCTTTTGAATTATTACAAAGGAGAAACATTATGTCTATTGGAACTACAATCAAAAAACTGCGTCGTGACAGAAACATCACACAAGAGCAGCTTGCCGAATTGCTCGGTGTATCTACCAACGCCGTTTCCCAATGGGAGTGCGACAAGACCGCACCCGACATTTCGCATCTTCCTGTATTGGCAAACATTTTTGAAGTCAGCGCAGATATCCTGCTTGAAATCGATATTGCCAAAAGCAAAAAGCAATCCGAAATCAAAGAGTTTACAAGCAAATACGCCGAACTTCACAGCCAAGGGAAAACAGAAGAAAGACTAAATCTCTGTCGTTCCATGCAAAAGAAATACCCGAACGATGAAACCGTGCGTTACTACTTGATGAGAGTTTTACAAAACGGATATATTGACGAAAGCTTTGACGAAATCGTTATGCTTGGCGAACAGCTTTTGGACTCCGACAATATGGAATATCGAACGGGAGCTATTCGCGGACTGTGCTTTACCTATTTGCACAAGGGCAATAGAGCAAAAGCTTTGCAGTATGCGGATATGATACCTCCCGCAGAAGACCTCCACGTGCACGTATTGGAGGGTAATGAGCTTACAGAACATTGTCAGAATTATTTTTGGAAGATCTGTGATAAAATGTATCTATATATGAAATACATGCTTGATTGCACAGACGCCGAATATACTCACGAAGAAAAACATGCAATGTGGGAAACGCTTTACAATATATTCCATATGATTTTCCCGAATAAAGATTTCGGATTTTGGCATGACCGCTTGGCTCGAATCAACTTCTTTATGGCACTGGAAAGCGGAAAGGCAGAAGCGTTTGAAAGAGCCACCTGCGAGCTTGAACAAATGCTTGTTCACCTTGAAAAGAATCAAGATTTTACGGAAATTTTGCATTCGTCCTTGCTTGTAAATAAAATCAAAATCAATCAGATCAATATTGCTAAGAGCAATACAGAAACGCTTGGACACACTTATTTGAGATATCTCAATAACAATGATGCGGTGTTTGCCTCGATTAAGGATACACCTCGCTATTTGAACATCAAAGAACGGCTTGCAACTATGTAACTCTCGCCCCGCCTCGCGCGGGGCTTTGCTTTTGTGTCCACAAAAGCAGTGCTTGTCAAGAAAAGCAGATGGATTTTCGGGGTGCACAAACCAAAGGCTCCCTCCGGGAGGGAGCTGGCGCCGCAGGCGACTGAGGGAGATTGCGTTACAATAAAATCAGTGCAAAGCTAAAGTCACGCAGGCTCCTTCCGTCACGCTTCGCGTGCCACCTTCCTCCCGGAGGAAGGCTTTGTTTACGCCCGACGGTACGCCTAAAAGGTGTAACACACTATACCTTGCAGGGCAAGGCGTGCGAAAAGGAGTACGAACACAATTGCTCGTACTCCCCTTGCTTTTTCGGTAGGTAAAACCTGCGTTATGGAAGGCACCCCTTGCGGTGCTTTTTGTTTTGGTCAATCTATGGAGGGAATCGAACGGATCGGTAGTGAATGACTTGCCGGTGGCAGTCAGAGCCGACCCTGACCGAGTGCCGTCAAGGCACGAGAGCGATTCTCCCTTCCGAATAACAACGTGCCGTCCTACCACGATAAGACGGCACCTTGATATGAATCCACAATCAAGTCATCAGATTAC